>CAYJGM010000190.1:0-1028 GCA_964369495.1 uncultured Bacteroides sp. | reverse complement strand
GTTTAATTTAAACGTTTGCTTTACTTTTAAGCCTGTTTTTTCAATTGCGCTTACAACTTCTTCACAGCGCTCTTCAATAATTCCGCTTGCAATAAAAACGCCGTTTTCGGCTAAAAGCGGCGGCACAAAGGGCGCTAGCTTTATTATTGCACTTGCCACAATATTTGCGCATATAATATCATATTTACCGCTTGCTTTTTGCGATAAATCGCCTATTTGCACGCTAAATTTGCCGCTTACATCGTTTAAAGCGGCATTTTCATTTGCAACTTTTACGCACATAGGGTCGATATCAATTCCCTGTGCAGATGATGCACCCAATTTTATTGCGCTTATTGCTAAAATTCCGCTGCCCGTTCCAATATCCAAAACACGCTCGCCGCCTTTTATCATGCTGTCTAATTGTTCAAGGCAAAGCGATGTTGTTTCGTGCGAGCCTGTTCCAAAAGCCATGCCGGGGTCCATATTAATTTTAATGCGGTCTGTTTCATATTTTAGCCAACTTGGCACTATCGCAAGGCGCTTTGCTATGTCTATCGGCTTGTAATAAGCTTTCCAGCACTCTTGCCAATCTTCTTGCTTAACGCTTTTATCTGTAATAATATAAGGCAAATTCGTGTTTTTCATTCTCTCGTGTAAAATTTGCATTATCTCGTTTGCATCATCACATTCGTTTATATATATGTGCACTGTTGCGTGCGTGCGCGCTTTTAAATTTAAAACATCGTGGTGGATATCCTGCTCTGTGCTTTTTAAAAGCTCAAGCTCTTCAAGCATTTGGTCTTCCACATAAATGCCGCTGTTTGAAACGCTAAGCGCAACATCTTGCGCAACTTGTGTGTGCTTTGCCTCTACTGCAATTTGTATATCTGTCCACTGCATAATATGCTCCTTTTTTTATATAATTTTAACATATAAATTTTATTTTTGCAAAATTATATTAATAGCTTTTTGTTTATAAAAAGCAACAGCATAGCCGTTAGGGAATAATACGAACCCGTTTTTTATTTAGCCAAAAGCCCAAAAAC
>CAYJGM010000189.1:0-1029 GCA_964369495.1 uncultured Bacteroides sp. | reverse complement strand
CGGGATTTGGAAGGTGTAAGATTGCAAATATACTCAATAATAAAGGCATAAAAACGAGAAAAGGTGCTAACTGGCATGAGGCTACCATTGGGCATATACTGCACAATATAACGTACATTGGTGTGCTACGAAGTGGCGACAGTAAATCTGAAATGTTTGAAGAACTACAAATAATTGAATTAGATATATTTGAAAAAGCGCGAAACTTAATGCAAGAGCGTATAAACGAATTTAACGAAAAGCGCTATGTACCACGCAATGTGAGTGGACAGTCTTTGCTGTCAGGCAATGTGTTTTGCGGGCACTGCGGTGGCAGGCTGACATTAACAACAAGCGGAACAAAGCGCACCAATGCGAGCGGAGATGATGTTTTCTCAAGGCGAGTGCGTTACGTGTGCTACAACAAAACTCGCCACCGCAAAGAGTGCAATGGGCAGACAGGTTATACAATGTCTATTTTAGACGGCATTGTAACCGAGATATTGCGCAAGATTTTTGATAAGATGAGGGCGATAAATAAAAGTGATATACTGCTAAAAATAGAACAAAGCTCAATAGTTGAAATACAAAAGCAAATAAAACTGGCAACAAAAGCTTACAATAAGGCAAGTGTAGAATACGAAAGGTTAAAAGCCGAGGTTGTAAAAGCTGTGTCAGGCAACAGCAGTTTTTCGGTAGAGATACTGTCTGAATTAGTTGAAACAGCAAAAGTAAATATGTTGTCAGAACAGCAAAAAATGCAAAGCTTACAAACACAGCTTGATGAAATTAACACAAAAGTGCAAAGCGTGAAATACGACTATACACAGGTTTTGCACTGGGCAGAGATATTTGACAGTAGTAGCAACGAGATAAAAAAGATGATTGCCAATAGGCTTATTAAAAGAGTGACAGTAAACAGAGATTATAAGCTTAACATTGAGCTAAATGTAACGCTTAAACAATTTGAACTTGGGATTGATGTGGATGAGGTAGTAATGCAAAATAGAAAGGGTGTAGCGAAAAAAAGCAAGCCCGAGTAGCTATGAT
>CAYJGM010000188.1:0-1063 GCA_964369495.1 uncultured Bacteroides sp. | reverse complement strand
CCTCTATGCTAATTCGCTCTTTTTCTTTATACGCCGTAATTATTCGATGTGATGTATCAAAATAAATAACAGCCGTTTGAGTATCTACTAAAACCATCAGGGAAAGGTCGATAAGAATAACACTTACACCGAAAATTAAAATTGCATTGTAATAAAGTGCATCGTGCACAGCGGCAAAAACGAACGGTATTATACTTATTAAGTAAACAGTATGTTTTAAAAGCATTTGTTTTGAGCGGATTAAAGCAATAGCCTTAATTACAACAAAAACGGTTAGCAAAATGCTCGCTAATATTAAAGCCGCTTGCACGCCTATCATACTGTAAGACAGCGGCAACGTGGGAACAAACAAACAGCACACGGCATATAGCAAAAACCCATATGTAAAAGTGCGTAAGAAAATTTTCGGCAGCGCATTTTTATAAATTTCATCAGTTACAAGCAATATCATAGCGCATGTTACAGGCACCGATATGTACTCTAACCTAAACATTACTTCCCACGGTAAAACGTTAAACCACTCTGCAAAAACTTTCACGCCGGTAACACCCATGCGCAGCCCCCATGTTAATGAAAGCACGGCAAAATAAAGGTGAACCATGTGTTTTTTAAAAATATAAAACATAAACATATGTGTCATTGCAATTGCAAAAAACAGCCCTATTATAACACCTGTAATGCCATATTCTTTTGCATATATTGCGTTTAACTTTTCTTGCTCGCCTATTAAAATGTGTGAAGCAACTCCATTATCTCTATGCACAAAATTGTTGCTTTGACGCACAATTTCTATAGTTTTGTCTTTCGGTGTTACAGTAAATTTCAAATATTCATAGCCGGGCTCTGACGTGATTTCATCTGTTGCTACAGTTCCAATTTCGCCCATCAGTTCACCATTAATATAAATACGCTCAGCAAAATCAAAGCTTGTACCCATTATTGTATATGGCCTGTTATCAGGCATTATAAGTGTTATTTTAGAAGTATTCACAGGCGACTCTTTTGGCGAGCCAACCTGCACTTTATCACTGTTTTGCTCAAATTCTATGGGCGTTAAAAGCTC
>CAYJGM010000187.1:0-1132 GCA_964369495.1 uncultured Bacteroides sp. | reverse complement strand
AAGGCGATGCCATTGTTGAAATGAACTACAAAGCAATTGATGCCGGCTTTGACGCATATGTAAAAATTGATGTGCCCGAAGATTGGAAAACAGCACAAGACCAAAACAGCAAAAAAGCGCTAAAAGGCGATGCAAAAACAGTTAAAATGGTTGAAAATTTATTAGATCCTATCGCTAAAAACATCGGTGATAGCTTACCTGTTTCAGCTTTTGTAGACCATGTTGACGGTGAATTCTCTCAAGGTGCTTCGGAATACGAAAAACGCGGCGTTGCTGTTAGCGTGCCCGATTGGAAAGTTGACAAATGTATTCAATGTAACCAATGTGCATATGTTTGCCCGCACGCAACAATTCGCCCTTACGCTTTAACGCAAGACGAAAAAGCAAAAGCGCCGGCTTGCATTAAATCTAAGAAAATGAACGGCAAAGGCTGTGAAGATTACGAATTTGCTCTTGCCATTTCACCTTTAGATTGCATGGGCTGTGGCGTTTGCGCACAAGTTTGCCCTGTGCAAGCACTTGAAATGGTTGGCCAAGAAACACAATTACACGAACAAGATGTATTTGGCTATTGCACAGATAACATTGGCAAAAAACCAAACATGATGGCAGAAACAACGGTTAAGGGTAGCCAATTTAACCAACCGCTATTAGAGTTCTCGGGCTCTTGCGCAGGTTGTGCGGAAACAAGCTATGCACGCTTAATCACACAACTTTTCGGCGAAAGAATGTTTATTTCCAACGCAACAGGTTGTTCTTCAATTTGGGGCGGCCCGGCAGCGGCAAGCCCATACACAAGGCACAAAGCAACAGGCCGTGGCCCCGCTTGGGCAAACAGCTTGTTTGAAGATAATGCAGAACACGGCTTTGGCATGTATTTAGGCCAAAAAGCTTTGCGTGATGCTTTAATTGAAAAAGTTAAAGAGCTTGCAAACACAGCAAGCGATGCCAAAGTTAAAGCAGCAGCACAAGAGTATGTTGCAACAATTGCAGACGGCAACGCAAACCTTGCCGCAAGCGACGCATTAGTAGCCGCTATCGGCGCAAACCCACAAGAAGAGCTTTGC
This sequence comes from uncultured Bacteroides sp., assembly GCA_964369495.1. Classification (GTDB taxonomy): domain Bacteria; phylum Bacillota; class Clostridia; order Oscillospirales; family Ruminococcaceae; genus Ruthenibacterium. Next base: position 65 of record CAYJGM010000187.1, on the reverse strand, counting down.
AAAGAAATTGTTAGCAAAAAACAATACCTTGCTAAAAAATCTGTATGGATTTTCGGCGGCGACGG
>CAYJGM010000186.1:0-1159 GCA_964369495.1 uncultured Bacteroides sp. | reverse complement strand
TTGCAAGTGTTAAACATAAAGCGATTACCTTTTTCATATTAATTCTCCTTAAATTTAAATTATATATTTAATTAGCCTTTTACAGAGCCAACTAAAACACCTTTTGCAAAATGTTTTTGAACAAAGGGGTAAATTACAAGAACAGGCAATGTGGAAACAATAATTGCACCATATTTAATTTGGTCTGCCACACGTTGTTGTTCTACAAAAGAAGTTGCATCTCCTGTCATCATAGAAGCGCTTAGTTCGTTTTGAATAAGTAAATTACGTAAAACAAGTTGTAATGGGAACATGCTTTCTTCTGAAAGATATATCATAGGTAAGAAATACGAGTTCCACATATTAACACCGTAAAATAAAACCATAACTGCTATAATAGTGGTTGAAAGCGGCAAAACAATTTTTGTGTATAATTTAAATTCGCTGCAGCCGTCGATATGTGCCGCTTCATAAAGTTCGTTTGGAATTGACGTTTGAAAAAACGTGCGTGCTATAATGAAAAACCAAGGGCCTATTGCTGTTGGAATAATTATTGCCCAAATACTATCTAACATTCCAAGCTGTTGAACGGTTAAATATGTGGGAATAAGTCCGCCTGAAAAAAACATGGTAAAAGTTATCATGAACATAAGCAGTTTTCCAAAAGGCAATGTTTTTCTTGAAAGCGCATATGCACCGCAGATTGTGCAAAACACACTTATTATAGTTCCTGATACTGTGTAAATAATTGTGTTTAAATATCCTGTCCAAATACTGCTGTCTTTAAATAGCTCATTATAACCATCAAGGCTTGGGTTTTGCGGTAACCATATAACATTACCTTCGTATACTGCGTTTGGGTCACTTATTGAAGCTATAATAATAAAATAAAGTGGATACAAAACTATTAGACATGCAATTACTAAAAACATCATGTTAAAAAAGTTGAAAACTTTATCGTCTTTGGATTCTTTTATTGTGTTAATATTTGCTTTTATCATTATATTTACCTCCTTTTACAATATAGAAGTTTCGGAGTATTTTTTTGCAAGGTAGTTTACGGTTAAAAGTATAATTAAATTTATTATCGCATTAAAAAGCCCTATGGCGGCAGAATAGCTGAATTGTGCATCAAGAACACCTTGCTTAAATTCATAAGTTGAAATTACTTCAGAGGCAA
>CAYJGM010000185.1:0-1162 GCA_964369495.1 uncultured Bacteroides sp. | reverse complement strand
TTTTGTTTATTAGCGTGGGTTTTGGCACTTGACCACATGAAATCCCACAGACGGATAAAATCGTTTTTTGTGTTATGGGGAAAGTATAGAAAAGCATAGAATAATATTTGCTGTAATGACATGTCACACTATCCTCCTTCTTGCACCGGTTGTGCTATGTAAATGAATTACTTTCGGAAAACAAAAAAGACCTTACATACCAAAGTTAAGTAAACACAAAAGCGATACATTAAATATCTGTATCTCATGGTTTGCTTAACCTTGCTATGTAATGGTCTTAAAAAAATTATGTTTAATCTTTGCTATGTGAGGTTATTACATATTCAGTTTTTAAAAATAAGTTTGTAGGAAATATTTTCCTGTGATTAATATATTACAAAATAAAAGATTTGTCAAGATTTTGTGAACTGGATGTACACTTTTTGGCTTTGTGTCGGTTTGAATTATCTCTAACGTGGTATCGTCCGTTTGAAATATTTCTGTCGCCTGTATTTGCGCAAAAAGGCACCGACTTGTTTTTCTTAATTTAACATCGGGTTAAACCTAACATCTTCAGCTTGAATTTATTTTGCTTTTACTCTATACCATTCCTTATTTTATCAAAGTGGTATCCACCAAAAAGAGTGTTATTTATAGAATTTGAGTAGGCAGGCTTTATTACCCCAAAACCGGGTGTATAATTTTATATCGTTCCGTCTTACTTTGTTGGTCAAATGCTATCTTCAAAACCTCATTTGCTCCATTTTGAAACGCCACACCAACATTATCTAACTGCACAAAATACCTGTCATTATCTGCATTCAAAGGGTTTACAATAATTAGATATAGCGTAAAAATGCGAAGGTCATCATCGTACATCTCAATTGGAATTCGCAGTACCCCTGACGCACTTTCGCCATTACAGATATTATTAATCTGTGCAATTTCAATCTGTTGGCTAAATAACACCTTATCATTTTCGTTTAGTTGTAGATAAACTTTAAAATCATCGGGCAACGTTGCATATCCAATGTTTTTAAGCTGTATTTCAATATCGATATACTGTTTAAGGATATACCACGGTGAATTTTTTGCTGTTATCTTGGTTAAAAATAGGTGATATCCGAGCCTTTGCGCTATAAGATGCTCTGCGTTTACACCGTCCAGTTGCGCCTGTTTCCAT
>CAYJGM010000184.1:437-1345 GCA_964369495.1 uncultured Bacteroides sp. | reverse complement strand
CTATGATTTGCTTTCTGCATACCACAAAATGGAGAGCGTTGAGTTTTATGCAGAGCTTTTGTATAAATCGAAAATGCTTGGTGGGCCAAAAGAGTTCGATAAAAATAATATAGAAAAACTTTACGCTGTAAGGCGCCAGATGAAAATACCGGGCAAACATCCTGCAGATTTGTGCCAAAACAAAACAATACCATGCTCAAACAGGGTAGGCTGTGTGGCAACTGAAAAAAGCGATGTTTCGCAAGATTTAGTAGCGGCTATTACAAAAAAAGTTTTAGAACAACTAGGATAGTGTTGCTACGAGTGTTAAGACGGCCAATTTTGGCAATTTTTCCGCTATACGGCGTTGTTAAAATTTACATTCCACCAAGGAGTGTTTCATTTTTCCTACTTGTAAAGCAAAAAAATGCTCAAAATTTGCTCGCTTCAACTCATGTCAACACTATCTAAATAACATACTTGAAAAAGGTGGTTTCTAAATGGCATTAAACGAAACGTTTGTGCAAGACATCGTTAAAAAAGTTATTGCGCAAATGGACACGGCAAGCGGTAATGTTCAAAACGGCGGCAGTGAATACGGCGTTTTTGATGATATGCAAACGGCTATTAAAGCGGCCGAAAAAGCGCAAAAAATTATAAAAACTTTATCATTAAAAAAACGCGAAGAGATTATTGCTTGCATTAGAAGAAAAACTGTGGAAAATGCGCAGAAACTTGCCGAGATGGCAGTTAATGAAACAGGCATGGGCAATGTGGTGCACAAAATTGCAAAGCACGAGCTTGTTGCACAAAAAACGCCGGGAACAGAGGATATTAAAACAACAGCATGGTCTGGCGATGGCGGTTTAACTTTAGTTGAAATGGGGCCTTTTGGCGTTGTGGGTGCAATAACACCGTGCACAAACCCA
>CAYJGM010000184.1:0-427 GCA_964369495.1 uncultured Bacteroides sp. | reverse complement strand
AATTGGCATGATAGCCGCAGGCAATACTGTGGTTTTTAACCCTCACCCTGCCGCCGTGCAAACTTCGCTTTTTGCAATAAGGCTTATAAACGAGGCATCGCTTGAAGTGGGCGGCCCCGGCAACATAGCAAACAGCGTTAAAGAGCCAACACTTGAGAGCAGCAACGCGATGATGAAAGCACCGCAAATTAATTTAATTGTGGCAACAGGCGGCCCCGGCGTAGTAACGGCGGTGCTGTCTAGCGGCAAAAGGGGCATAGGCGCAGGTGCAGGCAACCCCCCTGTTTTGGTGGACGAAACAGCCGATTTGAAAAAGGCCGCAAAAGATATTGTTGATGGATGTACATTCGACAATAATTTGCCGTGCATTGCAGAAAAAGAAGTTGTGGCGGTTAAATCAATTGCAGACGAGCTTTTGCATTACATG
>CAYJGM010000183.1:0-1358 GCA_964369495.1 uncultured Bacteroides sp. | reverse complement strand
GAAATTTCCGATTTTACCACAGGAGGTTATTTATGAAACAGGGTAAGAAATATGTTGACAGCAAAAAGCTGGTTGACCGCACAAAATTATACGATAGCACAGAAGCTTTAGAGATTTGCTGCCAAACAGCAAAAGCTAAATTTGACGAAACGGTGGAATTGCACGTTCGTTTGGGCGTAGATAGCCGCCATGCAGACCAACAAGTTCGCGGCGCGGTTGTTTTACCACATGGTACAGGCAAAGATGTTCGCGTTGTTGCAATTGCAAAAGGCGATGGCGCTAAAGCTGCCGAAGAAGCAGGCGCAATGCTTGTTGGCGATGCAGATTTAGTAGCAAAAATTCAAAACGAAGGTTTTACAGATTTTGACGTATTGGTAACAACACCTGATATGATGGGTCTTGTTGGCCGTTTAGGTAAAGTTTTAGGCCCTCGTGGTTTAATGCCAAACCCAAAAGCCGGCACAGTTACACCCGATGTTGGCCGTGCAGTTGCCGAGGCAAAAGCAGGTAAAATTGAATATCGCTTAGATAAAGCTAATATTATTCATGTGCCTGTTGGCAAAGCATCTTTTGGTGCAACAAAATTAGACGAAAACGTTAAGGTTGTTATGGAAGCAATTGTTAAGGCAAAACCCTCTGCCGCAAAAGGCCAATACATTAAAAGTGTTGCCGTGGCATCTACAATGGGCCCGGGAATTAAGCTTAACAGTGCAAAATTCGGCGTTTAATTGCAGGGTTTGACAAAGCATTTTTAATATGCTATAATACAAAAGCTGTTTTAAAGACAGTAGGTGCATTTGCATAACGGGCGCTTGCCCCCCTACCGAGAAACTTGCGTTTAATTGCGTTTTACGTTATTTCGCCTCTTTCTCGTTTGGGAAAGAGGCCTTTTATATTTATTTTATTTATTGAAACGAGGTGAAAATATTGCCAAGTGAGAAAATTTTAAGCGTTAAACAAAAATATGTTTCTGAATTGCGTGAAAAACTTGAAGGCAGTGTAGCAGGTGTTATTGTTGATTATAAAGGCATTAGCGTTGCGAATGATACTAAACTACGTGCAGAGCTTCGCGAGGCGGGCATTGAATATTCAGTTGTAAAAAACACAATGCTTCGTTTAGCTGTTAAAGGCACAAAACTTGAAGGTATGACAGAGCACATGGTGGGTTCTACCGCTCTTGCACTATCTAAAGAAGATCAAATTGCTGCAGCTAGAATTTTGAACAAATATGCAGAAAAAAGCAAAGGTGCATTTACAATTAAAGCCGGTTTTATGGACGAGAATGTTATGAGCGCCGGGGAAGTTGCATCAATTGCAAATTTGCCAAGCCGCGAAGGTTTGCTTTCTATGCTACTTTC
>CAYJGM010000182.1:0-1371 GCA_964369495.1 uncultured Bacteroides sp. | reverse complement strand
GGTGTTTACGGGCTTTTTTCTACGGAAAAAGGCCTGTTTTTTTATGTCGTTTTTTAATGTGATAAACCCCCAAAAACCGGTTTTATTTTCGGGCAAAGTTCCGCTTTAATTCTCTTCAACAATTGCATCATGTTTTCGCTCTGAAATCGGCTACTGATTTATTCTATAATCTATGGTATACTGTGAAGTAGATTAGCCTTGTTTGTGAATACGGATTAAATTTATCGGTTTAGCTAAAGAGATAAGATGGCGAATGGGGGAGATAGAATGGCAATAACAAGCGTTTCGGAATTACATATTTTAATTCAAGTTATATATTTACTGATTATAGCAATGATATTACTCAGCAATCGATATGATAATAGCCTTCAAGACAAAGCAAGTAAAATTATGAGCATCATCTTTCGCCTTATTGGTTTAAAGGTGATATTAACCATTTGTAGGCTGGTTTTTAGCCAATACGCTCTCTTCACAAGCCTTAATATCGTTTGCACTATGGGTGAATTTGCCCTGCCTATTCCTGTTTTGATACTTTGTATAGAGTATATCAAAGAGATTGTGCGCGATAAAAGCCTTTTGCCCAAAAAGTTCATTATAGCAATTAAGGTTTTCGCTCTATCAATTTTGCCGCTGGCAATTGCATCTATGTTTTATCCTTTGGTATTTACTTTTGTAGATGGTAAATATCAAGAAGGGCCACTGATTAATATATATAACGGGCTATTTGTTGTAGCAATAGGGCTATTGTATTGTGTTATAATCAAATGCAAACAAGGGTTTACAAAACGTGAATTTTGGTTTTTGCAAGGATATTTAGTTGCACCAATTATAGGTGCATTTTTACAAGTGATTGTGGATACAGAATTTAACTTTGTAAATCTCGGCACAATTCTCGGTATGATGTCGGTTTACATCACAGTTCACATGGATAGAGGCAGGCAGCTTGCCTTGCAGGAAAAAGAAATGATGGACAATAAGGTTGCCATTATGATGTCACAAATTCAGCCGCATTTTTTATATAACTCCCTCAATGCCATATACCATTTGTGCGACCAAAACCCACAGATAGTGCAAAAGTCCATAGGCGATTTTGCTGAATATATGCGTGAAAACTTAGACTCCATCAATCGAATTGTACCCGTACCTTTTGATAAAGAACTAAAGCATATTGAAACTTATTTATCCCTTGAAAAAATGCGTTTTGGTGAAAAGCTGAATATAAAGTATGACATTGAAAGCACAAATTTTATGATCCCATCGCTATCTGTTCAGCTTATGGTGGAAAATGCAGTAAATCATGGCTTGTTTCCAAAAGAACATGGTGGCACTGTAAGCCTTGTTACAAAAGAGTACGATAACCATTTCGAGATT
>CAYJGM010000181.1:0-1413 GCA_964369495.1 uncultured Bacteroides sp. | reverse complement strand
AACCTTGCGTCGCTGTAAACAAACCAGTTTCCGTTGTAAAGAACAGGAATGTTTATCATATTTTCTGCAAAGTGTTGCTCAATTTGAGATGTAATTTCAATAACAGCCTCTTCACTTTCAGCTGTGGGCAATTGTGCAACAAGTGCGTTCACTTCTTCGTTAATATAGTTTGTTTGGCAAACGCTCCACCATGTTGATGTTAATGCTCTGCTTGAATCGCCGATTGTATCCCAATAGAATCTGTAAATATCGCTTGCTTGGCCGTTTGCTGTATAAAGCATATCCCAAGCGCCTGTTTCCCAAACTTGTGTAACCATTGAAAGTTCAATTGGAGTTGAAGTTGCGTTTACGCCGATAGCTTGCATGCCTTCTGAGGATATTTGAGCGCCGTCGTTCCAGTCGCCCCAACCTGCCGGAGAGATGATATCAAATTTAATTTCTTTGCCTGTGGGTGTTTCAACAAATCCGTCGCCGTTTGTGTCTACATAGCCTGCTTCTTCTAAAAGTGCTTTAGCTGCGTCTATGTCGTATGTTGTGTATTTTGCCATTTCTGCTTGTGCTGTTTCGTCTGCATATTGCATAAGTTGTGGTGGTAAGCCGGTGTTCGGTGGCACTGTGTCTTCAAGATAGCCAAATACCGCTGAATCGATAATGCCTGTTCTGTCGACAGCCATTGAAAGTGCACGTTTGAAGTCAGGGTCGTTAAATGCTTCAAGGTTACCCTCGTTAGTTGTCATATAGTTCATAGATAGCCTTACGCCGTCATTCATGCCGTACCAGTATTTTTTGTTAGCGTCGCCTTGAACGTAAGTATCTTCAATGTTCGGAATCATGATATGCGCCCAGTCTACACTGCCTGTTTGTAAAAGTGTAAGCGCTGCATCATTTGAGTTAAACTGTGGGCATCTTAATTCGTCAACTTGTAAATCTTCACCTTGCCAGTAGTTGGGGTTTCTGCCTAAAACAATCATCTCTGGCGCAAAAGATATTACTTCGCTGAAAGCGCCTGTTACAACTATTGAAGCGGTATCGTAAACAAATGTGGCAGGGTCTGTTACTTCGCTCCATACGTGCTCCGGTATCATCCATTTATTTGTAAAAACTGTGTTTCTATGGAAACGGTTTTCCTCTGTCATAACAATATCAACAGTGTAGTCGTCAACTTTTGTTACGCTTTCAATTTTACCGGCACCGCTCTCAGATGTCCAGTCGCCTGTTCTGTCAATGTCAGGGTAATCTTTTGAATAAGTAAAAGAAAAAACAACATCGTCTGCGTTAAAGTCTTCGCCGTCGCTCCATTTAATTCCCTCGCGAACTTTTACAGTTAGTGTTTTGTTGTCCTCGTGTGAAATAACGTCTTCGGCAAGCCACATTATTTCTTCGCCGCCTTTATAATTATCAAAAATCATAAGT
>CAYJGM010000180.1:0-1419 GCA_964369495.1 uncultured Bacteroides sp. | reverse complement strand
ACACAGGCGGCCAAGCATCTAAAGCCAGCCAAATTGGCCAAGTTGCACAATTTGCGGCGGCAGGTAAGGCAATCGGCAAAAAAAGCCTATCTGAAATTGCAATGAGCTACGGCTATGTATATGTTGCACAAATTGCTATGGGCGCAAACCAAAAACAAACGCTAGACGCTATTTTAGAGGCAGAAAGCTATCCGGGCCCATCACTTATCATCGGCTATTCACCTTGCGAAATGCACGGCATTAAAGGCGGCATGGCAAATTGCCAACTTGAAATGAAAAAAGCCGTTGAGGCAGGTTACTGGGATATGTTCCGCTTCGACCCACGCAAAAAAGCCGAGGGCAAAAACCCTTTCACTATCGACAGCAAAGCCCCAACAACAGATTATAAAGAGTTTATCTCAAGCGAAACACGTTATAACCGCTTGGCTCGCTCGTTCCCTGAGCGCGCAGAAATGTTGTTTGAAAAAGCAGCAAACGAAGCAAAAGACAGGCACGAGTATCTACAACGTTTATCAGAACTTTATAAATAATATCACATTACAATATAAAAGCTGTGGCAAAATTTGCCACAGCTTTTATTGTATTTTGCTTTATATTGTTTAAAACGGTTTAATTACAATATACTTTAATATAATAAAAAAGGCATTTTGTCAATAGTTGGGGTAAACCCAAAAAACAAAAATTTCATTTTAACTTATTAAATTTACCTTTATTTTACAAATTAAAATTAAATTTGGCACGTGAGTATCACAGAGCATTAGCGAGCATTAGCTAGAAAACAAGAGCAATAAAACCACAAATTAAAAAATTCAAAAAAACTATTGACAATGCGCAAAACATGCATTATAATCATTATTACGCCTTGCACAATTACGTGTATTGGGCACAGTTTGAAGCACAACGCTTTTAGGAGGAAAAAAATGAGCACAACTCTTGCAAAACCGGGCAAGGTAGAACGCAAGTGGTATATCATCGATGCTGCAGGCAAACCGCTTGGCCGCACCGCTGCTAAAGCCGCTGTTTTGTTGCGCGGTAAAAACAAAGTAACATTTACACCCAATGTTGATTGCGGCGATCATGTTATTATTATTAATTGCGATAAAGCCGTTTTAACCGGCGGAAAATTAGACAAAAAATTCTACTATCACCATAGCGGTTGGGTAGGCGGCATGAAAGCCGTTAAATATCGCACATTAATGGCAGAAAAATCAGATAAAGCCATGACACTTGCCGTTAAAGGCATGTTGCCGGGCAATACTTTGGGTGCAAGCGCATTAAGGCGTCTTCGCGTTTATAAAGGCGCAGAGCACTCGAACGCAGCACAAAAACCTGAAGTTTACACATTATAACGGGAGGCAAATGAAAAATGTACGAGACAAAAACATATTATTACGGCACAGGTCGCCGTAAAAGTTCTGT
>CAYJGM010000179.1:0-1426 GCA_964369495.1 uncultured Bacteroides sp. | reverse complement strand
ATACGATTTTTTATGTCTTCTGCTGAGGGTATTGTATTTTTTAGCTCATTTGGAATAACACTTGTGAGTTTATACTCGCTTATCCCCATTAATTCAACCACAACATAACATCTCAAGTTTAAATTGTAAAATCGCTGTATGCGGCTTAAAACTTTGCCATATATTTAAGATTTCTCACAGAATATCCAGTACTACCCGGAAATTCAAGTTTTATATCTTTTGACAAATTTTCTGTAAACTTGATACCCATGTGCTGTTTTCGTTAATATTTTTGCCAATATTACAATAAATGCAAATTAGCTCTTTATTTGTGCATAAAACAGCTTTGTGCTTAGCTGTTTGTATTTGGGTTTTAATTTTGTCAATAATCTAAAAATATGAGCCGTCGTTAATTAGCATGTTGTGCTCCTAATCATTGATATAACGTATTGTTGTAAATGATTTGTTAAATATTGTTTCTTATTTTACATATGGCAATGCTTGTGCAGATGATGATTAACCTAACCGCAAACAGTAACAAACACATGTACGGTGGGGAGTTTATAATAGAGGTGAAAGAGGAAAAAGGCGGCGAAGATTTACTACTGACAAAAAGGGAACTACTGCTACTGTGAATATTAATAGATAAAAAGGGTATTCAATAAAGGGTAAAAACATTACATTTTTGCGATGTTTTGTAATGTTTCTTTTTTGCATTGTAATAATGACACTTTTCTGTTATAATGTATAAATACATGTGTACATTTAGCGCACTTTGAGTATTTTAAATATAAAAACGCTATTAAGTGAGGGAATGTGATGATAAAACGCATAATAAGTATAATAATTATCTTGGCGGTATGCCTTGGGCTTGCGGCTTGCAGCTGTACGGGCTGTGGCTCCACAAGTGAGCCTGCCGCAAATAATTCTTCACAGCAGGCGGCAAGCGGCGCCGATGGCGAAAGTGACGATAATACCCAAAGTAGTACCACCGATACAGACGGCAATGCCGAGGGTACACAGCAGGCAGACAGCGCAGAAGATGCACCTACCGCACAGAGTGGGAGCAATAGCGACAGCGACACAAATGACGACGAAAATAGTACAGCAGACGCTACACAAACGGGCACAGGCGGCGCACAAAGCGGCTTTGCCATAACAAAACAGCCAAAAAGCACTGGCGTTGCCGTGGGCACACCTGTAACCTTAAGTGTGGCGGCAAGCGGCACGGGCGCTTTTTCTTATCAGTGGTATGCAAGCTTAACAAACGGCTATAACGGCGTTGCAATGACAAACAAAACCGACAGCACCGCCGCCTTGCAGACAGACAAGCCGTATGTGCAGTATTATTACTGCGTTATTACGCAAAAAAGCACGGGCAAAACGATTACAAGCAGTATTGCAACGGTAAGCGTTACGGGCACGGCGCAAACACCTGTGCCCACGC
>CAYJGM010000178.1:0-1480 GCA_964369495.1 uncultured Bacteroides sp. | reverse complement strand
TATATCGTCGAATGTTTCGCCGTTTTCAAGGCGTTTTTTTAACTCAGGGGTTATGTTTTTAAGCTCTTTATTGCTCATCTTTGTAAATTTATCTTCAAGTTGCAAAACTTTATCTGCCAAGGGCTGAATTTTATTTAGTTCTTTTTGTGAGTATGTGCCAAATAATTTATCTAAAAAAGCCATTTAAATCTCCGTTCAATTAATATTTAATCATACATAATATATAATACTATGATATGAACTATAAATCAATCAATATTTTATGAACAAAATTTAAAAGTGTAAATATTTTTATTGAAATAAACATAATTAAACTATATGTTTGTTTTTTCAAGTTGCATACAAATTACCGTTATATCGTCCGGGCGCTGTGCATTTAAGCGCGCTTGTTGCACAAGCCTTTTAGCCAATATTTTAGGGTGCATATTTTCGGCGGCACTTAGCAAAGCGCAAATTCTTTTTTTGCCAATTGCCATTACACCATCGCTAACAAGCACAATAACATCGCCAATTTGTAATTGCATACTGCTCGCTCTTCCCATTACTTTTCCTAAAATTCCAATAGGTAAACTTTCTCCATCTAAAACAGTTACAACATTTTGCCTAATTAAAAATGAAGCCGATGCCCCCGCCTTAAATATTTTTGCCTTACCTGTGTATAAATTAACAGAAAAAGCATCTAAAGTTGTGCCTGTGTCTTCATCGCCTTTAAGCGAAAGCGCAACATTAACCAAACGTGCCGCTTCGTTTGCGGCAAAACCGGCAAGCATTAATTTTTCGCTTAAAATTGCCGCAAGATTACCGTCTAATGCGGCTTGTTCGCCTGTGCCCATGCCATCGCACAATATTGCATGCGCACAGCCTTTATAATCTGTAAAAGTTTTACATACATCGGCCGAAACATCATTTGCAAGTGCAGGCAATGTAAAAGCACCGAAAACAGGTACAAATAAATGTTGTTGTTTAAATTGTAAATTTGTAAAAGCAAACATATTTTGGCATGTAGGTTTATTTAAGTTGCAACGACATATGTGCGACATTTGCTTTGTTAAATTATTAAGTTCATTTTCATTAAAAACCATTGCTTGCAGTTGAATACTAGCATGTAAACAACCGTATGAATCGCTTGAAACATTAATTTCAATAGGCTCTATACCCATAGATAAAAATAGTTTTTCAATTTTATTTTCTTTGCGTTTATCGGGCATTTCTTCTCTGTAAATTTCATTTGCCAATTGTGAAAGTGCACAAGCCATAGCGTTATATTGTTCTGTTAATGCGGCTCTTGTGGTTCGGCTTCTGGCGGCGGCAAAGCGTTTTTGGCTTCCCATTTTATATGCCGTGCTAAGTGCCGAGGTTAATTTTTTAGGAAATTTACATTCATCTTTAAGCGGCATTGGAATATCTTCAGGCATAACATAACCGCGAGTTTGTAAAATACTTTGCATATTATTAAATGCATCATAAATTTTGCCATCGC
>CAYJGM010000177.1:0-1497 GCA_964369495.1 uncultured Bacteroides sp. | reverse complement strand
GTTATAAAGAGGCTTGGATGGCAGAGCACATGCTAATTTTGGGCATTGAAAACCCACAAGGCGAAGTTAAATATGTTTGTGGCGCTTTCCCCTCTGCTTGCGGCAAAACAAACCTTGCTATGTTAATTCCGCCTGAATACCTAAAAGAAGAAGGCTACAAAGTTTGGACAGTTGGCGATGACATTGCATGGCTACATATCGGCGAAGATGGCCAATTATACGCAATTAACCCCGAAAGCGGTTTCTTTGGCGTTGCTCCGGGCACAAACGATAAATCTAACTACAACGCATTGATGAGCACAATGTCTAACACAATTTTTACAAACGTTGTTGTTAATAACGATGATAACACTGTTTGGTGGGAAGGCCTTGATAAAAACCCACCTGAAAACGCAACAGATTGGCTTGGCAATAAAGTAAACGGCAAAGAGGAAATGGCAGCCGGCAAAAAAATGGCTCATCCAAACAGCCGCTTTACAGCACCTGCTGCAAACTGCCCTTGCCTAAGCAAAGATTGGGAAAACCCGAACGGTGTTCCTGTTAGCGCAATTGTATTCGGCGGCCGCCGTGCAAAAACAGCACCGCTTGTATATCAATCATTCGATTGGAACCACGGCGTTTATGTTGGTAGTGCAATGGCTAGCGAAACAACAGCAGCAGCTATGAGCGCAGTTGGCGTTGTAAGGCGCGACCCAATGGCTATGCGCCCATTCACAGGCTACAACATGGGCGATTATCTATCACATTGGATTAATATGGGCGAAAAACTTGGCGACAAAGCACCTAAAATCTTCAACGTAAACTGGTTTAGAACAGACGACGAAGGCAAATTTATTTGGCCGGGATTTGGCGATAATATGCGCGTTTTAACTTGGATACTAGACCGTTGCGAGGGTAAAGTTGACGCTAACAAAACAGCTATTGGCTATGTTCCAAACGCAGAAGATATTGACATCAGCGGCCTAAGTGATATCACTTTAGATACAGTTAAAGGCTTGCTTGAAATTGATAAAGAGCTATGGCTTGAAGATATTAAAGGCGTTGAGGCACTTTACGAAGAAATTGGCACACGTATGCCCCAAGAGCTTAAAAACCAATTGGCAGCTTTTAAAGCACGTTTAGCATAATACAATCTAGTATAAATTCACTAACTGCGCAAGTAAAACCTTGCGCAGTTTTTTATTGGCATTTTCGGCGGTTGCCCTGTAAAGGGCGAGCCGAAAGCCATTGGATAAAATATTTATATTAGCAAAGCTAATATAAATAACCTGTAGTTAAAACGCTAATTATTTTAAGCGAAACAAAGTTAGTGATTTGTTATTATAAGTGCTTGTTGATTTTTAAAGCTTGTTTCATTGAAACTTTCTACTTTTCAGCGTGATAGGCTAATGTTTTATTTTATAAAAAGTTATTAATTTGTTTTTAGGCGGTTATTAATTATTAAAGCTGGTTTCATTGAAACGCCCTACTTTTCAGCGTGAAAAGTAGCAAAACCGC
>CAYJGM010000176.1:0-1516 GCA_964369495.1 uncultured Bacteroides sp. | reverse complement strand
TTCTGCTTTTTGGGCAATTTCTCTCATAGACGAATTAGCAATACCTTTTTTCAAAAACTCATTTTTAGCAGCAACTAATATCTTTTTTCTTAGTGCATCTTTTAAAACCTGAGCCATATTACCACCTACTAAATTCTTTAATAGAGAACATATGTTCTCTATTAAAGAATACACTATTAAATTGCAACTGTCAAGTTATAGTTGTTATCTTTAATATAATTAATTTATTACTTGCTTACAAATCAATTTATGCTCTAACTTTAATTTTATTTATTATATAGTAATTAATAAACATTTTTAGTATATTTAAGGACATCAAAGCAATAGTTTAACAAATGATATTGGTAGCAAAAAAACAGGCCTTTTTCCGTAAAAAAAGCCCATAAACACCGATGTCCTCGGCATTTTCAGCCGAGGACATCTTTTTGGGTGGGTAATTATGGTGGAGATGATCGGGAGCCAACCGACTACCTCTTGAATGCCATTGGGGCGCAGAGGCAAGTTAGCGGTAAAACGACCCTAAATTTTACATTCGCCTAAACATATGACATTCGCCTAAAACTATACTATAATTAGGCGTATAATTTAAGGAGTAGGCGCATGAGAAATTTTAACTATTTATTATTATAAAATTTCAGTTGGGACAGTGAGATGCTCGGTTTTGTTGCTCAAATACATGAATATAAAGGTAGGCAAGAACTATATTTAAAACAAAAGCCACATTAATTAAATAAGCTAATTGAAATAGCTAAAATCCAAAGCACTGAGGTTTTGAATAAAATTGAGGAAATCGTCACCACAAGCGCAAGGGTTAAACAATTAATGCAGCAAAAATCCACCCCTCGTAATAGAGATGAAGAATAAATAATGGGATACCGTGACGCCCTTAACACCATTCACGAAAGTTATGCTTATATCTCTATCCGCTCGTTATATATTTTGCAACTGCACAGAGATTTATACCAATATTCTGAAAAATCTATCGGTGGACGATTTAAAAGCACACAAAAGGGTAGTATATGTAGGCGAAAAATTGCCGGCGATAACTATGGTAAAGAATTCCATAGAAAATAAAATAGGCAAATTCACCAAGAGTGAAATCATGTAGCTTTGTCCCTACCTTGAGCAAAGCATCTATTGAAAATTCTCTCTAAAAACTTACAGAGGACGGCACGATAATCCGATATGGCAAAGGTAAAAACACATTTTATACACGAAATGACTGATATCGGCTTTTGCTCTTTGCTAAAAACTGTGATACGCAAATTAGCGTATCACAGTTTTTGCTTTTCAAATTATTTTAGGCTGATAAGAGGCACTTACACAAGTTTTGCCATAACCACAAAGCGATGATTACCTGTTTCATCTATATCGTATCGCACTGAACAGGTAGACAGGCTTAGCAGCTTATCCTGCTCTGTTACCTCTATTTCAAGGTTATGTAGGTTGTTTCTATTCACTGTTTCCATAAACATATCAAAACCTTGCTCTGACGGTGTAGGGTCAATATAGTAAA
>CAYJGM010000175.1:983-1544 GCA_964369495.1 uncultured Bacteroides sp. | reverse complement strand
TTGAAAAAATCAATGCCAGCGCATTTCGTGGGGCTTACGCCAAAACAGGGGTGGGATGGTATCGCAAGGCTTTTAACATCTCCAAAGATGAGCTTGAAAAGAGATTAATACTGTATTTTGATGGAGTTTTCCGTAGGAGCACATTATATATAAACGGGCACGAAGTTGGTGGGCGTGCTTACGGTTACATAAGTTTTTGGTATGACATAAAGCCGTTTTTAAAAGAGGGCTTAAACCTTATTGCCGTTAAAGTAAACAACACAAACGAGCCTGCCAGCAGGTGGTATAACGGATGTGGTATAACAAGAAATGTGTGGCTTTATTCGGGCGAAACAATGTCTATACCGCCGCACGGCGTTCAAATTATATGCAGTGATATAACACAGCAAAAGTGTAATGTTTCGGTAAATTTAAAAGTGGATAACGCAGACGGCGCAGAAATGCGCATTAAAATTTTCGCCCCAAACGGCGAGCAAATTGCAACAAGTGATAATTGTAATGATATTGAAATTCAAAACCCGAAATTTTGGGACATAGATACACCGCAGTTATATAGCTGTG
>CAYJGM010000175.1:0-778 GCA_964369495.1 uncultured Bacteroides sp. | reverse complement strand
GTTTTGACAGCTGGGATGTGGTTAAAGCCGACCACGATTATGGCAAAGACTGGGCAGAAAATTACAAAAAAGACATCAGCGACCTTGTGATAAGAGACAGAAACCACCCTTGTGTTTTTATATGGAGCATTGGAAACGAAGTTAGAAATATGAAAACCGAGATTACACAAAAACTGATGGATATAGTGCATGAATTAGACCCAACAAGGCTAGTAACGTGCGGAGTGCAAGGAGTAGATGAAGAAGCACAGCAAAACCGCGCAATTTTAGACGTAGCCGGATATAATGATGGCGGCGGCGCGTGTTTTATATACAGTAAAGACCATGAAAAACACCCCGAGCAATTATTTATTGCTACCGAAGCACCGCATACATTTCAAACAAGAGGGTTTTACCGCACACAAACATGGTGGAGAGATCATAATTTACCAAGAATTGAGATTGACAACTTAACAGATAAGGAAATCTTTTTCGATGGGCACATCTCGTTCAGCTCTTCTTATGATAATTGCGGTGTTCGCACCAGCGCAAGGGATTCGTGGGCATTAAGCGAGCGTTATGATTATTTGTGCGGAGAATTTCGCTGGACAGGTTTTGATTATCTTGGCGAATGTGGGCTGTGTGAAGATTTAAGCAGAAGTTATGGTTTTGGCATAATAGACACAGCAAACTTTGAAAAAGACCATTATTATCTATATCAAAGCATGTGGGCTACTAAACCGATGGTGCATATACTTCCACATTGGACACATGATAATATAGCGCCAAAAACGAAAGT
>CAYJGM010000174.1:0-1795 GCA_964369495.1 uncultured Bacteroides sp. | reverse complement strand
ACCGGAATGTTTTTAGCGGCACTTTTTACATCTATTCCGGGTGTTTTTATAACTTTGGGGTTACTTGCACTTTTAGATATTTTAGGTGAGGGCGCAATAAATATAATAGAGCAAGCGGCAATAGGAATTTCGGTGTTTATAATATTTTTACTTGTAAATTATATTGTAAAAATAATGCGTGAAAGCAAGAAAAATTATTTTATAAAACCGGCTGTAATATTAATGTTAAGCACATTATTTTTAACATTTGGCAAAGAAATAAGGCTTAGTTTATCGCGCCTTGGTTTCGAAAATGCATTTACAAATTCAACACCTGTTTTTGATGTTTCAACAATAAATTTATTATTGTTATTATTCTTTTTTATATTTTTTACCGATGGCAGAACAAACGGAAAACGCATGTTAATTGCGCTTTTGTTAGGCGCTGTATATGTGCTTATGTTTGGTGCACTTGAATTAATCGATTTAGGAATAGGCAACACAATTTACCAAGTTGCATTACTTTTGCTTGGCGTAGTTACACTGGTTGTAGATTCAAAGCAGGACATGCAAAGCACAAACACAAACGCAAACAAAGTGAAAATTAATTGGCTTTTGGCAACAAAAAAAAGTTTGCCGTTTTTTATTGTAACTGCGGTTTTATTTGCAATTTGCTTTATAATTAACAGCGAAAACTTAACTTTCTTTTTAGCGAATGGCGTTGTTTCTACAGCAACAAGTTTTGGCGGCGGCGAGGCTTATTTAACGGTTGCCGATGGCATTTTCGTAGAGCCGGGTATAGTAAGCACTACAGAATTTTACAGCAGAGTTTTACCAATTGCTAATGCGCTACCCGGTTCAATCTTAGTTAAAATATTGGCTGGAATAGGTTTTTTGTTGGGGTTTGATACTTCTTTACCTTTTGCATTCTTAATGGGTGCGCTTGGCCTGATGGTGGCAACAATGACAAGCTGTGTTGTATGCATTTATTTAGCCGAAGTTTATAAATCGTTTAGTTATTTAAAAATATTTAGGGTTTTAAAATTATGGGTTTTGCCTGTGATTTGTGGGTTGTTATTATCCACAATTCTTTCTATGTTAAACGAAGTTTTCCATATTTCGCATTTATATGAAGTTGCAAATATTCCTATGTTTGCAATAATATTTGCAATTTATGCTTTGGTTTATTTTTTACATAAAAAGTTTCATTTAAACGATGTTTTCTTAATTTTATTAAGCGCAGGAATAAGCGTTTTATGCGTAAGTTTAATATAATAATTGTTAATATTTTGTTAAAGTAAAACCACTCGTTAGACGAGTGGTTCAAAAGAGTTTTAGCGATGAGAAAGGCAAAAAACTCCCTTGTGTATAATAGAAGTGCGGTCAAGGGCTGCACAAAAAAACACAAAGGGAGGACATCGGTTTGGCTATACAAAGTGGAACTGCAAATATCATATAGTGTTTGCACCAAAGTATAGAAGAAAAATATTTTACCACGAAAAGAGAATAGCGGTAGGGAAAATATTAAGACAACTATGCGAATGGAAAAGTGTAAAAATAGTAAAGGCAGAGGTGTGCCCCGACCATATACACATGTTAATTGAAATACCACCTAAAATAGCAGTGTCAAGTTTCATGGGATACTTAAAGGGTAAAAGTAGCACAATGTTATATGAGCAATTCGGCGAATTAAAGTATAAATATAGAAGTAGGGAATTCTGGTGCAGAGGGTATTATGTAGATACAGCAGGAAAAAACACGAGCCGAATTGCGGAATATATAAAGAATCAATTAAAAGAAGATGAATTAGGAGAAC
>CAYJGM010000173.1:0-1836 GCA_964369495.1 uncultured Bacteroides sp. | reverse complement strand
TTTTGGGTAGCTTAGTTATAAACATAGGGCATTCGCATTGCGAGGGATATTTGCCCGTAAATATAGCCGCACGTGAGGGCACACACGACGGGTTTACACAGCGTGCGTTTGTAAAATGCACGCTGTGGCGTATTAGTTCATCAAGGTGTGGTGTTTTAATCTCGCTGTTAACACACGATAGTGCGTCAAACCGCTGTTGATCTGTCATTAAAAATAAAATGTTTGGTCTTGTACTCATTTTTATTGCTTTTCCTTTCTTAACGTGCTTTGAACATGCTTATAAATAGCACTATTTTTTGAGCATGCTCAAAATTAAAAAAACGGACGGCGCATTGCCGCCCGTTAGGTTTATTGGCCTTTTCATATTAAAATTATGTGCTGATAATATAGCCATCTTAAGGTTTTGCAAAACATGAGCATGCTCACCTTAATTTTCCAAGCAAAATATAAACTTATTTAGTTTATATATGCACGGTAACTACGCTTTCGGAAACCACACACTCATGTCGCTCTCTTCCCTGTTCGCCCATGTATAGTACGGTATCATGTTTAGTGTTGCCTTTTCTTCCTCTTCTACAAGCTCGTAGTAAAGGCTGTCTTGTTGCTTTCTCACAAGGGCAGGTACTTCTAATTTTACAACACCATTCAACAGTGTGTCGTCAAATTTTTCTGCTATCTCGCCTTTTGTGTCAATGTAATAATCATCAATTTTTTCTGCATTATCACAGCCCTCTGCACAATAAATAACAGGCCCACGTTTTATGCAAACCATGCCTCTGTCTTGCTCTACATTCGCATTAGCTTGCATGAAAACAGGTGTCATAGGAAGTTTAAGGTTTATTTCGTCACCTGTGCTTACTATGATTTGTGCATACTCGCCACTTTTTACGCTATTGCCGTTTACGCTCGCATTTTTGCACCATAACGGTATTCTAATTTTAACACACGCATTATCGGAATTTTCTACTTTTATATTTACGCTGTCTTCCCAAGGGTAGTTTGTGCTCATTGAGAGTTTCGCATTTTTGCCGTCATAGTCGCAATTTGCAAACATGTTCACGTATACTTCGCTGTCGCTCTCGCCGTAAACCCACCTACCAATGCCTGCCATTGTGCGGAAAAGTTGCGGTGGGCAGCACCAACATGTAAACGTGTGCCAACGTCTTGTCGCTTTGTGAGCGTATTGCACATTCAAATCGTTTGCTTTGTCCACTATATATGGTATTTGCACGTCTTTTCTGTATGCAAGCGGGTTTGAGTAGAAATACCTTGTTAGGCTTAAATTTGAGCCTGAAATGCCTGCGTTATATAAAATTTGCTCTGCCCAATCGCCATATTTTGTGTCGCCTGTCACGGCAAGCATACGCATTAACCACATGGCACCGCCTATGTTTGCGCAAGATTCGTTATACGCAATTTTATTCGGCAAAACATACTCTGTGCCGTGGGATTCAAATGTCACATTTCCACGCTCGGAATGCCCTATAAAATCAGGGCAAACACCGCCTGTTATATAAATGCGTTTTTGCGTTAAATCGTTATACAATCGCTCTAGGGCAGTCATAAGCTTGTCTTCACCTGTAAGGGCATAAACATCTGTTGCGCCGGCATAAAGGTAAGTTGAAGTAACCGCATGCCCCACTGTCATTGTTTCATCTCTCAGCGGTGTTTTGTCTTGGTTTTGGTCTGTGCCACCGGGCTGTGAGCCACGCATATTCACAAAAACTTCAGCAAGTTTTATGTATTTATCATTGCCTGTTTGTTGCCCAAGTTCGCAAAGCCCCATAATTTGGCTTGGGTTAAAGCCAAAATGTGCAAGCTCTTTTGGGTAGGGGC
>CAYJGM010000172.1:0-1861 GCA_964369495.1 uncultured Bacteroides sp. | reverse complement strand
GAGCACTTCCTTGGTAAGGAAGAGGTCGACAGTTCAAATCTGTTCAGCAGCTCCACTCGTCGCTCACATCATTTTGTGGGTGACGATTTTCTTTTATCTATTTATAAAATTCATCACCTACACACCATTTAATGGCTCCTCGCTTTTCACTTAAATGCACGCTCTGTTTTGATGTTCGGCTGTAAACGCACTCACAACAAAAATCTATCGCTATCTATAATTCAATTAATACATTCATCTTTTAATTTATTTAAGCCCAACCCCGGCTAAAACCTGAGTTGTGCTTATTTCTTTATAATTATATTCAAAATCTTCCAATAAAACAAAAAGTTTTGCTTTATTTGTCAATTTTATAATTTCATAATTAAGTTTTAATCTTTCTGCATTTTCAATAATAGATTTTTTGATAGACGGTTTTATTATATTATCTGCATTTTCTATTATACTATGAAGTGAACCGTATTTATTAATTAATATTGCTGCGGTTTTTTGCCCTACATTTGGCGCACCTTTAATATTATCGGCGGTATCCCCTATCAAAGATTTATAATCGGCATAAACATCAGCAGAGATATTAAGCTTGTTTTGTATGTAATCTATATCGCAAATTACTGTATTTTCACCGCGATATCTTATAACATTTACATTATTGTTTATAAGCTGAAAAAAGTCACTATCCCAAGAGGATATGAAAATTTTGTGTTCATATTGGTATTTCATTGCATAGCTTGCAATTAAATCATCTGCTTCAAATTTTGTCGCTTCTATGTGTGTTATTCCCATAAAATCAAGGCAAGAAAAAATGTCCGATAGTTGTGAAAACGGATTTTTATCAGCGGGAACTTCGCTAAAATCCGGGCGGTTTGCCTTATAATCATGCAGCAATAAAGAGCGCTCGTTTTCTTTTTGGGCATCGAATATAACAAGCAAATTATCAGGCTTAACTTTTTTTATCATTTTTATCAGTGCTGCAACAAAGCCCAGGGTTCCTTGTATAGCTTTTCCTTGTTTGTTCACTATTCTTGAGGGCATTCCAAAAAACATTTGAAACAGTAAATTACAGCCGTCTATTATTAATATAGTTTTCATTAAATCACCATAATGTTTTAATTCTAATATAATATTAATTTATTATTTTTTCTTTCATATAATTAATGAGCAATGCATGAACAATAAATAAATATTACAATATTGCAATATTTCGAATTTGTACAAGCATTGCCCAAAATATATGTAAAATATAAATAAGATTTATTATTTAAAATACTATAATAACTCTTTTGTGAATAAAAACAACTTTTCAAATGTAATTTCGCTTAAATCATGTTCTATATTGCATGCATCTTTAGCGGCAATATCTTGTGGTACACCAATATGAATAAAAAAATCTGTTAATAATTTATGCTTACTGTGCACATTTGAAGCTATTTTAAGCCCGTCTTCTGTTAAAGTTATAAAGCCATCATTATCAACTAAAATATAATTATTTTCACGTAATTTTTTCATCGCAACGCTTACGCTAGCTTTTGAAAATTCAAGCTCATTGGCAATATCAATAGAACGAACATTGCCTGTGCGCTCTTTTAGAATTAATATAGTTTCTAAATAATCTTCCGATGATTTGAGTAAATTCATACAAGCACCCTCTCATTAAATGATATATACACATTATCATATTTTTAAATATTTAGCAAGTAAGTATTTTGATGTTTTTTACTGTATATCAATAATTTGTAGTTTTATTTATAAAAATAATAATAAATTTGACATATTGTATAAAATATTGTAAAATTAATTGTTGAACTTGATAAAAATTAATTTAGTAAACTATAAACAAAGGAACAAATATGGAACAAACAAA
>CAYJGM010000171.1:0-1873 GCA_964369495.1 uncultured Bacteroides sp. | reverse complement strand
TATGGTTGGAAATTATTGACATGATACTTCACAGGTGTATACTGAGGGTGAGAAGGGTTGGATATGTTGGATATTGCCGTATTCCTTAAGATAATACAAAGAGTTAGGGGAGATATACTATGGAATTAGATATGAAAGAATTAAATGCTTTTGCTACAAAGTGGTTAGAAAAATTTAATGACCCTGATATAGATTATATAGAATTAGTTGACTATTATTTCGCAACTGGATGTAAATCCCTTGGTTTTGAAATGGACAGTGGAAATGGATTTGAAACTGTTTACGGGAAAGCTGCCTATGATTGGAATGAATTAAGGAGAGTAATAGGGGATGTAAAAGACATACCTTTACTTGGCTCCGCCATTTATTCAAGATGGCGATATTTTAATCATTGGGCATATGATGCAAAAGATATTCTTGAAACTGAGAATCGTGGTTGGTTTAAAGAAGCACTTAGCAGACTTTTAATATTAAGCGAAAAAGCTTTGCGGTGCTTTGAAGGAGTGCCAGAAAAAATGAGTATTGTTTCTAATAGTTTTGGCTTTGGTATAACCCCAGGTCCTGAAGAAGAGGTAGTACAGCACCTTAGCATTGATGATAGTGGGCAAGTAGCTTTTTCTGTATATGCCTATGAGGACTATAGTGAAGAACGCCCACCTTTGAGGAACAATAGCTTTACTATTGAGGAATCTATCTCAATTGAGATATTAAACAAAGTAGCTTTATATTTTAAAGAAGAATATTATGAAGAGTTTGCATATGATATAGGAATGTGGTTTCTAGGATTAACAAATACTGAAGGGAGAACATATAAGTATCAAGGTTCACTTTGTACATCCTTTGAAATAGAGGGAATTGACCTTTCTGAATTAATTAGAGAAAGATTAGGGTTGCTAGATTTGTATGTTTTTGATGGGAATGATAAACCTGAGGAGATGTAGAGAAGTTGTGATTGATTGGAATAATCAATTATGAATACTAAGAAATGAGATAAGCAGTGAAAGTCAGAAAGATTCAGCAATTTTAGACACTAAGGGAAAGAAAGGAGTATAAAGTGGGAAGATTAATAGAAGATTTAATTTTATACATTGAACAGAATTATAAAGAAAAGGAAGTTGATTTACAAACTATATATGAAGAAATTGAAGATGTAAAAAAATGTTATCCATTAGAAACTTTGGCAGATATGAAACTTGAAGAATATGTTACTAATGGAAATCAATATTGTTTTATAAATATGATTGAGAATAAAACTAATAGGATAAGTAGTGGATTCATTGGGCAAAATAGAAATAGAATATTTTATCAAGAAGGAAATAACAAGATACAAGTAATTAAAGGACTACAAAGAACACCAGACTTTAAAGAGAAGAGCATAGAAGATATGTTTAAAATCTATATAAGGGAGTTATATCACTATATAATGGACTTTAATATTGATAAGTATTCTCAATTTAAATATATTGAAAACGCCAATGTTATTAAAAGCAAGGTGATATTTATTTATAGAGAAAATGAGGTTATTTCAGCATTTTCAGCTAAAGAGAAAGCTAGTGCTTTTGCTAAAGCTTTAGATATTCCATATGCAAAAGAAGATGATTCATTAGGAATAAATATAAAGATTCAAAAGTATCTATATAACTATAAACCAGAGTTAAAAGAACTGAATAAATATGTGTTAGGAAATGTATTATGGTACTTTTATGAAGAAAAAATAGAAAAAAGAAAAGAGTACATAAAGGAAGATAGAAAAAATGATTTGAAACTTGAAGAAGAAATCGACAAAGCTAAACCACTAAAAGGTGATTCTAAGAAAAAACTTGCACCTGATCCTGTTGAAGGAAAGGGAATGCAAAAGTATCCAAGAGATGCA
>CAYJGM010000170.1:0-2055 GCA_964369495.1 uncultured Bacteroides sp. | reverse complement strand
ACATTGACGAAGTTGACGACATTGCAAGAGAAGTTGCGTATTTATACACAAAACCGCTTGAAACATTCAAAAACCCGCGTGGCGGCATGTTCCAAGCAGGGCTTTACCCTGTTTCGGCAAATGTGCCGCTTGGTGCGCAAACAGGCGCAACGCCCGATGCTAGGCTTGCTTTTACGCCGGTGGCAGACGGCGTTTCGCCCTCTGCCGGGCGCGACACAAAAGGCCCCACCGCCGCATGCAACTCTGTTGCAAAATTAGACCACTGCATAGCCTCGAACGGAACATTGTTTAACCAAAAGTTTCACCCAAGTGCTTTAAGTGGCACCCAGGGCATTGAAAAATTTGTAGCATTAATTCGTGGCTTTTTTGATAAAAAAGGTATGCATGTGCAATTTAATGTTGTAAACAGGCAAACCCTTTTAGATGCACAAAAAAACCCCGAGAAATACAAAGGGCTTGTTGTGAGGGTTGCAGGGTACAGCGCACTTTTCACAACATTATCGCGCTCGTTACAAGACGATATTATAGGCAGAACCGAGCAGGGAATGTAAGCCGTTTATTGCCGCTATTATAATAATATCACGTAGACAAGTACAAAACACATGCGCCTAAAATCTTATGTGGTTTATACTTGCTTGAAAAACAATAAATTTGGGGGAGGTGTTGTTTCTTGTGGAAAAAAACCTTTTGAATGTAAAAGGCAGAATTTTTGATATACAGAGGTTTTCAATACATGATGGCTTTGGCATTAGAACCATTGTGTTTTTTAAAGGCTGTGCGCTTAGGTGCAAGTGGTGCTGCAACCCTGAATCGCAAGAGTTTGAAACAGAAAAAATGAGATTGCAAAGCGGCGAAGAAAAAATTATAGGCACAGATGTTTCGGTAAGCGAGGTGCTTGAAACAGTGCTTAGAGATAAAGCGTATTATCGCCGTTCAAACGGTGGCATAACATTATCGGGTGGCGAGTGCCTTTGCCAAGGCGAATTTGCAAAAGCACTGCTTTTTGAGGCAAAAAACCATGGGTTAAACACGGCAATTGAAAGCACAGCCTGCATGAAATGGGAACAACTTGTAGAAGTTTTGCCGTATATAGATACTTTTTTAATGGACATAAAGCATATGAACTCCCCAAAGCACAGGCTTTTTACAGGCAAAGAAAACAGCCTTGTTTTAGAGAATGCCAAAAAAATTGCCGAAAGCGCACTTACTAATTTAATTATCAGGGTGCCCGTAATACCCAGCTTTAATTGCACAGAAAACGAGCTTTTAGATATTGCCAAATTTGCACAAAAACTACAAGGTGTAAAAGAAATACATCTTTTACCATATCACAAGTTTGGAACCGACAAATACAAAGGGTTAAACAGGGTATATAAGCTAAAAGATATTGAAGTGCCCACAAGCGATGAAATGAAATTTTTTAAAGAAACAATAGAAAACCACACAACGCTTAAATGCCAAATAGGAGGCTAGAAAATGGATTTTAAACAGCGCATAGTTCAAGAACTTGTGCCCGGCAAGCAAATAACGCTGGCGCATGTAATTGCAAAGCCCGACGAGGCAATTTTAACGGCGCTTAAAATTGGGCAAGAGCAAAGCGGCTCTTCAATTGGCATTATAAATGTTACGCCGCCGCAAACTGCTGTTATTTTGGCCGATGTAGCAATAAAAGCCGCTGAAATTAAAATTGTAAGGCTAGCTTGCGAAGAAAGCGGCTCTGTTATAATTTTAGGCAGTGTAAGCGCGGTGCAATCTGCCGTTATTGCGCTTTTATGCTATGGCAAAGATAGTTTAGGTTATGAGGCTTGTGAAATTACAAAAACATAATTAGCAATCGCACGCATCAAAACGCAAAACCACACAAAAACAAGTAATAAAACATTATTTGTTGCATTAAAATGTGAATTAGCAGTAATTCATAAAAATATTTTAAAAATTTATTTAATAAGTGTTGCTTTTTGTGGTTTTATATGTTACAATACAAATATAAACCAACGAAAACAACACAATCGAAAGGAAACAGTTATGGTTAACGAGTTTGAAATTAAAAAACAA
>CAYJGM010000169.1:0-2064 GCA_964369495.1 uncultured Bacteroides sp. | reverse complement strand
AAGTGTAAACAAGCCAGTAAGAGTCTTTGCTATCTCGCTCTGTATAAAAATTTTTAAGGGCGTGAAAATCGCCGGCCTCGCTGCAAATGAACGGCAATGTTAAGGCCGTTTCGCTTGGCGTTGCAACAAGCCATGTGGATTTTTCTAAAATATTCATATTATATTTAAGCATAATTACCTCACAGCAATATTTTTATAAAACAGTGCAATTTATAGCATTGTAAGCTTTGTTTTATACCATTATAATATAATCACAGCAACGTTTCAACAAAAACATTAATACTTTTAGCAATAATTTTATAAAAAAATGTATACGAGGTATAATATGAACTATTATCTTGCAATTGACATAGGCGCTTCAAGCGGCAGGCACATTTTGTCTTATATTGAAAACGGTAAAATTAAACTTGAAGAAGTTTATCGTTTCGACAACACACAAAAACGCATAGGCAATTACGATTGCTGGGATATTGATTTTTTAATAGAGCACATCGTAAGCGGGCTTGCGGCTTGCAAAACGCTTGGTAAAATTCCAAAAACAGTTGGCATAGATACCTGGGCGGTAGATTTTGTGCTGCTCGACAAAGACAACAAAGTGCTTGGTAACAGCGTTACATACCGCGACAAACGCACAAATGGGATGGACAGCCTTGTTGAAAGCATAGTGCCTTTTAACGAACTATATAAACAAACAGGCATACAAAAATTAATATTTAACACCATATATCAGCTTATGGCCGTTAAAACGCACGAACCCGAAACATTGCAAAAAGCAGAAAGCTTTTTAATGATGCCTGAATATTTAAACTTTTTGCTAACAGGCATTAAGAAAAACGAATATACAAATGCTACCAGCACAAGCCTTGTTAATGCAAGGTGCAAAACATGGGATACATCTTTAATTGAAAAATTAGGTTTGCCAACAAAAATTTTTGGCAAATTGCATATGCCAACAGAAACTGTTGGAAGCGTTACAAAAGAGATAGCAGAAAAAATAGGCTATGAAACAAATATAATATTGCCTGCAACGCATGACACAGGCAGCGCTTTTCTTGCTGTATCGGCAAGCGACGATTCTTCAGCTTACCTTTCAAGCGGCACATGGAGCTTGCTTGGCGTTGAAAACACACAGCCGATAACAACAGATGCATCGAGATTAAACAACTTCACAAACGAGGGCGGCGCATATTACAGATACAGATATTTAAAAAATATAATGGGGCTTTGGATAATTCAATCTGTACGCAGAGAACTAAACGGTGTTGAATATGTAAAAAACAAAAAAAGCTTAGAAAACAACACAAACAAAACAGATAAAAAGTGGAGTTTTAATGAACTTGTCTTTGAGGCTAAAAATGCCGGTAATTTTAAAAGCATAATAGATGTAGATAAAGACAAATTTTTAGCGCCCGATAGCATGATTGAGCAAATAAAACTTGAGTGCGAACAAACAAACCAAGCTGTTCCGCAAACAGTTGGCGAAATTATGCAATGCGTTTACCAAAGTTTAGCTGTAAAATATGCAAAAACAATAAAATTACTTGAAAGCCAAACAAAAAAGCAGTATAAAAATTTGCACATTGTAGGCGGCGGCTGTAAAGACGACTATTTGAACGAACTTACGGCAAAAGCTTGTGGCATTACAGTGCACGCAGGCCCCACCGAGGCAACCGCCCTTGGCAATTTAATAATACAAATGATTGCAAGCGGCGAAATTGCAAATTTACAAAGCGCGCGAAACATGATAAGAGAAAGTTTTGAAATTAAAATTTACAAATAAAAGGATTGATATTATGAGTTATTTATCTGCAAAAGAAAAATTTGCCACAATGGGTGTAGACACAGAAAAAGCGCTTGAAACAATTAAAAGCGTGCCTATTAGTATTCACTGTTGGCAAGGCGATGACGTTACAGGCTTTGACAATGTAGACGGCGGCGCAGGAAACGGCATACAAACAACAGGCAATTACATGGGCAAAGCAAGAAACTTTGATGAGCTGACAGCCGATTTTTTAAAAGCCGCAAGTTTAATACCCGGCAAAAAACGCATTAATTTACACGCTT
>CAYJGM010000168.1:0-2121 GCA_964369495.1 uncultured Bacteroides sp. | reverse complement strand
GGCGTGCCATGCACATGCCAATTTATATTATGCTCGTACCTCACATAATATAAATTATATAATTTTATTGCTACTTTGTAAAGAAAAAAACATTACATTAAGCAAAAAAGAATATCATTTCGCAAAATATACATTGTTAAATATTTCAAAAAATGATATAATATTATATTATACTTATATAAAAGGTAGGTGCCGTATGTTTTTAGAAAAATATAAAATTTGGACAAGTGAAAAGCTTGAAGATGAAGATTTGGTAAAAGAATTAAACGAAATTAGCACAGACGAAAACGAAATAAAAGAACGTTTTGCGCTTGACTTAGCCTTTGGTACGGCCGGGCTTCGTGGCGTTTTGGGCGCAGGCACAAACAGAATGAACATATATATGGTGCGCAAAGCAACGCAAGGCCTTGCCATTTATTTAAACGCTAACAGCGAAAACAACAGCGTTGCAATTGCCTATGATAGCCGCATAAAAAGCGATATATTTGCAAAAGAGGCCGCAAAAGTTTTGGCGGCAAACGGCATAAAAGTTTATCTATATAAACAACTTATGCCTGTGCCGGCGCTTAGCTTTGCCGTGCGAGAGCTTAAATGCAGCGCCGGAATAATGGTTACAGCAAGCCATAATCCTGCAAAATATAACGGCTATAAAGCCTATGGCCCCGATGGCTGCCAAATGACGCAGGAGGCCGCAGATGGCGTTTATAAAGCCATGCAAGAAACAAACGAATTTACAGGCGTAAAGCTTACAAGTTTTGAAACCGCACTAAACAGCGGTGAAATTGAATATATCAGCGATGAAATTATCGAAAAATTATACGATAATATTAAAGCGCAAAGCGTGCGAAAAGGCCTTTGCGAAACAGCGGGCTTAAAATTGGTTTACACGCCGCTAAACGGTGCGGGTAATGTGCCTGTGCGAAGAATTTTAGCGGATATAGGCATTAACGATGTAAGCGTGGTTAAAGAGCAAGAAATGCCCGACGGCAACTTTCCAACTTGCCCATACCCCAACCCCGAAATGCATGAAACGCTTGATTTAGGCCTTGCACTTGCAAAGCAAAAAGGCGCGGATTTAGTGCTTGCTACCGACCCGGACGCAGACCGCGTAGGAATAGCTGTTAAAGATGAAAAAGGCGATTATAAATTACTTAGCGGCAACGAAGTAGGCGTTTTATTGTTAGATTATATTTGCGCCGCAAGGCTTGAAAACGGCACAATGCCAAAGCAGCCAATAATAGTTTACAGTTTGGTTAGCACAGCGCTGGCGGGCATTGTTGCAAAAAAATACGGCGTTACGCCAATTGAAGTTTTAACAGGCTTTAAATATATAGGCGAACAAATTTTGCACCTAGAGCAAGAGGGCGAAGAAAACCGCTTTGTTTTTGGTTTTGAAGAAAGCTATGGCTACCTTGCGGGTACATATGTGCGCGATAAAGATGCGGTTGTTGCAAGCATGCTTATCTGCGAAATGGCGGCATATTATAAAAGTATAAACAGCAGTGTTTTAAAAAAGCTAGAAGAAATTTACAAAGAACACGGCAGATATTTAAATGTTGTAGATAGCCTATCTTTCGAGGGATTAAGCGGTATGCAAACCATGCAAAACATAATGGATAATCTTCGAAAAAACCCACCAACGCAGTTTGCCGGCATAAACATTGTTAAAATTAACGATTACGAGCAAAGCCAAAGCTTAAATGTTAAAACAGGCGAAAAAGAAATTATTAATTTACCAAAAGCAAATGTGCTTAGCTATTATATGCAAGACGGCAGTAATGCCATTGTGCGCCCATCGGGAACAGAGCCAAAAATTAAAGTTTATTACACAACAAAGGGCGCAAATTTAACCGAGGCGCAAAACGCAAAAAACAAACTTGCAGATGCAATTGCACCGCTGCTTAAATAGCGTATAATCGCCGTATAAATTTGTGCTTATTTATTATATTATGCGAGATGCACTTAAATAACAAACCATGCTTTTATATAAAATTTACAAAAAATGTTTTTTAACTGCACAAAAAACACCAAAAAAGGCGGTAACGAAATTTCGTTACCGCCTTTAAGTTTGTAAAATTAGTTCATTATTGCAAGTTCTGTTTCAGCATCGAACAAATGCAA
>CAYJGM010000167.1:0-2136 GCA_964369495.1 uncultured Bacteroides sp. | reverse complement strand
ATAAAACCTCCTTACAGCGATTCCGGTGCAAGGCTAACTATTTTTAAATAGCCGCTTTCACGAAGTTCGCGCGCAACCGGCCCAAAAATACGTGTGCCCCTCGGGTTTTTAGCTTCACGGATAAGAACAGCAGCGTTCTCATCGAAACGGATGTATGAACCATCCTCGCGGCGTAAGCCATGTTTGCTGCGCACTACAACAGCTTTGACTACGTCACCTTTTTTTACTGTACCGTTTGGCGTTGCTTTTTTAACCGAAGCCACAATAACATCGCCAATGCCGGCATATCTCTTACGGGAGCCACCCAAAACACGTATGCACATAATTTCTTTTGCACCTGTGTTGTCGGCAACCTTGAGATAACTTTGCATCTGTACCATAGACACAATCTCCTTTCAAAGCTGCAAGCTTATTTAGCTTTCTCTAATACGCGCACCATTCTCCAGCGCTTTTGAGCACTTATTGGGCGTGTTTCCATAATTTCAACGCGGTCGCCCACGCCGCACTCGTTTTGCTCATCATGAGCTTTAAACTTAACTGTGCGTTTAATAATTTTTTTGTAGAGAGGGTGTTGCACGCTATCTTTAACTGCAACAACAATGGTTTTGTCCATTTTATCAGACACCACAACTCCCACACGGGTTTTTCTTAAATTGCGATCCATAGTTTATATCCTCCCTCTTAGTTTTTACCGGCAATTTCATTGCTGCGTTGTTGTGTTTTAACACGTGCAATGTCGCGTTTTACCGCTGTTATTCTGCCGGGATTTTCAAGTTGATTGATTGTATGTTGAAAACGTAGGTTAAACAGTTCTGCTTTAAGCTCGTCTAATTTTTTTGAAAGCTCAACTGCAGACATCTCTCTTACTTCTGCTTGTTTCATGCCTGTTCAACCTCCTCACGCTTAACAAATTTGCACTTTACGGGCAATTTGTGCATTGCCAAACGAAGTGCTTCACGTGCTATTGTTTCATCAACGTCGGCAAGTTCAAAAAGCACTCTGCCGGGTTTAACAACAGCTACCCAATATTCAGGTGAACCTTTACCTGAGCCCATGCGGGTGCCTGCAGGTTTTTCGGTAACCGGTTTATCGGGGAAAATTTTAATCCAAACTTTACCGCCACGACGAATATAACGTGTCATGGCAATACGAGCAGCCTCAATTTGGTTAGATGTAATCCAAGAGGGCTCTAGGGCAACAATACCGAACTGACCTTGTGTTACGGTGTTGCCACGCATGGCTTTACCTTTCATGCGGCCGCGGTGAACGCGGCGATATTTAACGCGTTTAGGCAGTAACATTATTGCTTGCCTCCTTCTTTGCGAGTTCTGGGTTTAAAGTTTGATTTTGGCTTATCTCCCATTTGAGGTTTTTGGCCCATTGCGGGTTTTTCGCTCATTGTGGGTTTAGCGCCTTTTAATACTTCGCCTTTATATATCCAAACTTTAACGCCGATTTTGCCGTAAGTTGTATCTGCTTCGGCAAAGCCGTAATCAATGTCTGCGCGAAGTGTTTGTAGAGGAATTGTTCCCTCGTGGTATGTTTCGCTTCTTGCGATATCGGCACCGTTTAAACGGCCGCCAATTTGAATTTTAATACCTTTTGCCGCAATAGCATTTGTGCCACGGCGTGGTTGCATTGCATTGCGCATTGCCATTTTTGTGGCACGGCGGAAAGCAACTCTGCGCTCTAGTTGGCTTGCGATATCTTCACTAACAAGTTGTGCATTTGTAGACATATTTGAAACTTCGATAATGTTTACATTTACGCTTTTGCCTGTTAATTTTTCAAGCTGTGCTTGAAGTTTACCAATTTCAGCGCCACCTCTACCAATAACCATGCCTGGTTTTGCGCAATGAATGTTTACTCGCACTTTAGGTGCGCTTGTAGCGTTATCAATAAAACGCTCGATTTCAATTTTGGGAATACCTGCAGAATACAGTTGCTTTTTAAGCACTTTGCGGATTTTGTGATCTTCCACAAGAGCATCTGCAAATTCACGCTTGGATGTAAACCAGCGGCTGTCCCAATCTTTAATTATACCAACACGGATACCGTGCGGATGTACTTTTTGACCCATACTGTTTTACCTCCTTACTCTTTCTCTTTTAAAACTACTGTAATGTGGCTTGTGCG
>CAYJGM010000166.1:0-2200 GCA_964369495.1 uncultured Bacteroides sp. | reverse complement strand
AACGAAACCAACTTTAAAAATCAATAAGCACTGATAAAAACAAATTACTAACTTTGTTTCTCTTAAAATAATTAGCATTATAACTATAGGTTATTTATATAATGTGAGGAACGAACATTATATAAATTGGCATGTGCATGGCACGCCATTTAAATAAAAAATATGAATAACCGAAACGGAGTAAAGGTTATTTATATTTCATATAGAGGTGAAGAAGTTGAAGAAAACATATTACAATGGAAATATAATCACTGTCGATAAAAATGAAACCATTGCACAAGCTGTTTTAGTAAAAAACGGTATAATAACTGCAGTTGGCAGCAATGAAGATATTTTAGCTCTTTCAAATGATTGTGAAAAAGTTGACCTTGAAGGAAAAACAATGGTGCCTGGTTTTTATGACCCACACGGCCATATTGTAGCAATGGCGCAATCATTATTGATTGTTACGTTAGGTGATGTTTCATCAATAGAAGAACTTCTTAATAAGCTGAAAAACGAGTTAAAAACAAATCCGCCCGAAAACGGCTTATGGTTAGTTGGTTTTGGATATGATAACTCAAAGTTTAAAGATAGAAATCATCCAACAAAGTTTGATTTAGATAAAATCAGCACTGAAATTCCAATTACTGTATCGCATGCGTCAGGGCATTTAGCGGTAGTAAACTCCAAAGCACTTATAGCTTACGGATATGTTGGCGAAGATTATAAAGTACCTGTTGGGGGCATTGTAAGAACAGTTTCATCAAGCTCAAAAGAGCCAAACGGTGTACTTGAAGAGAATGCTATACTTGACCCTGCAAAGGCATCTATTCCAAAATCGCCGGGGTTTGCAGATGTTTTAAAAGCGATGGTAAAAGTTCAAGATTTATACGCATCTTTAGGCATCACAACAAGCCAAGATGCTTCGGTTTCAGAAGTAAACCATTATCTTCAAATATTGGGTACTTGTGCCGAAAAAAATATGCTTAAAATTGATATTGCCGGATATGTAACACAGCCCTCTACATTAAATTTGATGAAAAATGAGGGTACTGCAAAAAGAAATTACCATAACCATTTTAAGCTAGCAGGTGGAAAAACATGGCTAGATGGCTCGCCACAAGGTTTTACAGCATGGCTAACTAGGCCTTACCATGTTATACCGAAGGGCAAACCCGCTGATTATTGTGGATATGGTACGCAGGATGATGACACAGTAACAAAATATTTTGTGGAATGTATTCGCCTTAATATACAAGTTAATATTCATTCTAACGGAGATGCAGCTACTGACCAATTTATTAGATGCTATAGCGAGGCACTGAAACTTACAAATAACAAAGTAGATTTGAGGCCGGTAATAATTCATGGCCAATGCATGAGAGAAGATCAACTTGATAAAATTAAAGAACTGGGCGCAATTATTTCATTCTTTAATGATCATGTGAGATTTTGGGGCGATTTACATTACGAACAAGTTTTCGGGCCTGAAAGAGCACAAAATATCTCACCGCTTAGATGGGCAAAAGATAGAGATATTAATATTACTTTGCACCAAGACGCTCCCGTTAAAATTCCAAACCAACTAATTGGTATTCACACAGCTGTGAACAGAACAACTCAATCAGGTAGAGTATTAGGAGAACATCAAAAATTATCGGTTATGGAAGCATTGAAAGCTGTTACAATTAATGCTGCATATCAATATTTTGAAGAAGATACAAAAGGCAGCATCGAAGTGGGGAAATTAGCCGATTTAGTGATTTTAGATAAAAATATATTAGAAGTAGAGAAATTGGAAATTGACAAAATTAAGGTTTTGGAAACAATTAAAGAAGGCGAAACAATTTACAAGATGTAATAATATAGTAAGCATGGCAAATTGTAATAAAAATTATCTGAATAAATTTTGAGAGGCCAACGTGAAAGAAATTACAGCTAAAAGTATCATATCTGCAAAAAACAACATGAATATTTATCGTGGCTGTACTCACGGCTGCATTTATTGCGATAGTCGGTCTGAAGTGTATGGAAAAACTTACGATTTTGAGGATATCGAAGTTAAAATTAACGCTAAATTAACTAAGATATTACGCAATTTCTGTAAACAGCATAATTTGCTTTGTGAATAAAAAGAGATTTTTAATTATGTTTGTAGTTTCCCTAGCCAAACCGATGTAATACGAAGCCGTTTTTTATTTAGCCAAACGCCCTAAAA
>CAYJGM010000165.1:0-2268 GCA_964369495.1 uncultured Bacteroides sp. | reverse complement strand
ACACATTTGTTTGAAAACGGAAAAATTGAAACAACTGTTACACGTGCAAAAGAAGTGCGCTCAATGGCGGAGAAAATGGTTACTTTAAGCAAACGCGAAGATTTACACGCAAAACGCCAAGTGTTTTCTTTTATAACAAAAGAAACAGTTGCTAAAAAAGTGATTGACGAAATTGGTTCACAATATGCCGACCGTGACGGCGGTTACACCCGTATAATTAAAACGGGCGTGCGCCGTGGCGACGCAGCGGAAATGGCCATTATAGAATTGGTTTAATTTTTCGCTTTATATCAACGGAATAAAAAGCTCCACTGCAACAGTTTGCAGTGGAGCTTTTTATGTGTTTTAGTTGAATAACTATTATAGTAAGCCACGTTCTTTTAAAAAGTCTTTTCCGTCGCCATATTTTTCATAAACATAATCAATATCTTTATCGCCACGGCCGGATAAATTAACTAAAATTGTGCCACTGCGGTGCTCTTTTGCATATTTAATGGCAAAGGCAAGCGCATGTGAACTTTCAATTGCGGGAATAATGCCCTCGTTACGTGATAGTAGGAAAAATGCCTCCATGGCTTCTTCGTCGCTGGCATAGGCGTATTTAACGCGGCCAACATCATGCAAATAAGCATGCTCGGGGCCAACAGAGGGATAATCAAGGCCGCTTGCAATTGAGTAAACAGGGTCGGGCTCGCCCTCTTTTTCATTTTGCAATAGTAGGCTTTCAAAACCGTGTAAAATTCCTTTTTTACCATATGTAATAGAAGCGGCATGTTCGCCGATTTTATGGCCTATGCCTAAAGGCTCAACGCCGTAAATATCAACAGGGCTATCTAAAAATGCACTAAATAAGCCCATTGCATTTGAACCGCCACCAACACAAGCGCAAATAGCATCGGGTAAAAAGCCGGACAACTCTTTAAACTGCGCTTTGGCTTCGTGGCCGATAACGCTTTGGAAATCACGCACCATCATTGGAAATGGGTGAGGGCCAACAACAGAGCCAATGCAGTAAATGGCATCTTTATATTCTTTCAAATAAGCCTCAAAAGCGGCATCAACGGCTTCTTTTAAAGTTTTTAACCCATGCGAAACAGGAACAACACGAGCGCCTAGTAATTGCATACGCACAACATTAGGATGTTGTTTTGCAATGTCAACCTCGCCCATGTAAATATCACATTCAAGGCCAAAATATGCAGCGGCAGTTGCTAGCGCTACACCGTGTTGGCCTGCGCCTGTTTCGGCAATAATTTTCTTTTTACCCATAAATTTTGCCAAAAGGCCCTCGCCCATGCAGTGGTTAATTTTGTGTGCACCGGTGTGGTTTAAATCTTCACGTTTCAAATAAATTTGGCAACCGCCAAGCTTTGAAGATAACGTAGCACAATGATAAATAGGGGTAGGGCGGCCTTGGAATTCTTTTCTTATACGGCGAAGTTCGTTTATAAAATCGCTTCTATTGCAAATATGGTTATATGCATCGGTAATTTCTTTGAAAGCAGGAATTAGAAAATCAGGCAAAAATTGCCCGCCGTATTCTCCAAAACGGCCCTCGGTGTTTGGAAATGTTTTGAGATAGTTGTCGAAATCCTTGTAAGTTTTGTTTGTGTTCATAATAAACCCTCCTAAAAATAATAATAAAAAAAAGCCCTCATCCTAACAAATAGGACAAAGACAAACTCTCTGCGGTACCACCTAAATTGGCGAAAAAACGCCCACCTCAATTATATACTAACATATATAAGCCCCTAATAACGGAAGGCAACCGTCGGATATTACTTGCTAAAAAGCTTTCTCTCCGCCCTCACAAGGCCATTCACCCACTTAGTACCTGCAATATTTCACCAAACTATTGCTCTCTTAAAAGTTTTGGGTAGGTTACTTCTCTTGTTCATTGGTTTAAATATTAACTTGTTGGTAAGTATACAATGTATTTTAATAAATGTCAATACATTTTTTAAATAATTTTAAAAAAATATTAGTTTTTGATTAATTTATACCAGTTTGTAAATTAATTTTATTTGCGCAGTTGCTTGACTTTACGTTTAAAAATAGTGTATAATAAATAACGTATTTTAGCGAATATGGCAAACAATTTTTATTATTTAATAATAAAAATTGTTTATGCAGTTCAGTTTGGATAAAATCGATATAAAGCCTGTTATAACAACTAATTGTTGCTTAGATTTAAGTTTAATATAAATATGCCTTCTTAGTTAAATGGATATAACAAACCCCTCCTAAGGGGTTGTTGCAACAATCAAC
>CAYJGM010000164.1:0-2412 GCA_964369495.1 uncultured Bacteroides sp. | reverse complement strand
GCGTCACCGCGCCGATTATCTTGCCGTTTTGGATTATCGGTGAACCGCTCATGCCTTGCACAATACCGCCTGTTATAGCAAGGAGTCTTGGGTCGGTAATTTCTACCACCATATTTCTGTTTGGGTCTTGCCCGTTAAGTGAGATTTTTTCAATATTCACGGTATACATGCTCGGTTCATCTCCGTTTACCGTTGTATAAATATGTGCAAGGCCGGTTTCTACATCTTGCGCAAGGCATATTTCGGTTTCAATGCCTTGAACATATGTGTTTATTTCACCGTAAACCCCCGTATCTCCGTTAATTTTAATTTCACCTATTGCAATATTGCTAACAAAACGGCCCTGCAATTCGCCAGGATTTCCAACCGTGCCTGCTATTGCGCCTGTTATTTCAACATCAACTATTTCGCCTTCTAATAACGCTATTGTTTGCCCTGTGTCAACATCATGTATAGAATGTCCAAGCCCGCCGAAAACAGAATTTTCAGGATCAATATATGTCATAATACCCATACCGGCTGAGGAATCTCGCACCCACATTCCCGTTCGCCATGTTCCGGTTGCGCTGTCTTTAACGGCGGTTATTGTGGTTTTCATTAACTCTCCGTCTCGTATGAAATGCACCTGTGTGGGCGTGTCTTTAACTTCTTGAAACGCTTTTGCTACATCTTCGTTTGTTTTTGTTTCAAAATCGCCTATATTTTGTATTATATCGCCCATCTCAAGCCCTGCGGTTTTAGCCGGGTTTACATATTGCGATTTTGAATATATATCACTATATCCTACAACCATAGCGCCATTTGCAAACATCTTTATACCAAAAGGAGTTCCACAAACTTGCACAACTTTACTTTCAACAACTTCAGCACGCACAGTTTTTATAGGTATAATTCCGGCTAATGCAAGTTCTACATTATAAGAGTTTCCCATCTGCACATTTGCCGGTGTATCGCCACCAATATTTATTTTTGGTGCAATAAACGGCATTCCCGCAATTTGCAGCTGTGTTCCCTCTTCAACTAAAAAAGTATCGGGTAGTAATTCTTTTACATACATGGCAAATATAAAAACAGATAAAACAAAGCCGCTTAATATTAAGCAAAACCATTTTACAACTTTTTGCATTTTTACCCTCCTGTACATTTTAAATAGTATGTACAAAATTCGGGTTAATTAAACTAAAATGCTTGAAATATAAATAGTAATTATTGGTTTTAAATGAAAATCATTTTATTTTTTAGTGTTTTTTAAAAAAATTAATATAATGATTGATATTTAAGCAAATAAATTTTATAATGTTAATATATAATTATTTTTATGTATCAGTTTAATACACTTTTGAAAATAAAGTAGTATAATATAAATTGCAATTCACAAGGTTAAAAATTATATTAACTTTAAAACAAAACTAAAACAGGATAAATAAATCTAAAAAACAGTTTTCTCGATTTAAACTAAAAATTACATTGTTCAAAATCTAAACTGTTTATTCAAACACCGCTTTTTAAATCGACACATTTTTTACATATTTATGTGCTACAATCAAAAATAACAAAAAGTGGATATTTTCAAAAATAAAAATGAACTTTCACTTAAATACACCTTTTATTTATAGGAGAAATATGATAAAATTTTATAAGGCACATAAACTAGGTGTGCTTATTTTATTTTTTGCCGTTGGAGTTTTCCTGCTACAATTTGCAGTAGCTAGAATAGATAAAGCTGCTTATCCGCAAAAATATGAAACAATTGTACAACAATATGCAAATGAATTTAATGTGCCACAGCAACTAATTTATGCAGTTATTCATACAGAAAGTGGTTTTGATGAAGATGCCACAAGCGAGGTAGACGCCAGAGGCCTTATGCAAATTACAAACGAAACATTCGAGTGGATAAAATTAATGATTGCAAGCGATGAAACATTAAATTTTGATGACATGTATGATGCAAGCACAAATATTCGTTTTGGAACTTATTTTTTATCGGTTGCACTTTTACGCTATAATGGCGATATAGCAACTTGTGCGGCTGCTTATCATAGTGGAATGGGCCTTGTTGGTGATTTACTGGAAGATGAAAATTATTCGAGTAACGGTGTTGTTTTACATACTTTTCCGTATGAGCAAATGAATTATTACGTTTATAAAATAGAAAGCGCTTATAATAAATATTTATTACTTTACTAATAAATAACAAAGGAGAATAGCGTGAAATCACGCTATTCATTTATCAAATGGGCGTGCCGTTAGAAACGGCACATGCCAAAAAATCTCCATTCTTTTTTGGAGGTTTTACTAAAATTATTTGCGCTTTGCGCAGAATGGAGAATAGCGTGAAATCACGCTATTCATTTATCAAATGGGCGTGCCGTTAGAAACGGCACATGCCAAAAAATCTCCATTCTTTTT
>CAYJGM010000163.1:0-2522 GCA_964369495.1 uncultured Bacteroides sp. | reverse complement strand
ACCTACTTGAAAAAGAAACAATAACAGGCGATGAATTCATGAAGCTTTTAAACAACAAAGGAGATTGATAAAATGTTTAGCATGTTTAGAATGATATATGATCCGACGTATATTTTAATAATATTAGGTGTTATTATAACTGTTTTTGCACAAATTAAGTTAAAATCTACTTTTTCAAAATATTCTTCTGTAAGAAGTGCAAAAGGATTTACCGGTAGAGAGGCCGCAGAAGAAATTCTGCGCTCACAAGGCTTACATGATGTTCGTGTAGAACATGTAAAAGGCAATTTATCAGATCACTATGACCCACGAACAAAAACTGTTAGCCTTTCCGATGCAACATATAATCAAACATCAATTGCTGCTGTTGGTGTTGCCGCACATGAGTGCGGGCACGCCATACAGCACCACAATAATTATGTACCGCTAAAACTGCGAACTGCTGTTTTTCCCATAGCAAGAATTGGAAGTATGGCGGCTGTTCCGCTAATTATTCTCGGGCTTTTTTTCACCGGTAATACATCAGAACTTATAATCGAAATAGGTATAATAGCATTTTTAGCCTCAGTGATATTCCAAATAATTACTCTGCCCGTTGAGTTTAATGCTTCTAAAAGGGCAGTTAAACTGCTTGACAGCTCAGGAATTTTAACAAGCAATGAACTCCCCGGCACAAAATCGGTTTTAAATGCTGCTGCGCTAACCTATGTAGCCGCTGTTGCAGCCTCACTTTTGCAATTGTTTAGGCTGCTTTTAATTACAAGAAACAGAAGAAATTAAGAATGTGATGTGAATATATATGCGAAAAATTTTATTAATATATAACCCTTGTTCAGGAAAAGCAACAATAAAAAATTATATTGCGGATATTATAGAGATACTGACAGAAAAAGGTGATATTGTAACAACTTTTCCCACAAGATATCAAGAGCATGCAAAAGAAATTACACAGCAGTATGCGTTAAATTTTGATTTGGTTGTGTGTTGTGGTGGCGACGGAACTTTAAATGAGGCCATTAACGGTTTGATGACATTAAAAAATCCGCCTTCATTGGGTTATATTCCAAGTGGCACTGTTAATGATTTTGCCAATAGTTTAGAAATAAGCAAAAACCCTAAAGAAGTTGCGAAGAGCATTATAAGTGGCACAAGCATTCCGATAGATATAGGTACTTTGAATAATACAGCATTTTCATATTTTGCAGGCTTTGGGCTTTTTACAAATGTATCATATCAAACACCACAAGAAAGCAAAAACATATTAGGGCGAACAGCATATATTCTTGAGGGAATTAAAATTTTAAACAGCATTCCCACCTATAAAATAACAATTGAAACAGAAAAAGAAGTAATAATCGGTGATTTCGTTTTTGGCATGATTACGAATTCAGTAACTGTAGGTGGTTTTAAAAAAATCACAAGCGAAAATGTAAAATTAGATGATGGACTTTTTGAAATTATGCTTGCCTACAAACCTAAAACCATTGCAGATTGCCAGGCTATAGCACAATCTTTATTAACTAAAACATATAATCCAAAATGCATTTACAGAACATCAGTTAACAGTGCCCACATAATGAGTGACGATCTAATTTCATATAATATAGACGGAGAATATGCCGGCACATATACGGATGTAAACATTAAAAATCATATGCATGCACTAAATTTACTAACAAATAAGCATTAATAAATTCAGCTTATTATAATATTAATCGCGCCAACTATTACAAAACACTAATTTGAATTTGTCGGAATTTCTTCAACAATCACAAAAAGCGAAACATGCGGCTTTGCAGCCACACGTTTCGCTTTTATTTATATTTTCTAATTTAAATTATTTACACTTAAATAAAAAAGAACAATTAATATAATTTAATTTATATTTCGCGGCGTGAGCGCAGGCGACATCACCTTAACAGGCACAGAGTACGACATTTTAATAGAGTACCCCGAGGATAGCTTTGATACAGCCACCGACCTTGCAACATTAAATATACCAACGCTAATTGGCACATATATTCCGCTTGAGAGCATTGCCGACATTTATTTTGCCGATGCAATGCAATCTATAACAAGGGAAAACGGGCAATATTTCATCGACCTTGAAGCGAGCATTGCAAGCGGCGCAGAGGAAACGGTTTTGGCAGAAATTGAAACGCTAAAAGCACAGAGTAGCTACCCCGGAATATCTTTCGAGCCACTGAGCAGTGATGCATTTGATGACACAATAGGCCAGCTTTTAGGCTCTATTGCAACATCTATCTTCCTTGTTTTCATGGTAATGGCAATGCAGTTTGAGTCCCCAAGATTTTCGTTCATGGTTATGACAAGTGTAATGTTCTCGTTTATAGGCTCATTCGTCTTATTGTTTATAACCGATATGGATATATCTATGATTTCGCTGATGGGAATATTAATGCTTATAGGTATAGTTGTAAACAACGGCATATTGTTTGTAGACACGACAAACCACCTAAAAGCCACAATGCCGCTTAGAGACGCTTTAATTCAAACAGGCA
>CAYJGM010000162.1:0-2585 GCA_964369495.1 uncultured Bacteroides sp. | reverse complement strand
TTTTTCATATAAATGCTCTACAAGTTTTGTAATTCTCTGTGTTTTTTCAATTTCGGTGTTTTTATAAAGGCTCATACTAATCTCCATTCTGTGCACAGCACAAATAGTTTTGGATAATCCCCATACAAAACGGAGATTAATTGGCACGTGGCAAACAACGCCGTATAAATAATATGTAACGTGATTTTTCACGCTAATCGCTCTTATAATTTTGTTGCTAAATTGTAAAGAAATTAAACAAGCAAATCTTTTGTATCTCTGGCTATCATTAATTCTTCGTCGGTTGCAATAACAAATGTTTTTGCCTTGGCGTTTGCTTTTGTAATGTCTAAAAACCCGCCACATTTTTTTAAGTTTTCTTCTTTGTTTATTTCTATGCCCAAAAACTTCATGTTTTCGCAAATTTTCGCTCTTAATTCCTCGTTGTTTTCGCCTATTCCGCCTGTGAATACAAGTGCATCAACCCCGCCCATTGCGGCTATATAAGAACCTATATATTTTTTTATGCTGTACGCCAGCACATCAACAGCAAGCTGTGCTCTTTCATTGTTTTTTTCACATTCATCGTTAAGCTCTCTCATATCGAACGATACATCCGATAAACCAAGCAACCCCGATTTTTTGTTCAAAACATCGCTAATTTCGTCTGCGCTTAAATTCAATTTTTTTTGCAAATAAAGAATAGCCCCAACATCAACATCGCCGCAACGGGTGCCCATTACAAGCCCTGCAATAGGCGTAAAACCCATTGATGTATCGATAGATTTGCCGTTTTTAATAGCCGCAACCGATGAACCGTTACCCAGATGGCACGATATTATTTTTAGCCCACTAAGCGGTTTATTTAAAACATCTGCACACTTTTGCGCTATGTACTTATGGCTTGTTCCGTGAAAACCAAAGCGCCTTATTCCGTATTTTTCGTAGTATTCATACGGAAGTGCATACATATAAGCCTCTTTTGGCATTTCAGCATGGAAAGTAGTATCAAACACGGCAACATTGGCAACCTTTTCACCAAAAATTTCCATTGCGCTTTCAATGCCTTTTACAATAAAAGGTGTGTGCAAAGGCGCAAACGGCGATAGCTCTTTTATAAGCGCAAATGTTTGTTCATTAATTATCGCGCTTTTTGAAAAATGCTCGCCACCGTGTGCAACCCTGTGCCCAACGGCATTAACTTCTTTTATATCTTTTATAACAGCGTTTTCGCCTGTGAGCATTGCATCAAGCGCTTTATGAAGTGCATCGGTGTGTGTTTTTATTTTTATCTCTTCTATATGTGTTTTGCCTGCCGTTTCATGCTTTAAAATGCCAAGCGGGCTGCCTATTTTTTCGCATATGCCTTTACAAAGCACACTTTCGTCTTTCATATTTATAAGGCGGTATTTTAACGAGCTTGAGCCGCTGTTTATTACTAATATAATCATGTTTTTAATTATTTCCCGTTAACTGCAACTACTTAATGCAGATAGCATACAAATAAGCCAAGCAGTTCCTCTCTTGTGTGTGTTGTTTTTGTTTGTTTTTTAAATTATATCACATAAAACAACACAATGCAATAGTATAATTGCCAAAAAATAAATAAACCCACGAATTATATGTTGTTTGTTGTGTTATTTGCAGCAAATAACTATGGGTTGTATTTTTTTGCTTGTTGTTGTCTTTTTAAAAAAATTGCCATTCTATTCGGTGTTTTGGCTAAACATCGAATAGAATGGCTAATATAAATTGGCATGTGCATGGCACGCCGATTAGATAAAAATATAAGTAACCGAAGCAAAGCGCAGGTTATTTATAGGAGGTGTTGACAAACAAACACCTCCTTATATTACTTCCTAACGGCTAAACTTTCATAGTGCTCTTTGCGGTATTTATTCGGGCTTTGTGCAACAACGCGCTTAAACTGCGCTGTAAAATTGCTTTCGCTTGCGAAACCAACGTGCAAACCTATGTTGCCGGATGTCCATTGAGTGGAACACAGCAATTCTTTTGATTTCGTTATGCGGTAGTGCAGTAGGTAATCATATGGTGTTGTTCCTATATAAAGGCTAAATAATTTTATAAAGTAAAATTTAGAAAGGTGTATTTTTTCCGCTAATTCATCAACTTTAAGCGGCTCTCTATAATGTTTTCTTATATAACTTGCAATATATAATATGTCGTCTTGCCGTTCGTTTTGTTTTTCTTCGCTGTTTAACTTTTGGGAAGCCAGCAATTGCAAAATATTATGAACGGCAATGCTTATTTTTAGGCTATCTGTTATAGTATTTTGCTTTATATGTGCAAAAATTGTTTTGAATAGCGGTTTTGCCTCTTCTTTTTCTAAAACAAACACGGCGCTTTGCCCCATGTTTATTATTGCCTCTAAAGATTTCACACCCTCGCCGTCTATATGCGCCCAGTAATGGTGCCAATTTTCACTGCCTTTAGCCGTGCAATATTTTTGATATGTGCGGCAATTTATTATGGCGCATGTGTTTTCGGTTAAACTTAAGCTTGCATTGTTATATAAAAGCACGCCCTCACCGCTTAAAGTGTAAACAAGCCAGTAAGAGTCTTTGCTATCTCGCTCTGTATAAAAA
>CAYJGM010000161.1:0-2609 GCA_964369495.1 uncultured Bacteroides sp. | reverse complement strand
TTTATCAAATAATCCCATAATAATTTTCCTCTCTGTTAAATTATAATATTATGCCCAAGGGTCATCTTGTTTTGGAATTCTAACGCCGACCATAATACTGTTTACATCCCATAAATACCAATTTTTACCCTTTTGCCTAAGCTTCATATAGCGCGGGCTATCAAATGCAGGCGTTTTAATTTGCAAACGCATATAACCGGGCTCGCAATCTTGCGGGCGTGGATCTTCTATAAAAGTAATAGAATATGGTTTT
This sequence comes from uncultured Bacteroides sp., assembly GCA_964369495.1. Taxonomy (GTDB): domain Bacteria; phylum Bacillota; class Clostridia; order Oscillospirales; family Ruminococcaceae; genus Ruthenibacterium. Next base: position 2,356 of record CAYJGM010000161.1, on the reverse strand, counting down.
GTTGGTGTGTAATTATTCTCAGGAGTTGCACCGTTAAAATATGCCATTGCCAAATATTTTTTATCGCTAATTCTATCTTTAAACCATGATTTATCAAATTCGGAAAGCGGCTGTGGCCCTTTTAATAAATTAATTGCCTCTAAGCCTTCAGTTGTGTTTTGCGAGAGTATATTTACAGCACAAATGAACAGCGCGCATGTTTTTTGGGGTACTGTAAGCCCTTCGTTTACAAGTGTGCTAAACTCATTAAAAGAGTTTGGCAAATTATTAAAGCTAACTACCACTACAAACCTCCATTTAATATTATTCAGCCATGTGCAAAACACACGAAACCAAAAAGTAAAAGCGAAAAGTGAAAAGTTAAGGTGCCTCAAAGCGACTTATTTAATATTTTTAAAACAAATACTATTTTTTAATTGCTAAAACACAATACCTTTTCACTATTCGCTGAAAGTACATTTTGCACTTGACTATAATATTTTAATCATAATCAATATTGTTAATTGACATAGACTTGTATGTAAACTCGTCGCTGTCTTCTTTTTCAAAAGTTATATTTAACAAAGAAGTTTCCGACTCTACCGATTTCCATTGATAAGAAACAAAAGTATCCCCTTGGTTTGTAATATTTCCATCAACACCGCCAAAATAACGCTCTTTAACCTCTTCATATGTCAACGCGAATTTTTCATCTATGCTAAGATCACCTATTGCAAGATATATATCACGTAATTGATCCATTGTCATGCTTGCCGGTACAGTTGTGGGCTCAGGTTCCGGTGCCGGTGTCGGAGTGGTATCGGCTCCGGTTGTGCTATCTGTGCCGGTTCCTGCGTCTGTGCCCGCGTCTGCACCTGTGCCGGCAATTTGGGCTAGCTCGTATACAAATGTAAAGGTTTCATCCTCATCTACATAATAATATGTTGCCGTTAATATACCGTTAATTAAAGTTGGGGTATACCATGTAAAATCTTCTTCTTTTAAATTAGTGTCAAAAATCCAGTTTGAACCGCCCTCCATCGGGAAGAATGTGTAATCGTGAACCTCTGCATCGTAGGTTAAAATCAAATCAGTATCGGTATATATACCCGGTGCAATAATTTCAAAATAATCTCCTATTTCGTCACTTCCAATAAAGCCCCATGCCTCATGCTCGCCTTCCATATCTATTGCATACGGGCCTTCATAATCGCTAACGGTGATAGTACCATACCATTCAGAAGGATTAGAAAGCGTTTCAACAGGTATTGTTTGCTCCGCGCCATATCCGGGTGCAATAAAGCCTGTCATGTTTGCTGCGCCGCCGGAGGTATCGCTCCAAATAGAGCTATTTTCGGAAGTGAATACAAACACCATTTCATAGCCTTCGTTTTCGCCTGTGGCTACTATATTTTCACCGTCTATCACATAATCCATAACAACGCCTTGTAAAAGCATTGTTTTTGCAGATGTATCAAGCTCGACATCTGATGATGAACCATAGGCGTTTAAAGTTGCTTGTTCACCTGTAATTTCAAGTGTCATTTCAATCTCTGCTTGTTGTATAGCGTCATAATTCATTACTACGCCCGCTGTTGTCATGCTTGAAAGTATATATGTGCCTGTTAGGTTGTTTTCGTCTATAACCGCACCTGCACCGCCCGGCACTTGTGCTTCATCGCCGTTCCAATCGCCTTTAACAAATTTAATGTCAAGGCCCATATCAAGTAAATTTGTTATCTCGATAACATTACCATCTATTGTTCCGGTAAATTCATCGCCACCTTGCACAATTGTAAAGACACCGCCATCAATTTCATAACTAGCGGTAAATTCATCGCCATCCATCGAAAGTGTGCATTTATCTCCCGATTCAAGCTCTAAAGTTATACCATCGGGATAAATTTCTGTTGGGTTCATAGTCATGCCAAACATTGTTATTTCCTCTGCTGTCCATAGGCCAATGTTTGGATCATCAGAATCGCCGCCGGAAAACAGGCTTGTTACTAAAACTATTAAAAGCACTATAGCAATTAAAGCCGCAACACCTATTCCAACAAATACTATAGCTTTATTGTTTTTTTGCTTAGTTGCAACGCCACCGCCATATTGGTTTTGCATAGGCATTTGGCCTTGCATATACTGTTGTTGCATAGGTTGTTGATTTTGATAATTTGCTTGCATAGGTTGCGAATATGCTGAACCCGGATTTTGTACGTTTTGTTGTGGTTGATTTGGTAAAGTTCTGCCCATAGGTTGGTTTTGCTGGGGCATTTGCTGTTGTGCTTGCATTGGTTGTTGTGCTTGCATTGGTTGTTGTGGTTGCATTGGTTGTTGTGGTTGCATTGGTTGTTGTGGTTGCATTGGTTGTTGTGGT
>CAYJGM010000160.1:0-2621 GCA_964369495.1 uncultured Bacteroides sp. | reverse complement strand
GTTGGTGGGCGGTGGAAAGGGCTGTTGGTGTTTGCAATAGCCGTGCCGCCTGTGGCAGAGTCTTCAGTGTTTGAATACCACTGATAGACTGTGTTCTTCCTCCATGCTGATGTGTCTATTAAAATTTCAAGGCCATCGAAGTACCCGCTTAACTGCTGATATGTGGTATTCTGCGGCTGCCGTACTATGGTGAGGTAAAGGTCGCCGGCATATAGAGTTTCTTGTATTTGTTCTTCTTGTTGCTCAATGCCCCGCCTTTCAAACTCTTCTTGGGTTAACACCTCTATAATTATAGGCGGCTGCGCATGGAAGTTACCGGTAGCCCACTGCCGGCCAACCTCATTGCCGTCTTCAAATGTTACTTGTTCATAGGTTTGGGTTATGCCGGGGAAATAGTAAAACGTGCCTAGCTGGTCGGTGGGTGGGGTAAAGGTGATGGTCACATTATGATTTTGGCCTGCAGCTATGTTGGGCACGGCAACCTGCGTGGAGGCAATGGCTGCGGCATTGCTTGCATTGTTTTCTGTGTTTGTAAAAAAGGCGGCGGTAATATCTTTTACGGTAATATATTCGTAAACCGATATGCTAATATTTGCGGTTATGGGCGATGCCTCATCGCCCATGATATAATATGCGTTGGGCGATTTCCCGCCAACAGGAACATCTATCCCTGCATAACGGTATTCAACACGTGTTTCATCACATGCCGAGGCGGCAAGCACTAACGTGATAATAAATGCCAAAAACAAAGCAAACATTGCCTTTGAGTTATAGAAAAAAGCGGTTTTCATAAAAATCTCCATTCTGTGAATTACACAAATAGTTTTGATAAATCTCCACCCGAAATGGAGATTTTTTGGCATGTGCCGTCTGTGGCAGCACACCTTTTGACAAAAGATTAGCCTGATTTTACACGCTAATCATTATGTTGTGCATTGCACAAATTGTTATATTTCATCATAATTTCACATAATAACTATAACACATATTAACGCAGCAAACCCGAATGTGACCAAATTGTCACATTCGGGTTTAAATTTCATCATATTTAACTAAATTATTATAATAAAACGCACAATATCAACAAAATTAATATACCTTGGCTAAATTTTCATCACTTCGCCTACTATTATATCACTACCATTTTTCAAGTATATATCCCTCGCCGCGCACCGCATTAATTGTATAACTACTGTCCTGCAATTTTTTTCTAAGCCGCGCAATTGCAGAGCGCAGCGAAGATGTGTCACTACTTAATGCTTGATTCCAAACTTTTTCGTACAAAACATCACTTTTTGTTGCTTTTTCCTCATTTTTTGCCATAATTAAAAGCAGTGTAAAATCATTTGGGCTGAGGTTTAAATTTTCCCCATGCAATGTTGCTTTTCGTGTAATTGTATCAAACGTAAACTCGCTGCCGAGTTTATATATATTTTCAAGCGGCTTTGAAGCGTTCAATTGTTGCTTTTTTAGTAGCCCCTCAATTCTTGCAATAAGCTCGGGTATTAAAAATGGCTTTGTCATGTACATATCAGCGTCACTACTCATACCTTTTACAATGTCATCATGCTCGTTTTTGCTTGTAAGCATAAGCACAGGGCAGTTTACCTTTGCCTTTACCTCGCTTGCAAACAAAAGCCCGTCTCCGTCCGGTAGCACTATATCCAAAACGGCTATGTCAATATTTTTATCATTCAAATTTTTTCTTGCTTCACTTAAATTTTTGGCACTGCAAACATTGTACCCATTCCGAGATAAAATTTCGGTGTTTAGTTTCAGCAAATTGGCATCATCCTCAACCATAAGCACTGTTTTAATTTCATATTTTTCTTTGCTCATTTGCGTTTTCCTCCCAAACAGGTATTTTAAAAGTAATGCTTGCGCCTTTGTTTACCTCGCTTTGCACTATAATTTCACCGCCGTGTGCTTTTACGGTTTTTGCAGTAATATAAAGCCCCAAACCGTTGCCTTTTGCCGAGCGATTTTCATTGTATTCTTCAAACAAATTAGCCTGCATATCTTTTGAGAAGCCTATTCCGTTATCATTAACGGTAATCTCTACAAAACTATTGTTTTTGCCTGTGTTTTCTTTAAAAACACTTTCGCTGTTAGTATCGCCTTCATACCCATAGTTTGCACTTGTGGCTTTTGCAATAAGTGATATTTGGCTACACTCGCTATGTTTTATAGAATTTGTAATTAAATTTAAAATAACTTGCAAAATTCTTTCCTTATCGGCAAACACAGGTGGCAAATCACTTTTAACTTCTATTTTAAGTTTTATGCCTGCATCGCTCATTACCGGAAAATGAAGAGTGCTTATTTTTTGCAAAAGCTCGTTTAAACAAACTCGTTCTCTATGTAGTTTAAATGTGCCGTTCTCCATTGCAGAAGCATCTAACAGCTGTAAAACCTGTCTTGAAAGTTTTCTTGCCTCATCGTCAATAATGCGCATTTTCTCATACAATTCACTGCGCTTTAGTTTGTTGTCCTCTTTTAAAATTTGCCCTGCAAGCTGTGCATACCCTGAGACAGTCGTAAGTGGTATTTGCATCTCATGCGTCAGCGTGCGCAAAAACTCTTCTTTCATAAGGCCTGCTTGCCGCAGCGACTGCGCCTCT
>CAYJGM010000159.1:0-2659 GCA_964369495.1 uncultured Bacteroides sp. | reverse complement strand
TAAGCTCAGGGTCAATTGTTTCATCTATGCGCTGTTTACCAACTTGTGCAAGCCACAATTTGAAAGGTTCTGCTTTAGATGAGGGTATAGATTGTATAATACGCAATATTTGCCCTGTGTTTGCTGCTAATGTTTTGCGCATTTTTCCGCTTTGAGTTCGCATTTCTACATGGGGACAATTTGTCCCCATGTACGAGGCGAGCTCACTGTCACGTTTGCGCATCTTTTTAAGGTAATCTCTTGGATTTGCGCTGTCTGATAGTGCTCCAACGACATCAACAACAGAAAAATACCATTCTTCTTCATCGCTATTCCATGAACAGCGAATAGTGGTATTGTCAAAATTGTTTATTAATTTGTCATTATTACTCATTATTCACCACAAATTATTGTTTGTTCATTAAAGTTGCTATAGGTATTACGATTGTTTTTTAATTATAACCGCAATAAGGTGCTGTTTAATATATTATATATTATATCATTCTCTATGATAATTTGCAAAATATTATTAATATATAGCATAAGTGTAATTAAAATTATGTTGACTTTAACAGCAAACGAGTCGAATTCGATCCCTTTTACAATGCAAAATATTAAATAACAGCTTAGATTTATTGTTACAAGAAATGCAATATAAAGCAATCACAATGATTTTAGTTAATAATTTTTAAGTTGTTATTTAAATATGAACTTAACACTTGCTTTTAAAAAACTATTTTTTCAGCAAATAAAAAGGTTTAAGAGGATTAAATGTTCAGTTATGTAGGTTCGAATATAAACTTTTTTTTAGTATTTAAATTTGAACTCTTTTGTATTTAAGTGTAAACTTAATTAAATCAAGAAAAAAGCCTGCAATTACAGGCTTTTAGGCATAATAAAAGAGCATGAACTGAACACTTGAGTTCGAATCCATGCTCTCATTCAATTATAATTTTAGAGAAAATCTGACTTCTAATAGTGATAAAATTTCATAAAGCTTATTCACTATTATGTCTGTAAGGTTTTCTGAACTAACATTAAAGTATTTTTCTACAATGCCAAACCCATTTACATCCGATACAAATTCCGTATCAATTATTTTACCATACAAACTATAATGTGCCATAATGTTTCTAAAATTTCTGTTGTAATAAAATTCAAATATATCACCATATTCAATTTGCATAATGTCCAAGTCGTTTTTTATACTATAAAATGTTAAGTAAATAAATCTTAGATATAATATAAAATTTATTTTGAGCAAATTTTTAAATTCCAACAAAAAATTAATTCTACATGATAGGCAAAAAACCAATAAATTATTTATGTTAACAAAAGATTTAGAAAAACGATAATCCTTTGAAGTAATATTTATATTCACATAAGGCTTTATTATTTTTAATTTTTCCCCAGATAGTGTGTAGAAAATGTTTTGTATACATTCTCCTATTTCTGCTGCAAAATTATAAACCTCTTTATCTAATTCAAATACTGCTTTATTTTCTGTGGATAACTTGTAGTAATCAAATGAATACTGAATAGTATTGCCTACATATATATTGTTTGAAAAATATACGCCGGTATCTACAATTAAGCAGTCCGGGCAATATGGTTTAGCAATGTTTTTAAAATATGCATAAGAAGATTTTACTAATTCATTTAGTTCATCAGTGTGGTTGGTGTATGATAAGTACTTATCATTATTAAACAATTTTGTTCGTGAACGCATAACTTCTAAAACACTTTTTGACTTAAATTCGTCAATCTTGATGTTAGACCTAATACACCAATCATATGCTTCATTTACAATCAAACACATATACGGCATTAATCCCATCGCAATTACAGATATATCGCTTTTATTGATAGACAACATTATATTTATCAAATTTGTTAAGTCGTCTAAAATCAATTTTTTGACATAGTTTTCACGCATTATTTTAACCTCTTTGAATTTGTTAGGTGTCGAAATATGCTTATACTAAACATTATACACTTTCAACATAAAATAACAACAAAAAAGTTACATAAAGCACACAATACCAATAGTTTTCTATGTTTTCAACAAACTAATAATAGCAACTTTAGTAATGTTTTAATAGATGGGTAGTAAAGTAGCAAACACACTACTTATTGCCACTAAATTCAAACGAAACCCCATCCAAAAATTCCACCCTAAGCCCACCATCAGCCAACACATCAACTTGCTTAATAACCCTCGCACTAAGCACATCAGAATAAACATTATTTGCTACTTCACTTTGCCTTATTTCATCAAATAACATCTGCCCGAGTTCACTAGGGCATTTTTCTTTGCTCTCACTTTCAAGCAAAGCGGTAATTTCCGTTTGCCTATACCGCAAATCGTTAAGTTCATTGCTCGTTTGCAGTATGCGCAAATCTAAAAATTCAGTGTCGTCATCTTGCTGTGATATAAGCTCGATTAACCTATCAAGGTCAGTGTTCTTTCTGTCAATTTCTTTTTGCACAAACTTAAGGTTTTCGGTTAGCTCTGCCTTTTTACTATCCACATCAACAGCACTTATAATTTCTTCATCCGAACATGTATTTTGCTGTGACGTTTTTTGCATATACTGCTTACAAGCGCTCATAATGCAATCATGCAGAAAAACTTCTTTAATTGTCGGGCTGTCCGGGCAGAGCCTGCGCCCAAATTCTA
>CAYJGM010000158.1:0-2684 GCA_964369495.1 uncultured Bacteroides sp. | reverse complement strand
TATATCATAAATCAGGTGTTTTCGGAGATTATGACCTTGCAACTGAAGAAGAAGTTCTTAGATTATTAAGACAAGGGTTATGAGCATTTCCCGAGGTAATATTATGCAATTGCCCATACGAAATCATATTAGTTTAAAAGATTATGATTATACCTAAAACGATGCGCGTTTTATAACGCCATGCCCCATAACCGTGAATATTTGTTCGGTGAATTTTGTAGGTGCAACCCTTGTGGCTGCCCAAATAACCCACAGAATGGAGATTTTAATGAAAAAAGAAACAAATAAAATTATTCTTGCATCAACTTCGCCGCGAAGAATAGAGCTTATGCAAATTATTACGCAAAATTATATTGCAATGGCAAGCGATGTAGACGAAGAAAACATTAACGAAACAAACCCGAAAAAACTTGCACTTTTGCTTGCAAAACAAAAATGCCTTGCCGTTGCAAAAAATCATATTAATAATATTGTAATAGGCTGTGATACCGTTGTAAGTTGTAATGGTGAAGTGTTTGGCAAACCTAAAAATAAAGACGATGCAAGGCGAATGCTAAAAGCCATGAGCGATAATTTCCACATGGTTTACACAGGCGTTTTTATTAAAAAAGGTGGGCTTGAACAGAGTTTTACAAGCGGAACAAAAGTTATTTTTTGCAAAATGAATGACGATGAAATAGAAAATTATATAAGCACAGATGAACCATACGATAAAGCCGGCGGTTATGGCATACAAGGAAAAGCGGCAGTGTATATAAAAGGCATTGAGGGTTGCTTTTATAATGTTATGGGTTTTCCTATAAGCGAAATTAACAAGAATTTAAATAATTTTTATGAGATATAAATAGTGCCCACAGCAGTTGAAAATAGCCAATTTTGGCTATTTTTTTGATTTACAACGAGGGAAAATGAAACATTCTTTGATAGAATATGAATTTCGAATTGGCTTGAATATGGCACCGCGGAGCACAAAAACAGCCAAAATTGGCCGGCTGAATACTATGGCTTACACTATACGTCAAATTGCACAAACAATTTTACTTGTAATTAAAAAATATATGTGTTATAATATATAAGAATATAGGTTGTTTTACATGAAATGCAAAAAATAACTGCACTACGTTATTTTTTCGTTTTCGAGTTTTGGAGGCAATATGCATGGCAAAAGCGCACAAATAATTATGTTTGTTTCGGGAAAAGGTGGCACAGGTAAAACAAGCGTTTGCGCGCATGTTGGTGCAAGCCTTGCGCAAACAGGCAAAAAGGTGCTGTGTGTTGAGCTTGGTAGCGGCCCGCCTGCAATAGATTACCCCTGTGGGGCGTTTGGGAATGTTGTTTATAATTTAAACGATGTTTTTAAACTGAAATGTTCGCCGGCAAAAGCCGTTGTTAAAAGCGAAATTTACGATAATTTATACGCTTTGTGTACTAATAACGGCGAATGTGTTATAGAACCTATTATTTTTGCGAATACGATGCATGAACTTAGCGCATATTTTGATTATATATTGCTTGATGTTCAAAGCGGTTACGGCTTGCCACTACACGCCGCCAAAGTTGTTGCACACAGGGCAATTTTGGTGCTTTCGCCCGATAGGTTAGCGCTGCGTGGCGGGCAAATGATAAAAGATGCGCTAAAGCGCGACGGTGAAATTAAAACGCACTTAATAATAAACAACGTACAACCGCAATTAATTAACAGCGGAATTATAGATTTAGACGAAATTATCGATGAAACACAAACACAATTAATTGGTGTTGTGCCTGAATGTATGCATATTAAAAATAGCGCAAATACGGGCGCGCGCCTGCCCGAAAATTGCAAATCACACATGGTGTTTAATGCAATAGCCGCAAGGCTATGTAACGTACAAATGCCGCTAGTGTTTAAATATTAACTTATAAATAAGCCGAAAAGTGGCAGATTGGAGCACAATTATGAATATAGCGCTTATAGCACACGACAGTAAAAAAGAACTAATGATACAATTTTGCATTGCATATTCAAGGGTTTTATCTCAACACTCGTTAATTTCTACAGGAATAACCGGCAAAATGGTTTCTGAAAATACAGGCCTAACAATACAGCGTTTTTTATCGGGAACACATGGGGGCGACCAACAAATTGCAGCTAGAATTTCATGCAACGAAATAGATTTATTGCTGTTTTTCAGAGATCCCATAACGGTTAAGCCGCACGAACCAAACGAAATGAATTTACTGCGCCTTTGCGATGTACACAATATACCTATTGCAACAAATATTGCCACTGCAGAGGTGCTTATACATGGCCTTGAAAGAGGAGATTTAGATTGGCGTAATATTGTAAACCCCACAAGATAAATATGTGTGCTTTGTGCCATGAAATGGCAAATAAATTTTTATTTATTGTGGCTTTTAACTTGCTGTTTACTCAACAATTGCCAAAAATATAACCAAACAGTTTTATAAAAAACGGTCGCATATGCGGCTATCGATAAAAACAAACTGTCACTATCATTTTTTTGATAGTGACAGTTTGTTTTATGTATATTATGCTCACTTCATACGTATCTCGCTATCATAATATTGCTCTGTAAAATATGTTGCATTCTTTATTTCTTCTAAAGTGAACGAATTGTTTTTTGGGGCTACTACCCATTTTTCTTCAACATCATCATTTCTATGAATAATCGCTATAATTA
>CAYJGM010000157.1:0-2760 GCA_964369495.1 uncultured Bacteroides sp. | reverse complement strand
AGTTTTAGGGCGTTTGGCTAAATAAAAAACGGGTTCGTATTACATCGGTTTGGCTTGGCATTAAAGCGCAAAAAAATATCGCTTTAAAAGGCGATTAATCACAACCTTTTAAAGCGATATAAAAAACGAAAAAATGGGTTAAGTTAGCTAACTTGCGATGACACTATTTAAGCATAAACGTCGATATATTTGCCTTTTGCCGGCGTTGGTGGTGCGGCTTGCTGCATCATCTCTATCATTTTTTGCGCAACTACCTCTTGGGTATCCATGGCTTTTTTAGATACAGAAACTGAATAATCCATAACAAATTGTGCGTTAGACATGCCCATTGAAGCGGCGGCTACGGAATTTAACATAATAACCTCTTTATTCTTAAATTAAAATAAAAAATGGCGTGTGGCTATGCCACGCTTACATGTAGTATACCATACAATTTTCAAAAAAGCAACAAAAAGTTACATTAATATTACTTTTTGGGTTTTACAGCTTGCCTTGCTGTTTTAACAAATAAACTTGCAGTATTGCGCTAACTGTTTTTGAATCTATTATTTCACCGTTTAAAACCATTTCAACAGCCTTTGCAAGCGGTGTTTTAAAAAGGCTTACAAATTCGCCGTCGTCTAAATTCGTGTTGCCCATTTGCAAATTTTTCGCCAAAAAAATGTAAATTATTTCATCGCAATAGCCGCAAGTTGGAACAACGCTTTGCAGCGGCGAAATTTCTTTTGCAATAACGCCCGTTTCTTCTGCAAGCTCACGTTTTGCCGCTTGCATAGGGTCTTCGCCTTTTTCAAGTTTTCCTGCCGGAATTTCTATCATAGTTCTGCCAAGGGCATACCTGAATTGGCGAATTAAGTAGATATTGTATTGCTCGTCTATGGCAATTGCGGCGGCACCGCCGGGATGGTGCACAACTTCTCTATAGGCATTTTGGCCGTTATGTAGGCGAACACTGTCTTTACTTACATTTATTACCCTGCCGTTAAAAACAATATCGCTACTTAATTTTTCTTCAAAATATAAATCTTGTGTTTTATCCATTATTACAGTTTCCTTATTGCTTATGCCAAATTATTGTTCGTTTTCTTGTTTGAAAAGTTTTTCGCAAAGAACGCTTTCTATATGCCTTTCACCCACAGCTTTAACTGTGAATTTTATATCGCCAAAAGTCATGCTTGCTTTTTCGCCTTGGTTTGGTATATGGCCAAGAGTATCGGCAACAAGGCCGCCAACGCTGTCTGCTTGGGTGTCGGGCATTACAAGCTCGAATGCATCGAACAAATCTTCCAAATCGGCAGAGCCGCTTGCCATTATATTGCCGTTTGGCAGTTTTGCAAGCTCTTCTGTTTCGTCGTCGAATTCGTCTTGAATATTGCCTACAATCTCTTCTAAAATATCTTCCATGGTAACAATTCCGCTTGTGCCGCCGTATTCATCTACAACAATGGCTATTTGCGTGTGTTTTGTGCGAAAATCTACCAATAGGTCTCTTGCCGGGCGTGCTTCAGGCACAAAAATTATATCTGTACGCATAATTTTTGTTACGCTTACGTTATCTATATCGCTGTTGCTCCAAAGTGGCAATAAATCTTTAACATAAATCATGCCAACTATTTCATCTATATTTTTGCCGTATACAGGCAAACGGCTAACCCCGTTTTTAGTTATTAGCGCAATTAATTCGCTTATTAAGGCAGTTTGTGGCACACTTATTAACTCTGTTCTGTGTGTCATAATTTCCCCCGCAGATACTTCGTCAAATTCAACTATATTAGTTATCATTTCTTTTTGGTGCTCGTCAATAACATCGTCTTCGGCAACGTCGTCTACAAGGTTTAAAAAGTCTTCCTCGGTAACGTCTTCATGCACACGCAAATTTGCGTTTTTAAATATAAGTGCCGGTAAAGCACTAAAAAGCGCACCAAAAGGCCTAAAAACAGCAAAGTTTTCGGCATCGTCTTTGCCGTGTACGCCGCCAAACGAAAACGCAAAAGTTAAAATTAAAACATATACACAAAATAAAATTAAAAGCAATAATGCGTTAAATTGTGCGGGCATAATTTGTGTAATGCAGTAAATTGCCGCTGCAAGGCTTATTAAAAAACAAGTTGCAACACCGCAAAGCCTTGTTGAAAAGCCTGTGTTTAATTGTTGTTCTTTTTCTTTGTCGTTAGAATTTAGCGAGCCGGCGCAAAAAGCCAGCGCAATGCAAGAAAGCGCACCTATAATTGAAATTGCGGTTTGAATATAGCCTACAAGACTATCGGGGTCCATAAAAATCTCCATTCTGCACTTTGTGCGTTTTTTTGTGAAATCTCCAAGAAGAATGGAGATTTTTTGGCATGTGCCTTTTTGGGCGGCACGCCATTTTGATAAAATAATATGAATAACCGAAACAGAGTAAAGGCTATTTATATAATGTGAGGTTATGTTGCAATTAACAAAACTGCCATGCTTTTTTAAGCAAGGTGTGCAATTTGTTTTTTAAGCAGATGTAAATTTTCAAGGCTGTTTGTGTTGTTTAGCCCTTCTTTTCAGCGTGAAAAGAAGCAAAAGCACTGGAGATTGGCAAAAAGCTAATATGCCTTTTTGGGCAAGGTGTGCAATTTATTTTTTAAGCAGGTGTAAATTTTCAAGGCTGTTTGCGTTGAAACATTCTTCTTTTCAGCGTGAAAAGAAGCAAAAGCGCCGGGGGATTGCGATACCCCCGGACCCCCAACGCCGTGCCCATTATCCGCAACAAAGAACAATCACAATCGC
>CAYJGM010000156.1:0-2793 GCA_964369495.1 uncultured Bacteroides sp. | reverse complement strand
GCAGTTAGCAGCAGGTGCTGTGAAACGGCTGTTTGGATGAGCCATTTTTTTGCCGGCAGCCATTTCTTCTGCGCCGTTAACTTTGTTGCCAAGCCAATCTGTAGCGTTTGCAGGTGGGTTTTTGTCAAGACCTTCCCACCAAACAGTGTTATCATCATCGTTAACAACAACGTTTGTGAAAATTGTGTTTGACTTTGTGCTCATCAAAGCATTGTAGTTTGATTTATCGTTTGTTCCAGGTGCAACACCGAAGAAGCCACTTTCAGGGTTAATAGCATATAATTGGCCGTCTTCGCCGATGTGTAACCAAGCGATATCGTCGCCAACTGTCCAAACTTTGTAACCCTCTTCTTTTAGATATTCGGGAGGAATTAACATAGCTAGGTTAGTTTTGCCGCAAGCAGATGGGAAAGCGCCACAAACATATTTAACTTCGCCTTTTGGATTTTCAATGCCTAAAATAAGCATATGTTCAGCCATCCAACCTTCTTTGTAGCCTTGGTAAGAAGCAATACGAAGAGCAAAGCATTTTTTGCCCAAAAGCACGTTGCCGCCGTACCCCGAGTTAATGCTCCAAATTGCATTATCTTCAGGGAAGTGTGCAATGTAACGATTTTCAGGGTCGATATCAGCTTTTGCGTGCAAGCCACGAACGAAATCGTTGCTTTCATCGCCTAGTTGGTCTAGCGCGCCTTGGCCAATTCTAGCCATGATATCCATGTTTAAAACAACATAAATTGAATCGGTAACTTCAACGCCAACTTTGCTGAATTTGCTGCCTAATGGGCCCATGCAGTAAGGAATTACATACATTGTGCGGCCTTTCATAGCGCCGTCGAAAAGCGGGGTTAATTTAGCTTTCATATCGCTAGAGCTCATCCAATTGTTAATTGGTGCTGCATCTTCTTTGTTTTCTGTGCAGATAAATGTGCGATCTTCCACACGAGCAACGTCGTTAGGATTTGTGCGATGGTATAAGCAACCCGGTAATTTTTCTTGGTTTAAAAGGCTAACTTCGCCGCTTGCAATTGCCTCATCGCGAAGAGCTTTTAGTTGTGCGTCGCTGCCATCAATCCAAACAACCTTATCGGCTTTGGTTAATGCGTTCATTTCATCTACCCATGTGAGTACATTCTTATTTTGTGTCATCATTTAACCTCTTTTCATAATTTATATGTTTTTATTAATTAAAACCCTATCAATTCTTATTATATCTAATTTTTAAAGAAAGCACAAGGTGTTTATGCTAAAATTCAAAAATATTTAATAAAAATATATAAAGCGGTAAATTAATAAAATTAAGCTATAAATAATTGCCATAAAAGGCAGATTATTTATAGCTTTTTAAAATGATGCAGCTTAGGTATCTGCTAATTGATATAAATGTTGGAAAATAAATAATTAATTTTAAAACAACATAGGCAAAACATAAAAAGCAACACAAATATAATGGAAAACACTGCCGGCAATAACAAATAAATGCCATACAGCATGCATGTAGCGAATTTTTTTCATTGAATAAAACACAAGGCCGCCCGTGTAAGAAATACCACCTAAAAGCATAAGCCAAAAGGCCGTGGGGGTTAAAGCGTTTATAATATCACCAAAAGCAAAAAGCGCTGCCCAACCCATTGCAACATATAAAAACATCGATAATTTTTTAAATTTGTGCATATTAATAGCATTTAAAATAACGCCCAAAATTGCCAAAACCCAAACGCTGCCCACAACCGCACGCCCAATAAAAGTGCCCCAAAGCGGTATTAATGCAAGCGGTGTGTAAGAACCGGCTATTAGTAAAAATATCGAACTATGGTCTAGCACGCGCATGGCTTTTTTTGCTTTTTCGTTTGTAATTGCGTGGTACAGTGTGCTCATAGTATAAAGTAAAATTAACGATGCACCGTATATTATGCTTATTAATGCCGCAAGCATATTATTGTTTTGCGCAGATATAATTAAAAGATAAATTGTGCCTACAATTGCCGCAACGCTTGCAATTGCATGTGAAGTAGCATTGAATATTTCCTCGCCTTTAGTATAAAAAAGCGCTGGGTTATTTCCCTTATGTGCAAGAATTCGTGCGTTTGTAAAATTTAATTTTTTTTGGTTTACAGCTTTTTGCATTATAATCTCCATTCCGCCGTTTTAACATAAAATAACAACAAATAAAAACGGCAAAGGCTTTGTTGTATATTTAGTTTTGTTTTCTTTAGTTAATAACTTTTAAAAATATTATAACTTATTTTTATAAATATATCAATAGTTTTTTAAAAATATTTAAAATAGTTTTCAAAACTAGATAAAAGATTAAATTAAAAACATAATATTTTATAGGAATATATTGCAGGGAAAAAGCACAAAGCGGCTTAAATATACAATATTATTGCCAAAAACAACTAAAAAAAACAACTAGATAGTATTTACACAAACTTTTATGCAGCCGTGCTTGGCTGTGTTTATACACTGTATCAACAATAAAATTTACATTTTAGTAAACATTATTTTGTTTATTGTAAAGAAAAGCCGCATATTTATTTTTTTGTAAACACCATTAAAAAGCATAGAATTTATAAATAAAGATTAAAATAATAAAACGGATAACAGCATTTAAAATTGCTGTTATCCGTTTAGCCAAACCGATGTAATACGAACCCGTTTTTTATTTAGCCAAACGCCCTAAAACTGCGGCAGTGCACCTCGTAAGGCGAAAGCCTTACTTCGGCACACTTTCTTGCTTTAGAACTTTTGGCGGTATAAAAAATTCTTTGAACCTATTTTGTGCAAATTTTG
>CAYJGM010000155.1:0-2807 GCA_964369495.1 uncultured Bacteroides sp. | reverse complement strand
AGGCTTTTTGCCAATCCCCCGGCGCTTTTGCTTCTTTTCACGCTGAAAAGAAGAAGGTTTCAACGCAAACAGCCTTAATAATTTACAAGTGCTTAAAGAATACAAACTACCAAAGGCGGCACTTAGGCTTTTTGCCAAATCCCCGGCGCTTTTGCTTCTTTTCACGCTGAAAAGAAGGGCGACACCATGCAAACAGCTTTGAAAATTAAAAATTGCTTAAAAAACAAATTGCACACCTTGCCCAAAAGGCATATTAGCTTTCGCCATACCCCAACGCTTTTGCTTCTTTTCACGCTTAAAAGAAACATGACACAATGCATAAAGCTTTTATACTTTATAACCGCTTAAAAAACATTTGCTTTTTTAAATATATTATGTTATAATATTTTAGCTATGGGCAAGCGCCCATAAAAACAACCCAAACACGGTGAACGGCGTATGCTCTCTTAAACTATTGCAACTTACCGCCACTTTGTTACGGGCATTTAATAAAAGAGAGGTAAACACAATGCAAGACAAAATTACAGTTATTGAAGAAAACCGCGTGCACGAGAAAGACACAGGAAGCCCTGAAGTGCAAGTTGCAATTCTAACAGCACGCATCAACCACTTAACACAGCACATGAAAGCAAACAAACACGATTACCACAGCCAACGCGGCCTTTTAAAAATGGTTGGCCGCCGCCGCAATTTGCTTGCCTATTTGCAAAAGAAAGACATTATGCGCTACCGTGCATTAATTGCTAAATTAGGCTTGCGTAAATAATTTGTTTATAAGGCAGACAGGCTTAACTGTCTGCCTTGTGATGTATTTGCAACAAAGTTATATTTATGGTTTAAATTTTTTTAGGGCGTATTGGCGCCAAAAAAATTGCCAATATTAAATAGTGTCGATACTATCTAAATTAAATTGTTTTTTAATTTAAGCTTGTTATCGCTTTTATTACTTTATTAAACGCCCGCCCAAAGTTAGCAATGAACAGAGTTATTAAAATTTTTAATGCCTGTGTTTGTTGCTAAAAGGGCGGAAAATATAATTAACAGCCGAAAGGCAAAGGAGAAAATTATGGCAAATGAATTTGCATCTGCAAAAGAAACTTTTGCAAACTTTAAAACATTCGAAACCACTTTAGCAGGCCGCCCGCTTGTTGTTGAAACAGGCAAAATGTGCGCACTTTCTAACGGAAGCTGCCTTGTACGCTATGGCGAAACCGCCGTTTTGTGCAATGTTACTATGAGCTCTAAGCCACGTGAAGGCATAGACTTTTTCCCGTTAAGCGTAGATTTTGAAGAGAAGATTTACTCGGTTGGCCGCATACCCGGCAGCTTTATGCGCCGTGAGGGACGCCCGGGCGAAAAAAGCGTTTTAACAAGCCGTGTTGTCGATAGGCCCATTCGCCCATTGTTCCCAAAAGATATGCGAAACGACGTTAGCGTTGTTATGACAGTTATGAGCACCGACCAAGATTGCAGCCCTGAAATCGCAGGCATGATAGGCACATCTATTGCGCTTAGCATTTCTGAAATTCCATGGAAAGGCCCAATTGCAGGCGTTTTTGTTGGCCTTGTAGATGGCAAAATTGTTATTAACCCAACCGAAGAAGAACGCAAAGTTAGCGATTTACAACTTACAGTTGCCGCAAGCAGTGAAAAAATTGTTATGATTGAGGCAGGCGCAAACGAAGTTGACGAGCAAACAATGTTTGATGCAATAAAAGCCGGCGATGCGGAAATTCAAAAAGTTATTGCTTTTATCAACAATATAGTGGCGCAAATTGGCAAAAAGAAAGTTGATTTCGAAAGCATGGAGCTTAACCACGATTTATTCGAGGCTGTTAAAGCAGAGTTCCTTGACGCTTTTAAAATTGCAATGGATACAGACGATAAAACAGTGCGTGACACACGCCTTTTACCGATAAGGGATGAAATTAGCGAAAAATATGCCGAAGAACATGGCGAGGGCATTGTTGAAGAGCTAATGTACAAAATGCAAAAATATGTTGTTCGCCGTTGGCTATTAGACGAAGGCAAACGTGTAGACGGCCGTGGAATAAACGAAATTCGCCCACTTGCAAGCGAAGTTGGCCTTTTACCACGTGTTCACGGTAGCGGCATGTTCACCCGTGGCCAAACACAAGTTTTAACAACTTGCACGCTTGGCACATTGCGTGATGCGCAAATTATCGACGACATTAGCACAGAAACCGAAAAAGCATATATGCACCACTATAACTTCCCGCCGTATTCTGTTGGCGAAGCACGTGCACCACGCTCACCCGGGCGCCGTGAAATTGGCCATGGTGCGCTTGCAGAGCGCTCGCTTATGCCTGTTCTTCCTAGCCAAAGCGAATTCCCATACGCTATGCGTTTGGTTAGCGAAATTTTATCTTCAAACGGCTCAACAAGCCAGGCTTCAATCTGCGGCTCTACGCTTGCATTAATGGACGCAGGCGTGCCTATTAAAGCACCTGTTGCCGGCATTAGCTGCGGCCTTATTACCGAGGGCGAGCGTTGGATGACAATGCTTGACATTCAAGGTGTTGAAGATTTCCACGGCGATATGGACTTTAAAGTTGGTGGCACATTAAAAGGCATAACCGCAATTCAAATGGATATGAAAGTTGACGGTTTAACATACGATATTATTTGGGACGCCTTTGAAAAATGCAAAAAAGGCAGAGATTTTATTCTTGAAGAAATTATGATGCCTGTAATAAGCGAACCTCGCAGTGAAGTTAGCAAATGGGCACCTAAAATGGAAACAATTAAAATTGATGTTGATAAAATTCGTGATGTTATTGGCAAAG
>CAYJGM010000154.1:1283-2864 GCA_964369495.1 uncultured Bacteroides sp. | reverse complement strand
TTGCCTGCGCCGTTTTTGCCCACAAAGCCCATTATTGAGCCACTTGGCACTGTAAGGCTTACATTTTTTAAACTAAAACTATTATCTTTGTAAGTTTTACAAAGGTTATCTATTTGTATTGCACTGTTCATTTTTATTCCTCCTCGAAAAAAACACTTAATTCATTAATTTCTGATTTTTCATAAACGTTAATATCTCCATCAACTGTTTTTGAGTTAATGTCTATTTGATTATTCCCATCGTTTGACAGCTTTATATATTCATCAATTTTTCCACCTGCATAATCATGATGAAGGTTATATCCACTTAAATAGTTTGCACAGATATTTAAATCTGCACTTATGCTTTCAAAATTAATTTGTCTGCTAAGTTTGTTCGCACTAAGTACCACATCGCTACTTATAGTTTCAACATTTATATTAGGAATAGCTTTGTAAATATTTATGTCTCCGCTAACAGATTTAATGTCCAAATTATCACAATAAGAAGATATATTTTTTACGCCCACAGTGGCGTCAAGCACGATGTTTTTTGCATTTTCAATATCTATTAAAACATCTCCACTACCGCTTTTAATGTTGTAATCAAGTTTTAAGCCATATGGAATTTCAATTGTTACAAACCCGCTAGATTTAGGTTCAATTCCAAAAACAAGCCCTTGCTCATAATAAAGCACACCTTTATCTTCCCATGCTTTTGCTTGCGTGGCAAAATCTATACCCTTATTTTCAACTGTACTTGTAACTGTCACTTCTGCCACATCACTTTCAATTATAGAAAGTGGAACATCATTTATGTTAAGAGTAATTTTACTTATATCTGAAAATGATATGCTGTCATTCGCTTCAAAATTGCTTGTGCTTTGAAAAAAACTAGTTAAACTTATGGGGAGCACTTGTGATATTGTAATTGCGATAACACCAAAGAGCAAAATAACAAAACTAAAACATATTAACTTTACTTTCACATCATTCACCCTCCTCATTATAGAAAATAGCAATTAAATCTTGCAATTTTTCTAGTTTAATTCCGCTAGATTTTGCAATATCAACAGCATTAAATAAGTGTTCTTCAATTATTTTTTGCTGCTCTTCCCTGAAAAAGTCTTTATTTTGTGCCGAAACAAAACTGCCCCTGCCAACTGTGGTTTCAATAAAGCCGTCTCTTGTTAAATCCTCATACGCTTTTTGTACTGTTATTACACTAACATGTATTGTTTTTGCAAGCGTGCGCATTGAGGGTATGGCATCGCCTGTTTTAAGCTCACCGCTCATAATCATTGCTTTAATTTGAGACGTTATTTGCTCGTATATAGGCTTGCTTGTATTGCTGCTAATTATTATCTCCACTTAATACCTCCTAATAGATAATGCCGGTGCTATCTTGTAAAATTAAATGTAAACATTGTATACTTATGTGTACTTATTGAACAAGTACAATTGTAACACTTGATTTATGCATTGTCAATAACTAATTTTTTAATAGTATATATTTAATCCTTAAAGGCTTAAAGCAACGATATTATTGTGTGTCAATTATATTTTTTTGCTAGTACAGGTTAAATATTGCACTATTACATTT
>CAYJGM010000154.1:0-1273 GCA_964369495.1 uncultured Bacteroides sp. | reverse complement strand
TTTAGGGTATCTATTGCTTTTGTTTTATCTGCTATTTTATTCAATAGCATTATATTCTTCTATCATGGCATATGCGTGCTTTTCAATAATGCAAAAAAGTTCGCCCATTCGCTCTTTTGTTATTGTACAATCCGGGCTTGAAAAATTTTTAATTAAATTTATATATCCCGGTATTATAAACAAAGAAATTGTTCTAACGGCTTCATCTGTAATATCATTATGGTTGTTAAAATGATTTTTGCCAATGCGCAATGCACTTTTAAAAGACAATTCAACAAACCTACTGTTATTTAGCAAAAAAGAGTATTCTTTTGGATTTTTTAGCATTATGTCAACATAAAAGTCTAAAGTGTGTTCTGCTTGAGGATTAAATATAGGCGCTAAAAATTCCTCCTCCAATTCCTCTATAATAGAGTGTATCCCATCATAATAATTATAAAACGTTGTGCGGCTAATATCCGTAAGCTCACAAAGTTTAGCAACAGTAATATTATTAATATCGCCATTACAGTTATTAATTAAAGCAGTTTTTAACGCTTTTTTGTTATTTTCAATTCGCTGTGCAT
This sequence comes from uncultured Bacteroides sp., assembly GCA_964369495.1. Classification (GTDB taxonomy): domain Bacteria; phylum Bacillota; class Clostridia; order Oscillospirales; family Ruminococcaceae; genus Ruthenibacterium. The sequence continues at coordinate 707 of CAYJGM010000154.1, read as the reverse complement.
TCTTCATTATTTTACAAACTCCGTAAATATGTTAAAACTTGAACACAATGTTCATTTTTGTGCTTGCCCATAATAGTAATAATTATATATTATTAAAGAGGTAGCTGTCAATTTATTGTATAATGCTATAAAAGTTACAACAATTTAAAATGGAGAAATGTTATGAAACAGTTTTCACTTGGAAATTACTCTTTAGACGACTTTGCTGATTTTTTAAACGGAAAGAATTGCCCTTATTTTGATGATATAAAGGGAAATGAGTTGATAATTACAGGCACGCACATTCTTACAAAAACTATTAATTTAAATTTTCCTATTACTATAACAGGTAAAGATACTGTAATAAAAGGTGAAAACAGTGATATATTTGCTTTTTCAGTTTTATCAAGTGACACCACAGTGCAAGGCTTGTGTATAGAGGGGTTTAAGTATGGTGTAGAAGTAGACGCACTTGGCAAATGTGTGGAAAATGTAAGACTACAAGATATTACTGTTACACATGCACTAAACGGATTTGAAGTTGGATCTTCTCTTTCAAATTCTATTTTGCGCAATATATATATAGACAGTTGTACTTCTATTTCCATAGATGCACAGTGGGAAGAGTACGAGTATGCCGATTTGTCTTTGGGATTTATATTGTGTTGTGCTAGGCATAAAGGCTAAGAAAACATAGACGCCTGCCTGTTAGATGGACGGTATATTAA
>CAYJGM010000153.1:0-2890 GCA_964369495.1 uncultured Bacteroides sp. | reverse complement strand
ATTATATTTATCTAAACATATAGATAAAGAAGTAATTGCACCAATTATGCCTATTATTATAAAAAGAATATTTGTAGCTATATCGAATACAAGAAAATTACCGCTTATTAACATAAATATAGTGTTTGGAATAGTTATGCAAGTGCAAAGCAAGAAAGCAACTAAACCGATACTAACAAGTGTGCGTTGTTGTGAACTTGAAATTTTCACAAAAAACAACCCTAAAAATTTAACCGCAAACAACAAAGCAGCAAGTGATGCGCACACCCTAAAGATATAAACAATGCGATGAACGCTTGAGGGGTTTTCGCTGTAAATGATTATTGGTAAAAAACAAAACGCCAATATACCAACAAGCCCAAAATTACGTATAACTATTTTTTTTGTTGTAAAAACAATATCTTTTTTTGAAATTAAAATATTAAATACTCCATAAAATACAAGCGAAAAAGTAAATGCATATCTTATAGCCATTGCAAATAATTGCGTTGAATAATTGCTTTGAATATGCCCAAAGTTTGTAGATGGGTATATAAACTGCCAAAATGCATGAACAAACGAAACGCCTGCAACAAGCAATGAAAACACACCGCAAATAAACAAAATTTGCGGCGTGTGAAAAACAAATGAAGATACAATATTATCTTGTTTTTTTGAAAAAGGATTTATACATATAAATGCTATAATTCCTGCTAGAAATATATAGCGAACCCATACATTTGAAAATACAACAAAATTTGAAAAATCACCTAAAAATATCATTGTGCAAATATCGACAAAATATAGCACACCTACAAAAATGCATATAATAAGCATTTTTATGCAGGTTTTTTGGCTCATACTCTATCCTCCAAAATGTTGTAATTTGTGTGCTCGCCAATATATTTGTATGCAGGGCGTATAATTCTGTTTGAAAACGCTACTTCTTCTAAGCGGTGTGCACACCAGCCGGAAATTCGGCTAATTGCAAAAAGCGGTGTATGAAGTTCGTCTTGTATTCCAAGCATTTCATAAATTAATCCGCTAAATAAATCAACATTAGCGCATACATCTATAGGGCCTTTAACATTGTGCATTGCGGTGCTTCCTAAGCGTTCTACCGCGCAAAGCAATTTATATTTACGAATATAATTTTTTTGCTCTGCTAAAGCTTTTGCCTTTGTTCGCAGGATAATAGCTCTAGGGTCGCTTTTAGTGTAAACTGCATGGCCAAGGCCGTAAATTAAACCGCTTTTATCCCCTGCTTGTTTTAAAAGTAATTTTTCAAGAAATGCTAATATTTCATCGTCGTCGTCTTCATTTTTAACATTTTCATCAATATACGAAAGCATTTGCATAACTTTATGGTTTGCGCCGCCATGTTTTGGGCCTTTTAAACTACCTATTGCAGCACTGATTGCAGAGTAAGTATCTGTACCCGAGGAAGACAGCACCCTACATGTAAAAGTTGAGTTGTTTCCGCCGCCGTGATCTGCATGTAAAACAAGGCATAAATCAAGCAATTTAGCTTCTTCTTTAGTGAATTTTTGGTCTGCCCTATAGGTAGATAAAATATGCTCGGCTGTACTTTGGCCGGGCTTTGGCATATGTAAATACATGCTTTTTTGTTCGTAAACCCTTTGCCTAATTTGGTAAGCATTTACCATTATTGTTGGTAAACCGCCAATTAAATTCATGCATTGTCTTAAAATATTTTCAAATTCTTGCCCCTCGGCATTGTCGTCGTACGAATAAAGTGCTAAAACACTACGCGCTAATTTATTCATTATATTTGGCGATGGCGCTTTCATTATCATGTCTTCTGCAAAGTTTTCGGGTAATTGTCTGCAATTTTCAATTAGTTGTTTAAAACCTTTTAACTGTTCTTGGTTTGGTAATTTTCCAAAAATTAAAAGCCAAATTACCTCTTCAAAAACAAACCTATCTTCTTCGTATGCCGCATTAACAATGTCTTCAACATCTACGCCTCTATATATTAATTTACCCGGAACCGCTTGCCTTTTATTATTTTGTATTTCATAACCTACAACATCGCAAATATTTGTAAGCCCTGCAAGAACACCTGTACCATCTGGGTTTCTAAGCCCCCTTTTCACACCTAGCTGTTCACTAATTTCAGGATCGATAGAATTATTTGCCCAAAATTCATTACATAAATTTGTTATGGTTGGTGTTTCGCTGTTCATAATATTATTGTTATGCATTATACTCCTCCTTTTTGTTTCACAAGTTGCCCCTCGTAGTTACTATTAACCACACAACTTGATAAATTTCCTTTTTAATTATAACTTAAAATAAAATAAAACACAAGAACATAATAAATTTAAAAAAATATTTAATACAAGCTATTTTTAAAACATATTGCAAGAGTAATATTAATATATATTTAAAAAGTGCAACTAATTTTACGTTAAAAATAACCCACCTAAAAATTCAAAAAAAAGGAATGGATAATATCATGAAAAAAATTTTGCCTTCAATTATAATGTTCGCAGTATTAATATATATTATACCTATAGCGCCCGTAATAATACAATCAATTTTTAATTCTCTAAACCAAAGCAAAGCTGTTATAAACCCACAATCCGATATTAATTTACCACAACAAAGCACATCGGTTTTATTGCAACCTGAAAACATGCAAACAACAGAGCCAAACACAGCCCAAACAGAGCCATTAAACAGCGACATATTAAAAATTTACAACGAGGCAACCGATATTGTAGAAGAAATTACATTAAGAGATTATACCATAGGAGCGGTTGCTGCGGAAATGCCTATGAGTTACAGCGATGAAGCACTAAAAGCACAAGCGGTTGCCGCGCTTAGTTATGCGCTTTCAATGAAAGTACAAACAAACGGAGGCAACCCTAATTTAGGCGGAGCATAT
>CAYJGM010000152.1:0-2901 GCA_964369495.1 uncultured Bacteroides sp. | reverse complement strand
TTGGTATTCTGCAACATCACCTAATTCGTCTTCAATGCGAATTAATTGATTGTATTTTGCAATACGATCTGTACGGCTCATAGAACCAGTTTTAATTTGACCTGCATTAAAACCAACTGCAATGTCTGCGATAGTTGTGTCTTCTGTTTCACCTGAACGATGTGAAACAACGCAAGTGTAACCTGCTTTTTTAGCCATTTCCATAGCATCAAATGTTTCGGTTAAAGAACCAACTTGGTTTACTTTAATTAAAATAGAGTTAGCAATTCCTTTTTCAATGCCCTCTTTTAAAATGCTTGGGTTTGTAACGAACAAATCATCGCCAACAAGTTGAACTTTTGTTCCAAGGCGGTCTGTAAGTATTTTCCAACCGTCCCAATCGCTCTCGCCAAGGCCGTCTTCAATTGAAACAATAGGATATTTTTCAACCCACTCTGCATACATATCAATAAGTTCTTCGGTTGTTTTTGTGCCGCCGCCGGATTTTTTAAGTTCGTACATTCCTGTTTCTTTATTGTGGAATTCAGAAGCAGCAACGTCTAGCGCGATGCAAATATCTTTGCCCGGCTCATAGCCTGCAGCTTTAATAGCATCTACAATTAATATCAAAGGCTCTTCATTGCCATCGTTGCAGCTTGGGGCAAAACCGCCCTCGTCGCCAACGTTTGTATTATAGCCTTTAGCTTTTAAAACACTGCGCAAATTGTGGAAAGTTTCAGCGCCCATGCGTAAAGCCTCTTTAATGCTTTTTGCACCAACAGGCATAATCATAAATTCTTGGAAATCAACAGTAGAATCTGCATGGCTACCGCCGTTTACAACGTTCATCATTGGCACCGGTAAAGTTTTGCCGTTAAAACCGCCAAGATATTTGTAAAGTGGCATGCCATAGTAATCTGCGGCTGCATGTGCGCAAGCCATAGAAACGCCTAAAATAGAGTTTGCACCCAATTTAGATTTAAAATCGGTTCCATCAAGATCAAGCATTACTTTATCAATAGCATTTTGGCAAGTAACGTCCATTCCCATAATTGCATCTGCAATAACGGTATTTACATTTTCAACAGCTTTTAAAACACCTTTGCCTAAAAAGCGTGCTTTATCGTCGTCGCGAAGCTCTAAAGCTTCTCTTTCGCCGGTAGATGCGCCAGAGGGAACAATTGCGCGCCCAAAAGCACCTACTTGTGTTGTTACTTCAACTTCAATAGTGGGGTTACCGCGTGAATCAATTACTTCACGGGCATAAACTTTGCTAATTAATGACATTTAATAATCCTCCTAAAATTGGTTTAAATTTGGAATTGTTAATATTATAACACAATTTACATTAAAATAATAGATAGAAATTTAAATAATAATAAATTTTTTGTAATTTATTCCTGTGTGAAAGCACAAAATGCTTTATATGTCATGTATATATCAAGTTTTGCGGCAAGTTCAAACGGTGAGTGCATGCTAAGCATAGGCACACCAATGTCGATAACATCTATATTGCGGTTTGCAACATATTTTGCAATGGTTCCGCCGCCGCCTTGGTCTACTTTGCCAAGCTCGCCCGTTTGCCAAATAACACCTGCATCATCAAAAAGTTTTGTTGTGTAAGCTGTCATTTTTGCATCTGCGTCATTTGTGTCGGATTTTCCGCGTGCGCCTGTATATTTTGTTACTACAACGCCGTGGTTAAAGCGTGCTGTATTTTTTATTTCGCAAACATCTGCAAAAGTTGGGTCTAGCGCTACATTAACATCGGCCGAAAGGCATTTTGAGTTTTCAAGCATTGTTATATAATCTGCTTTATGAGAATTTGCAAGGCGTTGTAAGAAATGGAAAGTGTAATCACTTTGTAAGCCTGTTGTGCCGTTAGAGCCTGTTTCCTCTTTATCGCAAAGCACGCATATTGCCGTATGTTTTGGGTTTTTAACATCAATAAGTGCATTTAAAGCTGTGTATGCACAAACCCTATCGTCTTGGCCGTAGCCGCCTACAATGCTTCTGTCTAGGCCTACATCTGCCGCTTTAAATGCAGGCACAGCTTGAAGTTCTGCACGTGTGAAATCGCGTTCAGTTATTCCGTATTTTTCATTTAAAAGTTGCATTGCGTAAAGTTTTACACGTTCTTTTGCATCTTCGTCCGGATAGGGAACAGAGCCAACTAAAATATTAAGCTCTTCGCCTTTTAAACCGTCGATTAATTTGCGTTGGTTTTGAACTTGTGCTAAATGTGGCAATAAATCCGTTATGCAAAAAACAGTATCGCCCTCGTCTTCACCTATACGCACGGTAACTTTACTTCCATCTGCCTTATACACTACACCATGCAGTGAAAGAGGTGTAGCGCCCCATTGATATTTTCGTACGCCACCGTAATAATGCGTTTTAAAAAGTGCAAATTCATTTTCTTCATATAATGGGTTTGGTTTTAAATCAAGGCGTGGTGAATCTACGTGTGCTATCATCAAGTGCACGCCTTTTTCTAAATTTTCGTTGCCAATAACAGCGCAAATTAGCGATTTATCGCGGTTATTCATATATACTTTATCGCCGGATTTATATTTTGTATTTTTATCAAATTCTTTAAATCCTGCCTTTATAAGCATTTTTATAGATGTTTCGCAAGCGGTATATTCTGTTTTTGAAAGGTTTAAGTAATTTTTATACCCTTCGCAAAAATCGTTTGCCTTTTTTTGCATTTTGGGCTGTAAATCTGCAATATGTTTTGCATTAAATAGTATTTCTTTACTTAATTCTTTTGCACTTTTTTTTGCCTTTTTGTCAGTTTTTGTCGGTTGTTTTTTCATAAAAATCTCCATTCTGTGCATAGCACAAATAATTTTAGTAAAACCTCCAAAAAGAATGGAGATTTTTTGGCATGTGCCGTTTCTAACGGCACGCCCATTTGAT
>CAYJGM010000151.1:0-2962 GCA_964369495.1 uncultured Bacteroides sp. | reverse complement strand
CTTCTTTTGCACGTGTAACAGTTGTTTCAATTTTTCCGTTTTCAAACAAATGTGTTACCATTGCGCGAAGCATAGCTCTGCGGTGATCGCTGGCTCTGCCTAATTTCCTTGTGCCGGGCATACCATTCACTCCTTTTTGTTTACTCGTCTTCTTGTGTTAAGTTAAAACCTAAAGACTCAAGCTTTGCAATTACTTCTTCAAGGCTCTTGCGGCCAAGGTTGCGCACTTTCATCATTTCGTCTTCCGATTTGTTGATAAGGTCTTCCACTGTATTTATGCCTGCGCGTTTTAAACAGTTGAATGAACGAACAGATAAATCTAGCTCTTCAATTGTCATCTCAAGCGCTTTTTCTTTGCCTTTATCATCTTTTTCCACCATTATTTCGGTGTTCATTGCCTCTTGCGAAAGCGTTACAAACAAGTTTAGGTGTTCTGTCATAATTCTTGCGGCAAGGCTTACTGCCTCTTGTGCATCAATTGTGCCATCTGTCCAAACTTCTATTGAAAGCTTGTCGTAATCGGTAATTTGGCCAACACGTGTGTTTTCCACTGTGTGGTTCACTTTTAACACAGGCGTGTAAATACTATCCACCGGCAACGAGCCAAGTGAAGTATTTTCTGCCTCTTGTTTGTTACGGTCTGAAGAAACATAGCCTCTTCCCTTTTCAAAGGTAAGTTCCATAACAAGTTTACCGCCCGCGGCAAGTGTTGCTATATGCCAATTTGGGTTTAGTATTTCAATGTCGGCATCTTGAATAATATCACCTGCGGTAACAGGGCCTTCGCTAGATGCCTCTATTCTAACTGTTTTTGCCTCTTCTGTGTAAAGCTTTGCGGTTATGCCTTTAATGTTAAGCACTATTTCCGTAACATCTTCTTTTACGCCTTCAATTGCTGAAAACTCATGTACAATGCCGTCTATTTTAATGCTTGTAACTGCCACACCGGGTAGGCTTGAAAGCAAAACCCTGCGCAAGCTGTTGCCCAGTGTTGCCCCAAAGCCCCTTTCAAGCGGCTCTACAACAAATTTACCATAGCACCCATCGGCGCTTAGGCTTGTAGCCTCAATTTTTGGCTTTTCGATCTCCATCATATAAATACCCTCCTTAATACTGCAAACATATTTTTGTTGCATATTTGTATTCGCATTCGTTGCAAGGGATTATTTGGAGTACAACTCAACGATTAAATGTTCTTCTACCGGGAAATCGATATCATCGCGAGCCGGCATAGCAATAATTGAACCTTTAAGTGAGTTTTTCTCATAAGTTAGCCATTTTGGCACGTTTACAATAGCGGCATCTTCGCCTGTTAAGCGTTTGAATTTAACGCTGTCACGGCTTTTATCGCACACTTCAATAACATCGCCAACTTTTACAAGATATGAAGGAACGTCAACTTTATGGCCGTTTACTTTGAAATGGCCGTGTGTTACAAGTTGCCTTGCCTCTCTTCTTGTCATTGCAAAACCTAAGCGGAATGCAACATTATCAAGGCGACGCTCTATCATTGTTAGTAAATTTTCGCCTGTTTTGCCTTGCATACGGCTAGCACGTTCGTAATACATGCGGAATTGTTTTTCCATAACACCGTATACAAATTTAACTTTTTGTTTTTCCGTTAGCTGTAATGCGTATTCACTTTTCTTTTTGCGCATTTGGCCACCGGGGTTGCGATTTGTAGTTTTCTTTGCGTATCCCATAACAGCAGGTGAAAGCCCTAATGCTTTGCAACGTTTTGCAATGGGTTGCATATTTCTTGCCATGTAACAAAAACCTCCCTTTTGTTAAATTAGATACGGCGGCGCTTTGGCGGGCGGCAACCGTTATGGGGAATAGGCGTAACATCTTTAATCATGTTCACCTCAAGGCCTGTGGATTGTAATGCGCGAATAGCAGCTTCACGCCCTGAACCCGGGCCTTTTACGTATACTTCAACAGTTTTCATGCCATGCTCCATAGCGGATTTCGCCGCTGTTTCAGCCGCAAGTTGTGCCGCATATGGTGTGCTTCTGCGCCCACCGCGGAACCCTTGGCTACCCGAGCTTGCCCAAGAAACTGCATTGCCTTGTACATCTGTAATTGTTACGATAGTGTTATTGAATGTGCTTTGAATATGTGCGCAACCACGTTCAATATTTTTGCGCTCGCGGCGTTTTGTACGCGATGCGCCTTTTTTAGCAGCAGTTTTTGCCATTTAATTATCCTCCTATTACGGATTATTTCTTTTTATTAGCCACTGTTCTGGCAGGGCCTTTGCGTGTGCGTGCGTTTGTTTTGCTACGTTGGCCACGCACAGGTAAACCTTTGCGGTGGCGAACTCCACGGTAGCATTGAATTTCAACTAAACGTTTAATATCCAAAGCAACATTGCGGCGTAAATCACCCTCAACTGTAAAGTGCTTGTCAATATAATCGCGAATAAGCGCTTCTTCATCGTGGGTTAAATCTTTCACCCTTGTATCGGGGTTGATTTTTGTTCCGGCTAAAATTTCTTTTGCCGCACTGTTACCAATACCGAAAATATAGGTGAGGCCAACTTCAACTCGCTTTTCTTTGGGCAAGTCAACTCCGGCAATACGTGCCATATTAGCACCTCCTGATTAATTTATTCCCTGTTAAATTACTGCAGCTTTGGCGGGAACACACCATAAGCTTATACTTAGCGCTTTAGCTTAGCCTTGGCGCTGTTTATGTTTTGGATTTTGGCAAATAACCATTACTCGGCCTTTGCGCTTAATTACTTTGCATTTTTCGCAAATTGGTTTTACGGAAGGTTTAACCTTCATAATAGTAACCTCCTTTGAATGGGGAATTTACTTTGAGATGTTGACAAACAAAGATTTTGCAAAAACTAGAGCAAAATTTTTGCCCTTTATATCGATACAAAAAGCCAGGGCAATACTGTGTGTATTAATGAGCATTTTTGTAAAATATGACGGAAATTTTGCCGAAGCTTTTT
>CAYJGM010000150.1:0-2980 GCA_964369495.1 uncultured Bacteroides sp. | reverse complement strand
ATTTTACAAGCATCAAGCACTTTTTCATAAAAACCTTTTATTTCTGTTAGATCTTCACCCCAAAATTGAATGTTTTTGCACACTTTTTCAACTAATTTTTCAATAGGTAAATCTTTGTTTTCATAGTAAAATTCCAAAACAAACCTATCGTCGTTAATCATGTAATCTTCGCCATTGCTTGTTGCTAGCAGACCGTTTTCCGTTAAAGTGTGTCCTTTGAAAAATTTTATATAGTAGGCAAAAGAGCTTGTTAAGCAATTAGGTGCTTCGCCGAATTTTTCTGTGTATTTTTTCACTGTCGGTAAAACTCTTGCTTTCCATTTCGAAGTAGAGTTTAGAGCGATGGCTAATAATTTATGGTCTATAAACGGATTGTTAAACCTATCTTCAACCGATTTTGCAAATTCTTGCAACTCTTCTTTAGGTAAATCTAAGGTTGGAATAATCTCCTCATAAATCGCCTTATTCATAAATTTTTTAACGTTTTCATCCTGCATACAATCACGCACATTTCTTTTTCCGTATAGATATGCCCCTAGTATCATCGCAGTATGTGCACCATTTAAAATTCTTACTTTACGCTCCTTATATGGTTTGTGGTCGTTTGTAATAATAACTGGTAGTTCGGCTTTATCAAATGGCAATTCTTGTTTTAAACTCTGTGGCCCTTCAATTACCCAAAATCCAAAAATTTCCGCTGTGTTTATTAATAGGTCTTCATAGCCTAGTTTTGTGCAAATTTCATTTGCTTCGGCTTTTGGATACCCTGTAACAATTCTATCCACAAGTGTTGAGCAAAAAATATTTTCTTTATTCACCCAATCCATAAATTTTTCGCCCAATCCCCACAATTTGGCGTATTTTAAAATGCATTTTTGCAATTCCTTTCCGTTGTTATCAATAAGCTCACAAGAAAGGATTATAAAGCCTTTTGCATTTTCAAACGCCTTATAACGAGCATGCAAAAATTGTGTCAATTTTGCCGGAAAACTGCTTGGTGGGGCATCTTCCAATTTACATGTTTTATCAAAAACAATACCCGCTTCTGTTGTGTTGCAGCTTATAAAGCGCAGGTCTTCATTTTTGGCAAGGTCAATTAAATCGTTATGATTTTTATATGGATTTATGCAGCGGCTAATAGATGAAATTAACCTTTTTTCGCAAACTTCCTCTTTATTTTCATAACCACGCAACAACAAAGTGTACAATCCTTCTTGCTCGTTTATCATCTCCGATAAACCATTTTCTATAGGCTGACACACAACAATTTTGCAATTAAAATTTGCCTTTTCATTCATTACATCAACAAAATAATCAACAAAGGCACGCAAAAAATTACCCTCTCCAAACTGCAACATTCGTTCAGGAGCATTTGCTAAAAAATAATCATTTGTGTTTTGTTTTTTTAAGGTGTTATAATTTAATTTATCCATTTAGCTCTCCTATTATTTTAAAATTGTATTATTTACAATGTAACGCCTTGCTTAAAAATCGCAAAATCATGGTATCCCATAATTTCAGCTTTTACTTTTTCGCCGCTTGCAATATTTAAAACATATTCGAAAAGATCATTTGCACATTTTTGCATGGATTTATTTTTTGATAAAATCTCTCCGCAATCAAAATCTATCCAATTATTTTTTTTGTTTGCAAGCGCTGTGTTTGAAGATATTTTTACAGTTGGCACAGGGCAGGCAAACGGTGTTCCTCTTCCTGTTGTAAAAAGAACTATATGTGCGCCCGAAGCTGCAAGGGCTGTTGCTGCAACAAGGTCATTTCCCGGAGCACTTAATAAATTCAAGCCGTTTTTGCTGGCAATTTGCCCATATTTCAGAACATCTGTTACTGTTGCATTGCCACTTTTTTGCGTGCACCCAAGAGATTTATCCTCCAATGTGGATATCCCACCTTTTTTATTTCCGGGAGATGGATTTTCATAAATTACTTGGTTGTGATTTGTATAATATTGTTTAAAGTCATTTATAAGTGAAACGGTTTTATCAAAAACCTCTTTATTTTCGCACCTATTCATCAATATAGTTTCAGCTCCAAACATTTCAGGAACTTCCGTTAAAATGCTTGTTGCACCATGTGCAATAAATAAATCAGAAAAAACGCCTACGGCCGGATTTGCCGTTATTCCCGATAACCCATCTGAGCCACCACATTTTAAGCCTACTATTAATTTATTAACATTTATCGGTTCTCTTTTAAATTGCCCTGCATATGTACAAAGCTCATCAAGAATTTCACTTCCTTGTAAAATTTCATCATCACAATCTTGACATTGTAAAAACTTAACACGATTGTTATCATACTCACCCATAATTTTTTTAATTTCATCGATATTACTGTTTTCACAGCCTAGCCCTAATACCAATACCGCGGCAGCATTTGGGTGGTTAATTAAATTAACAAGTATTTGCTTTGTGTTTTCTTGGTCGTCGCCCATTTGCGAGCAACCATATGGATGAGGATATGCAACAATATCATTCGCAATGTTCGCATTTTTAAGTTTTGTTTGTTTAACAATTTCTTGTGCAACACTATTCACACAGCCCACTGTTGGTATAACCCAAACTTCATTGCGAATTCCTACTTTTCCATTTTTTCGTTTATATCCATAAAAAAACTGTGGCGTTATCGGTTCTTGCAATTTATTTAATTTTTGAGAAAACTCGTAATCTGATATTTCTGAAAGCCCTGTTTTTATATTATGCGTGTGCACATGCATGCCTTGATTAATATCTTGTGTTGCAACGCCAATGCAATAGCCATATTTAATAATTTCTTCGCCCTTTTTTATGCTATTTATTGTAAATTTATGGCCTGTGCTAATTTTCTCTTTTAACATAAAATTACAATTATCTAAAGTAATTTTATCGTCTGTACATAAATCTGTAAGAGCTACAGCAACATTATCCAATTCATTAACTTTAATATACTTGTGCATAATAGTTTCTTCTTTCTGTTATATATA
>CAYJGM010000149.1:0-3024 GCA_964369495.1 uncultured Bacteroides sp. | reverse complement strand
ACACGCTAAATCAACAAAATTTTTAACCGCTGCCGTATTTGTCAGATAAGTCGGAAGCCGGCGCTCTATCCACTGAGCTATAGGGGAATATTGGCAAATAGCACAACAATATGTAATTGCAATTGTGTTTTAATTTTAATAGTATATTTGAAACTTTTGCTCCTACCTACGTATAAAAAATCGCCAAATAACAACATTTGCTTTTGGCGATTTTTGCTACATTTAAAATCAAAATAAAAATATTGTATTATTGTAAAATGATTTGGTTTATTTCTTTTGCTCCCTCGCTTTGCGTTAGTGTAATCATAACTTCTAAGCCCTGCAAATCTTGCGTTTCGGGCCAAACAGTTTGCTCTGTCACTTCAAAAGTTTGCGTTGTGCCGTCGTTTAAAACAAGAGTTATTTCATTGTTATTTATGCTTTCAACAATTCCGGTTACAGTTTCGTCGTTGTGTGCACTACCCTCTTGGGCTGTAGTTTCGGTATTTTGTTTTTCGGCTTCTTCGCTTGGCATTGCATCGGCATTTTCTGCTGCAGTATCTTCAATCATCATTGGCGTTTGGGCTTCGGGTACAGCTTCAAAAGCAGCATCAGAACCCATGTTAAACGAGCCAAGAATAAAGTTAAAACCTACTGCAAATACTGCTGCGCACGCTGCAAACATGGCAATAATGCGAACGTATTTTTTGCCGCTGTTATTGCTTTTATAATGCGGCCCGCTTTTGCCCCTTGTGCCTGCGCTTTGCTTTTGAGATGTTTCACTAAAATAATCTATATTAGTTTCTTTTACAAAAGTATTTTCCTGTGTGAGTTTTTGTTCTTTTTCAATTGTATTTTCGGGTTTTAAAACTATAGCCGGTGCGGGTTTACCCTGCATTTTTTTGATAATTTCAATTTGTCTTTCGTTTTCCATTTGTGCTTGGGTAGTATTTGTTTTGTTTTGCGTGTTTGCATTTTTTTCAATTTGCTTGTTTTGTAAATATTCTTGCGCGTTTTCAATCTCACGTTGCCTTGCTGCTTGTTTTAACGCCGCTGTTTTCATTTTAGTAAGCGTTTGCGTTTTCCAAGTGTCGGAGGCCTCTATTTTACTCATGGCGCTTTTGTATTCATTGTCACTCAATCTTCTATCCTCCGATATCATCTTTGAATTTATCGGGCAAATTTTCGTTGCCTAATGTTTCTTTTAGCATTGCGCGCGCGCGTGCCATGCGTGAAAGCACGGCATTTTGGGTAATATCGAGCAATTTCGCAACTTCTTTTGTGCTGTAACCCTCTATATAATACAAATAAATTACATGTTTATATTTAGGTTCAAGCGCATTAACGGCGTCGGTAATTCCCTGTTCATCCACAGTGAAGCCGGCAGAGGGAAAATCCTCCGCTATGCCCTCTGTTCTTGAATGCCAAACCGTGCGAAAAAGGCTTTTGCATCTATTGGCAACTGCTCTTAAAAGCCATGCTTTTTGGTGTGCGGCGCTTTCAAATTCAGGCTGTTTTTCAACAAGAGTAATAAAAACTTCTTGCGCGGCATCTTCTGCATCTTGCCTGTTTTTTGTTAAGCTGTATGCCGCGCGAAACACCATATCACCATAGGCGTTAAGTATTTCTTCTGGGTCGTACAAAATCCCATGCTCAGACATATTTGCCTCATTTCACGCATAGTTAAAAACCGTTTGTGCCGGTTTTTTTCTTTGCTATTTTATATACGTTTTAGGTATTGCTTTTATTGCAAAATTTTAAAATAAGTTATTATTTATATAATTTCAAGCATTTATTAATGATAATTTTAACAATGTATTATAACAAACGCAAATAAAGCACAATGCCGCATTTTAAAGAAATTTAGCTTGCATTTTATATCATTATAATTAAATTTGCCACAATACATTATTTTAATTAGGCGTGTTTTTTCATTTTATGCCTTTATAATTCCGGCACGCTTTAAATACGGGCGAAGCATTTGTGCTAAAACTAGCGATATAATTACCGCTAAAAGCGCATTTGTAAACGAACTTATGCCTTTAGTAACAAGTTGCACTTGCACAGCACCTATTGCCTGTGCTTCTATATAAAACATAATAATAAAAGATTTTAGCAAATAAAGCGCCACATAGCTTAAACAACCGCAAATTGCACCGATAGCATCTTTAATTAAAGCTTTTTTGCCAAATTTACCGTGTGCAATAGCACCGGCAACATAGCCCAGCACAAATTTTGTAATAAAGGTTATCCAACTTTCGGCAATATAAGCCGGATTTGTAAAATCGAACAACATACTGCCGAAACCTGCCGAAAAGCCACCTACAAGCGGCCCAAATAATAAGCCACCAAGCGCACAAAACACATTGCCTAAATGTATGCGCGAAACATCGCCTATTGGTATTTGAAACCAGCTAAAAACAAATACAAGAGCGCTTAAAAGGCCTATAACCGATAATTGTTTTACAGAAAATGTTTTTTTGTGCATATTTTACCCCTTAATTTTATATAGTGTCGATAATATGTAGCTTATTTATGTTTGCATTATAACTATTATACCAAATTTGCAAAATTTGTATATATAGAAATGTAACAAACATCTTTTAATATTTATAAAAATAATTGTGAAAGCGTTTGAAAAATAAAAATCGTCACCCACAAAATGAAGTGAGTGATTTTAAAGCATCCCTCGCAAAGGTGGTAGCGAAAACTTGTATAATGCGGCTTTTTGAAGTGTGCTTAAGTGCACCATCAGCACTGCGGTGCATTGAAACCAAACAGCAACTTTGAGCGTACCTTTGTGAGGAAAAGGAGGAACCACGCAATGGTGTGGGCGATGATTTTTAAAAATGGTAAAAATAAAAATCGTCACCCACAAAATGAAGTGAGTGACGACGTGGCATGACTGTCCAATAACAGATACAACTATTTATTAAATCAATCGCCGATAGGCGACACCTTAACTTCTTCACTATTAACTATTACTTATTACTTTAAAAAACTTTGTAGCGGAATTAGTGAAGAGTGAAGAAGTATTAAGTAAAA
>CAYJGM010000148.1:0-3090 GCA_964369495.1 uncultured Bacteroides sp. | reverse complement strand
CTACTTTTCACGCTGAAAAGTAGGGCGTATCAATGAAACCAACTTTAATAATTAACAACCACCTAAAAAAACAATTACTATCTTTGTATAAAGCAAAACCTAGTCTTTTCACGCTGAAAAGTAGGGCGTTTCAACGAAACCAGCTTTGAAAATTTACAACCACCTAAAAAAACAAATTACTAACTTTTGTATAAAGCAAAACCTAGTCTTTTCACGCTGAAAAGTAGGGCGTTTTAATGAAAACCACTTTGAAAATTTACAAGCACCTAAAAAAACAATTACTAACTTTGTTAAAACAAAAGTCAACTTTTTCGCACCGAAACAAAGCAAAGATTATTTATACTATTCAAGGGCAAATATAAGGCTGAAAGCTAACGATTAAAGGTGAAACGGAGACATAAATGGCAAAAATTAAGGTGTTTTTTATAAGTTTTATAGTAACGCTTGCCGCTATTTTACCAATTTACGGCATAGCTTATTTTTTAAATGTTGCACGTCCAAGGGCACAATTTGCAAACGAGCCGCAAACAGAGGTTTATATATCGCAACCTGCTGCAAACGAAACCATAAGTATATTACTTATGGTGGGCGATGAAAATGTGCAAAACACTCAAAGCTACGTTATTGTAAATTTTAACGCATATGAAAACAGCATTAATGTTGTTAGTATGCCCGGCGAAACTGTTATGATTATTGATGGCAAGCCAATTACCTTAGAACAGGCAACAAAAAGCGCCGGCCCCTCTCAAGCGGCAAGCGCAATAAGCCAAACGCTTGGAATAAGCGTTGAAAAATATGTGTTTGTATCTGCCGAGCTTCTTTGGCAAACGGCGCAAGCTTTTGGTAATATTTCCATGCGAACATCGCTTTACGCAAGCGAAGAAAGCCTAAAAGAACTTGGTGTAATAATTAACGGCAACGAACCACAGGTGCTTTCTCCACGTTTTTTTGCGCAAATTTTAAGCGATGCACAATTTAGCAATGTGTCACGTTACGAGATGCGTGCACTTGGGTATTCCCTGTTTTTCTCTGCGGGTTACGGGCGTTTAAGCGAAGTGTTAAGCGAATTTTTTGAAGAGAATTCCGCAAAAATAGCCACAAATATTTCGGCGGTGGAATTAAATGAGTATAAGCGCATTTGGCAATTTTTAGATAGGCAACAACCCACCTATAACGCCGGAACACTTCCGGGCGAGTATTCGAATTTTGAAGAACAAGTTTACGAGCTAAACGAGCAAAGCCTTGAATTTATCAACAAGATTTTTTAATTAAGCCCTCAATAAATTCATTTTTTGGGTTTTGCACAATGTTTTGTGGTGTATCATATTGCAACACCTTGCCATTTTCCATAATTAATAAATTTGTGCCCATTTGCACAGCTTCATTTATATCGTGCGTAACAAAAACAATTGTCATATCATTTGCTTTGTGCAATTTTGAAAGCTCTTCTTGAAGGGCTTTTCTTGTTATGCCGTCCACTGCGCCAAAAGGTTCATCCATAAGCACAATTTTAGGATCTGCCGCCAGCGCGCGCGCAACGCCAACACGTTGACGCATGCCGCCCGAAAGCTCACGAGGATAGCGTTTTGCAAGTTTTGCGCTAAGCCCAACTTTTTCAAGGCGGCTTGCAACCTCACGCTCACGCTCTTGTTTATTCCAAAGCTTTAAAAGGTTTGGCACATAGGCAATGTTTTGCGCAATTGTCATGTGCGGAAACAGCCCAACGCCCTGTATGGCATAGCCAAGTTTTCTGCGTAGCGCAATAGGGTCTGTTTTAGCTACATCTTCTCCCTCTACCATTATCTGCCCGGAATTTGGCAGAATGAGTGCGTTTATCAATTTTAGTGCGGTGGTTTTTCCGCACCCCGAACGCCCAAGCATTGTTACAAAAGAGTTTTTTTCGATATCAAGTGAAAAATCATCGAGCACATTTACATCACTGTAAGATTTACTTACGTTTTTAAATTGTATAGCATAATCTGCCATTATTCGGCCTCCAAAATGCCTTTATCAACTAAATATTGCCTTGCAACTTCTTTTTCGTCTGTTTTTTCTACTTCAACTTTATAATTCAAAGCCGCCATGTCGGCATCGGTTAGCAAATTATCCATTTTTGAAAGCGCCTCTTCAAGGCCTGCGTAGTTTTCAAGGGCATCGTTTCGCACAACGGTAGAGCAAAAATAATTAACTTGCAAATTTAAATCATCTTCTAGGGCTACAACACTATCGCTTGCAAGCTGTGCGTCTGTTGTGTATGCGTTTGTAACGTCTATATCGCCGTTTGATAGCGCCGTGTATTTAAGGCCAATGTCTATGTCGGAGATATCTTTAAAATTAAGCCCGTATGTATCAATAACAAGTTGCAAGCCGTCTGCACGCTCTATATAATCGGGGTTTCCGCCAAAAACAAGCTCGCTTGATGCCGCCGCTAAATCTGAGGTAGTAATTAAATTATACTCGTTTGCAACATCGGCATTTACCGCTAAGGTATATGTGTTATTAAAGCCGTAAAGCCCCATCCAGCTCATATCAAACTGTTCGTTATACATCTCGTTTAATTGTGTGTACATCTCTTCGTCGGAAATTCCCGTTTGCTCTTGCCCTAAAACAAGCACAAAGCCGCTAGAGGTGTATTCGGGGTATAAATCGAAATCGCCCGCAACCATAGCCGGGTGAATATTAGAAGTGCCGCCGCCTATGCCCTTTGTAATTTCAACATCATATTCGGTAAAGTTTTCAATTAAAAGGCCCAGCATTTCGCCTAGAATATAGCCCTCTGTCATGGGTTTTGTTGCTATTTTAATTGGCCCTGCTGTGCTTTGCTCGCAGGCGGTTAATGCCAAAATAAGTGATAATGCGCAAATTATTGCCGCAAATTTTTTTAATGTTTTCATTTCATACCCTCGCTTTATTTGTTTTATTTTTTTAGATAGTATCGACACTATTTAGTTAGATAGCGGCAAATTTTTATATATTAAACTTTTGCTTTGACATCAAATCCTGTGGCTTATTATCTGCCCAGCTGTTTGGCATGTAATTTATGCGCTTTAAGGTGGTTTTAATACATTGATTTGGTTAGCCAAGCCGATG
>CAYJGM010000147.1:0-3260 GCA_964369495.1 uncultured Bacteroides sp. | reverse complement strand
ACGACACAAACGCAAACAGCTTTGATAATTAAAAATTGCTTAAAAAACAAATAGCTCACCTTGCCTAAAAAAGCATATCAGATTTTTGCCAAAACCCGGCGCTTTTGCTTCTTTTCACGCTGAAAAGTAGGGCGTATCAACGCAAAAAACCTTGATATTTTACAACCACTTAAAAATAAATTGCACACCTTGCTTAAAAACTCATCTATTTTTTTATAAATAATATAAACTAAAATTTGTTATCCAAAGAAATATACGCTAAATATTTGGTTAATTCCACATTCACACCACACTCACCACAATCGGTTTAGTTGTGTCTGCCTTTTCTAAAAGCACTTTGGGCAAAACAATTTTTTCCATTTCGCCCGGCATTGCGTGTTCGCGTTTAAATTTTGCAATTTCAACATCGCCACTTTTAACGCTTATCGTGCAATTTTTATACACTTGGCGCACCCTAAAAAATACGGTAACGGCTTTTTGCGTTTGGTTTTGCCTTATATTTTGCGGCACTGTGTAAGAAATCCCTTGCCCGTTTTGCAATTTGTAACAAACATCGGCATCGCCCGGGTTTTGCTGCGCCATGTTTTTTACATAGTCTGCGGCACTTTTCCCGGCAAGCATGCTTTCCGCTGTAACAAAATCAACCAAATCGTGCACATGCACAACATTACCGCAGGCAAATACTCCGGGCATGCTTGTTTGCATGTCTTCAAAAACAAACGGGCCGTTTGTGCGTGCGTCAATTTCAATTCCTGCCTCACGTGTTAGCTCGTTTTCGGGTATTAAACCAACGCTTAAAAGAACTGTATCGCAATCAAATTGCATTTCTGTGCCCCCTATTGGAACACGGTTTTCATCAACTTTTGAAACAATAACTTTTTCAACACGGTTTTCGCCCTCTATCTTTGTTATTGTGTGCGAAAGATAAAGCGGAATATCATAATCTTCAAGGCATTGCACAATATTGCGCATTAAGCCGCCCGAATATGGCATAAGCTCTACACAGGCAAGCACTTTTGCGCCCTCTAACGCCATGCGCCGTGCCATAATTAGGCCGATATCGCCGCTGCCTAAAATTACAACGCGCTTGCCAACCATATAGCCCTCCATATTAACATAGCGCTGTGCAGTGCCTGCTGTAAAAACGCCGGCAGGGCGGCTACCGGGAATATTAACCGCACCACGTGTGCGCTCGCGGCAACCCATTGCCAAAACAATACTGTTTGCCGTTAATATTTCATAGCCGTTTGCCATGCTCATAACATACAATTCTTTTTGGTTTTGTTCATTTTCTTTTAAACTTGTAACCATGGTATCTGTTCTAAGCTGTATATTAGTATCACTAACCATTTTTGCAAAGCGGCCGGCATACTCGGGGCCTGTTAGCTCTTCCTTAAAATAATGAAGGCCAAAACCGTTGTGTATACATTGGTTTAAAATGCCGCCCTCTTCTTTATCTCGCTCTATAAGCAAAATATTTTCAAGCCCGTTTTCATATGCGCTAAGTGCCGCCGCAAGGCCGGCAGGGCCTGCACCTATAACAATTAAATCATAAATCATTTGCTTGCACCCCCGTTTTTAGTTTTTGTGCGGCCTGTTAAAATATAAGTTCCCTCTTGCTCGTTTAAAATATCCATTGGGTCTAACTTCAATTCGCGCGCTAAAATTTCCACAACACGTGGGCCGCAAAAACCACCTTGGCAACGCCCCATGCCTGCGCCCGCACGCCTTTTAACGCCGTTTAAAGAACATGGCGGTATGGGTGCTTTTATGCTTTCAATTATCTCGCCCTCGGTTATGGTTACACAGCGGCATATAACGCGGCCGTATTCGGGGCTTTTTTTAATTAATTCGCGTTTTTCTTGTTCGCTTAAATGCGTAAATTTAGTTTTTGGCCTTGTGTTATCAAAATTTTGCTTTTCGGTTAATAATAGGCCGTTTTCGCTAAGCATATTAACCGCTCGCTCGCCAATTGCCGCCGCCGCAGAAAGCCCGGGCGATTTTATACCGGCTAAATTTAAAAAGCGAGGCGTTGCAAATTCAATGATAAAATCATCTTTATCGCTAAGCGCCCTTAGGCCGGCAAAACTGCGGATATTCGCCCTGAAATCTACGCTTGGAACGCTTTTTACGGCCGCTTTGGAAACATGGTTTAAGCCCTCGAACGAGGTGGAAACATCGTTTTTATCGGCATCTTGTGCGTTGGGGCCAACAATTAAATTGCCGTGAACCGTGGGTGCAACCAAAACGCCTTTGCCCTCTTTTGTGGGGCATTGAAAAACAACATGTTTAACCCTTTGCCCCTCGGTTTTATCAAGCAAGAAATACTCGCCCTTGTTTGCTTTTATTGTAAAACTTTGCGGCACTGCTAAATTGTTTACTTCATCGGCATTAACGCCTGCGGCGTTTACAATATATTTTGCCTTAAATTCACCCTTTGTTGTTTTTATTAAATAGATATCATCTTGCTCTTTTATTTCGCTTACCTTTGTTTTAAGTTCAAGCTGTGTGCCGTTTTTTACGGCAACTTGCGCCATTGCAAGGGCATATTCCCATGGGTCTACAATAGCGGCACTTGGCGCATAAAGTGCACATGTAACATCTTCGCTTATGTTTTTATCCATCATGCGCACTTTTTCGCCCGATATTATTTGAATATCAGGCACATTATTTGCTATGCCGTTATCATATAATTTTTTTATATGCTGTTCGTCTTGCTTGTTAAAACCCAAAACAAACGAGCCTATTTGCTTGTACGATACATTAAGCGCCGTGCAAATTTCTTTTGCCATAGCGCTTCCGTGAACATTTAAATATGCCATATCTGTGCCGGGTTCTGGGTCGTACCCCGCGTGTAGAATTGCGCTGTTTGCCTTTGTTGTGCCCATTGAAACATCGTTGTGCATTTCCAAAACAAGCGTTTTTACATTGTGTTTTGAAAGCTGATAAGCTGTGCTTGCGCCAATTATGCCACAGCCGATAATTGCAACATCATATACCATAATTTTCTCCGTTCTATTTGTTTATTTGGCATAAAAAAAAGAAAAACCAAACAAACGCAAAATTGTTATTACTTTGCGGCATGTTTTGTTTCTCTACAATCTCTTAAAACACAATATTTAATTACTTAATTAATATAGCATAAATGCAAATAAAATACAATTGTAGCTTTGCACAAATGCAGGGGTTGTTTTTAGGCTATAATGCTTTGTTTTAAAATTAAAAAACTTAGCCGTTAGGGAGTAATCCGAACACGCCTA
>CAYJGM010000146.1:0-3492 GCA_964369495.1 uncultured Bacteroides sp. | reverse complement strand
CAGCGGTTTTGCTACTTTTCACGCTGAAAAGTAGGGCGTATAAACGAAACCAGCTATAAAAATTAACAAGCACTTATAAAAACAAATTGCTTGCTTTGCCTTAAACAGCAAGCTACTTTTCACGCTGAAAAGTAGGACGTATCAATGAAAACTACTTTGAAAATTCACATGTGCCGTTTTCATATTCACCCTATTTCATCAATTCTTCCGCAGAAATTTTGCCTTTGGGCGATAAATAACACTTATCGTTCACGTATTCTATCATTTTATTCTCGTGCAATTCCTTTAGATAAAGCCTGAACACCGTTTCGTTAGGATACTCGCTTGCTAAAAGCAAATCGCTTGTTGTTTGCCCGTCTTTAATATATAAAATACAAAGCACCTTTTCTTTGCACTGCATTTTTGGGTTTAAAACCCTTATGTTTTTGCCTGTGTTCCAAATTATAGTGCTTTCTTTTTCGGTAACATTTTTAATAAGCTCTTGCTCTATGCCGTTTTTACTGCTTGCGCATACTCGTATTAGTTCTGCCATAATAAATTTTGCACTGTTTAAAAGAAAGTTTGTATCTATTTCTTCTGAGGGTGGCACATTTGCTAAATTCATACCCCTTTGATATAAAACACCTTGCATTAAATATATACTGCGCGGCAAAATAATTTTATAAGTTGCCGATATATTTTGCTTGTTTTCTTGCAAAACACAAAGCAGGTTTTCATCAATAGCCGGAATTTTGCTTAAAAACGGCGTGTATGCACCATGAATTTTAAATTCAATTAGGCGCACGGTGTTATCGCAATAATTGCTTAGTTGTTGCGCAAGGCTTTGTAAATCTTGCTTTTTATATTCCGCCATGCTTTTTTCATAGCTTTGAAGAAACGCGTTTACAAGCTCTTTTGGGAATTGTGCGCACAAAACTTCGCCTATTTTATTGTACAAATTGCTACCCCTCTCTTACTTTTGCTTTTTACTTTTAATATAGCCATACTGTTTGTTTTTAGCCGCAAAAAACGCAATGCTAATTCCAAGGCAAATAATTTCCGCAAAAACAACGGCAAGCCAAATGCCATCTATTCCTAAAATAATCGGTAGTAGCATAATAAACGCCGCTTGAAACACCAATGTGCGCAAAAATGAAATAGCGGCGGAAACTTTGCCGTTATTAAGCGCAGTAAAAAACGAAGATGCAAACGCGTTTATACTGCTAAATAAATACGATAGCGAAAACAGGCGAAACGCCCTTGTTGAAAGCTCTAATAAATCGGCGTTATAGCTTACAAAAATCGCGGCAAGCGGCCTTGCAAATATCTCGGCAATAGCGGTTAAAACCAAGGCGCAAACGCTAAGCAATATTAAGCTTTTTTTGAAAAGTGATTGCAATTGCACCTTGTTGTTTGCGCCGTAATTATAGCTGATTATTGGCGATGCGCCAATTGAATAGCCTATGAAAACGCTTGAAAATACAAACGAAACATACATTATTATGCCATATGCCGAAACACCGTTTGCGCCTAAATAAAGCATAAGTTGTAAATTGTAAAGTATATCTACAAACGATTTCGAAATGCTTGTCATCATTTCGCTTGCGCCGTTTGAGCAAGAATTTAAGAACGCTTTAAAATCCCACTTAAATTTGCATAAATGCAAACTGCTACTGTTGTTTTTATTTAAAAAATAACATAGCGGAATTATGCCGCCTAATATTTGGCTAAAGCCTGTTGCAATTGCCGCACCGGCAAGGCCAAAATCCAAAACAACAATTAAAACGAAATCTAAAACAACATTCGTTATGCCGCTAATTATTGAAAGTATCATGCCCATATTCGGTTTATTTGCCACAACAACAAACATCATAAAAGCAACTTGTAGCATAAAACCCGGTATTGCCGCAAGCATTATACTGCCGTAAACTATACAGCTTTGCAGTAACTGGGGCGTTGCGCCTAAAAGCAAGCTTATGGGCTTTATAAATATTATTCCAAGCGTAGAAATTATAACAGATACAATTATTATAATTGCTATTAGCATTGAAAATGTTTCGTTCGCCTTTTTTTTATTTCCCTCGCCTAAATTTTTTGCAATTAGCGCACAGCCGCCTGTGCCCACCATAAAACCAAAGGCGCTTGTTATCATTATTATAGGGTATATTAAATTTAGCGCCGCAAATTCAATTTCACCCACAAAATTGCTAACAAAAATCCCGTCTACAATACTGTAAACAGAAGTTATTATCATCATTATTATAGAGGGAATAGTAAACTTAATAAGTTTTAAATATGTAAAATTATCTGAAATTTGTATTTTCATTTTTCACCGTCTTAAATTTATAGCGCATGATATATTTTACTGATTAAATATTAATTAGCATTGCTTTAATAAAAATATTATATTCATAATAAAAAGTATACAAAAACTAATATAAATTGTCAAATAAATCTAATATACATAAAACAACAAATAATTACAAAATTTAACAGCCAAAACCTTGCATTTTACATTGCTATGTATTATAATTCAACTGTATATTACAAAATTTAACAAAATAACGATGAAAATAGTGCTTTAAAATGCAAACGGCCCTAAAAATTATAATTTGCTTTTAAAACAAGTTATCGGCTTTATATACTAACCGCAATATACTTAAATTGTGTTTGTTTTTTTTAATGTTTAAACTTTGAATTATAATTACATGTTGTTACTATATTGC
Organism: uncultured Bacteroides sp.; assembly: GCA_964369495.1. Taxonomy (GTDB): domain Bacteria; phylum Bacillota; class Clostridia; order Oscillospirales; family Ruminococcaceae; genus Ruthenibacterium. The sequence goes on along the minus strand of CAYJGM010000146.1, from coordinate 787 downwards.
AGCAATGCATATTTTGTAAAATCTTTTGTGAACATAAAATTATTTTAACGGTGCGGCAATTTGCATTGCGGCCGATTTCGGAGGAGCTATATGGGGCAATTGGGTGAAATATTTTCACTTTATATTGAACGTTCAGATTGGTTTTTAGAACTTTTACTAGACCATCTTTCGCTCGCACTTACCGCAATAACTTTTGCGGGAACAATTGGGCTTTTACTGGGTATTTTAATTTCAGAACACCAAAAAGCTGCGCCGTTTATTATAGGCGTTTGCAATGTGTTTTACACAATACCCGCAATTTCGCTTTTGGGCATACTTATACCGTTCACGGGCATAGGCAACCAAACCGCAATTGTGGCTTTAACCCTTTATGGAATGATGCCCATGGTGCGCAACACTTACACAGGCCTTACAACTGTGGATAGCGATATTTTAGAGGCGGCTAAAGGCATGGGCTCTACAAGGTTTCAAACGCTTTATAAAGTAAAATTGCCGCTTGCATTTGGCGTTATTTTAGCCGGCGTACGCAATATGGTGGTTATGAATATCTCGGTTAGCAGTATTGCATCTTTTGTTGGCGCGGGCGGTTTAGGCGTTGCAATTTACCGTGGCATAACTATTTACGACCCTGCAATGACGGCCGCAGGCAGCATTATAATTGCACTTTTGGCGCTTACTTGCGATTTTCTTTTAGGTTTGCTTGAAAAACGTGTAAAAAAACGAACAGTGTGAATAGCCAAGCCGATATAATCCGAACCCGCCTATTTTGGCAAATTTATGCGCTATG
>CAYJGM010000145.1:0-3618 GCA_964369495.1 uncultured Bacteroides sp. | reverse complement strand
GAACTCCTGATTTCGCCGTGAGAGGGCGACGTCTTAACCGCTTGACCAAGGGGCCTTGCGTTTTATGCCGCCTCACCTAGAGGTGACTTTTATTATTATACAAATCTTATGCTAGTTTGTCAACACTTTATGCATTATTTTTTTAAAATCAGCCCCAAAGTGCCTCGCAAGTGCAAGAAACGCCAAGCGCGCCGGCACTTAACGCCGTTTTTATGTCTTCTTCCTCGCTTATTAGGCCACCTGCTATAATTTCATGTTTTGTTTGTGTGTTTATTTTTTTTATGATTTTCGGCATTAAACCCGGTAAAATTTCAATAAAATCGGCGTTGCTGTTTTTATCTGTTCTAAGCACATTTTCTATTGCAAGTGAATCTAACATAAAAAAGCGCTGTACTGTAATAAGCCCAAGGCTTTTTGCATATTTTATCAAATTGGGTTTTGTGGATATTATACCGCACGCACATGTGTTTTTTGCAATATAATCAACAGCGGCTTCTTTCGCGGCAAGGCCTTCTATTAAATCTAAATGCACAAATGCGTGCTTTTTTGCGTTGTGTACGGTATTAACTATTTTTGCGATATTATTTATGTTTCCATACAATATAAACACAACCGCACAATTACATTCGGTGCATTTTTTTAGCCCCTCATCGTTTTTTAATGCGGCTATAACTGTGTGTGTTTTTATTGTTTGGCTAAGCGTTTCGCGGTTCATAATTTGCCTCCGTTTTCGTTGTGAATAGCCATATGCAAACGCAAAAAATATAAGTTTTGCACGTGGTTAGGTGTGGGTATAATTATTTTGAAAATTGATTGGTAAAAAAATGTTATTTTAGTACACACAATACACTTGCATATGTGTGCCATTAATCTTGCTTTGCTGTTTGTAATCGGTTAAGCCCCTCGCTTATCCAATTGCCTTTTTTATAAAAAACAAACAAAGTTAAAGAGGTTAAAAACCAACTTACAGGGTAGCCTAAACATACTAACTCTACGCTTGGGTTTAAAGGCACAACAACAAACATCCAAACTATTCTAATGCCACAAACGCCGAACACTTGTATTATTGCGGGAATAAGCGTGCTGCCGGCGCCACGCAATGTGCCGCCAAAAATTTCTATGGGCACCCATAAAAAATAATAAGGCACCATATGTATCATCATTGCAACGCCTATGTTGATAACATTTATGTCGCTAACGAAAATTTGCAATAAATTTGGGGCAAACAGCATCATTGAAAAGCAAAGCGTTACAACTATCGCTAAAGAAAACAACATGCCCAATCGCACGCATTTTCTCACTCTGTCAATATTCCCGGCACCGAAATTTTGCCCTACAAATGTTGTTATTGTAATGCCAACAGCGTTTAGTGTCATCCAAATTATGCCGTCTACCTTACTAAAAGCAGACCAAGCCGCAATTGTATCCGTGCCAAATGAGTTGATTACGCTTTGAATAATTAGGCCCGAAATTGTATATACGCTAACTTGCAAGCCCGAAGGTATGCCAATTCGCATCATGGTTTTTAGCAAATTAAAATGCGGGCGTATTTTTTTTATATAAAGTTTATAACTTTCGTTTGTTTTTGAAAGTGCAATAACAATTAAAACAGCGCTTAAAGCTTGCGAAATAATTGTTGCAAGCGCCGCACCTGCAACGCCTAAGGGAATTACCAATATAAACACTATATCCAAAATTACATTTGTTATACTGCTAATAACTAAAAACACAAGCGGCCTGCGTGAATCGCCCACAGCACGAAGAATACTACCGCCTAAATTGTAAATAACCGTAAAAATTATGCCTGCAAAATAAATGTTTAAATATTGCATCGACATATCTATAAGTTCTTCGGGCGTTCCCATTAACTTTATAACCGGCAAGGAAAACCCAATGCCCAAAATCATCATAATTACGCCCGAAAAAATGCCTAAAGCCATTGCCGCATGAACGCTTTTATTTGTGTTTTCTTTATCGTTTGCGCCAAAAAACTGGCTTACAAGCACAGTTGCGCCCGAACCTAGCCCAACAAAAAAGCCAACGAACAAATTAACCATAATTGCAGCAGGGCCACCAACAGCCGCAAGCGCATCTTTGCCTAAGAAATTGCCAACTATAACGGCATCGGCGGTGTTATAAAAAAGTTGAAAAAACGCCCCTGCCCAAACAGGCAAAAAATATGTAACCAGTGCTTTTGTTATGCTTTGTTTTGTTAAATTAGTTGTTTTCATTCATTTGAAATCTCGCTTTTATAAACCTTGTAAAGGCCGTTTATAATTAAATTTTCATCGTTTATTATTTTGTGTTTACAATGTGGCACAATAAAGCTTGCCGCGCCGCCTGTTGCAATCACTGTAGCATCTTGCCCAAGCTCTTCGTTGAAACGCTCTATCATTCCGTCTAACATTGCGGCGGTGCCGTATACTATGCCGCTTTGCATGCTGTTTTGGGTGTTTGTTCCAATTGCTTTGCCGTTTTTTGGCGCGTTTAAGGCTATTCCGCTAAGTGCACTTGCTGCGCCGGTTAATGCATTAAGGCTTATAAACACGCCGGGCATTATGCTACAGCCCAATATTTCGCCTTTTGAATTAACAGCTGTAATTTTTGTTGCCGTGCCTAAATCTATTACAATTGCAGGCGTGCTGTAATGGCTTTTTGCGCCTATTACGCCCGCTATTAAATCGTTTCCCAACTCGTTTGGGTTATCTATTTTTATAATTATTCCCATTTTATCGGTATCTTGCAACAATAATGGGGTTATGCCAAAAAGTAATTGCAAAGCATTTACTATGTCTTGTGTAACCTGTGGCACAACGCTTGAAATAATTGCACCGCTAACGTTGAATTTTTCGTTTGTGCGCAAATTTAGTATGCCGTTTATCTGCATGGCATATTGGTCTGCCTCAAGTTTTTTGTTTGTGGCAAAGCGCGTAGAAAACATAAGGTTTTCACCTCGGTAAGCGCCCATAACAATATTTGTGTTGCCTATGTCTATAGCTAATACCATTTTACACCTCGTTTAGCTGTTATTTTTGCATGTGGATATTTAATGTAAACATCTTATCTCTTCACTTTTAGTTTTTAACTATCAACAACCTTTAAGTTGCCGGTGTGTTGTGAATATTTGCACAATTTATAAAAATTGCCGCAACCCTTAAATACATTATAAGTAAAAAAGTAAATGCTTGCAAGCAAAAAATTAAACTGTTTTTAATAAATAAATTTATAGGTTTTGTGTAATTTTATTTCGATTTGAAAGTGAGCAATTTGTTTTTGAGCAGTTGTAAAGCATAAAGATTGTTTGCAATGTGGCATGCTTCTTTTCAGCGTGAAAAGAAGCAAAAGCGTTGGAGATTGGCAAAAAGCTAATATGCCTTTTTGGGAAAGGTGTGCAGTTTGTTATTTGAGAAGATGCATATTATCAAGGCTTTTTGCGTTGTATTGCCCTTCTTTTCAGCGTGAAAAGAAGCAAAAGCAATGGATATTGGCGAAAGCTAATATGCCTTTTTGGGCAAGGTGAGTAATTTGATTTTTAAGTAGTTTTTAATTTTCAAGGCTGTTTGCATTGAAACCTTCTTCTTTTCAGCGTGAAAAGAAGCAAAAGCGCCGGGGGATTGC
>CAYJGM010000144.1:0-3693 GCA_964369495.1 uncultured Bacteroides sp. | reverse complement strand
CGCCTTACGAGGTGCACTGCCGCAGTTTTAGGGCGTTTGGCTAAATAAAAAACGGCTTCGTATTACATCGGTTTGGCTAGCCAAATTGATGCAATATTTATTGTATTGCAAGTGAAGATAGCGCAACATAGTGCATAAATTTGCCAAAACAGGTGGGTTCTAATTATATCTGTTTGGCCGGTAAATTCAAAGCAAAAATTGCTTATACATGTGCTTTTTTGCAATACTTCGTAATGCGCACCGGCAAAAAACAAATAAAAACAGCCTTATTTTCACGGCTTACCGTAAAACATACGGAAAGCCGGAAAACAGGCTGTTATAGTTGATATATTATATTCTATAAAAGCTTAAAAAACATTTATAAAAGCCGAAAATAAAGGCTATCGCCCGCCCGGCCTATTTGCACCGGGTTGATTGTTTAACCCTCCGCCGTTTTGTGCGCTATAAATAGGTGATATTTCATTGCCGTTTTCATCGGTTATGCTGCCGCCTGATATGCTGTACATGCCGGTTACATCAAGCTCACCGTCGCCGCCTGAATAAATGGCATCTACATCTATAACAATCTCGCCACCTTCTATTGTTAAATCGCCGTTTGAATCGATGCCATCGCCTTGACATTTTAAAAATATTCTGCCATTTGTAATTAATACATAACCATTGTCGCTGTTCGCGTTTATAGCATCGTCTAAAACCGTTATATTTATATCACCGCCATTTATTGTAACAGTTTCGCCCTCGATACCCTCATAGCCATTTTGCACTAAAACTTGCGCATCATTTATAATTAAGTGGGTGTCGGCATGTAGGGCATCATCGCCGGAAATAATATCAAAATTTCCGCCGTTTATTGTTAAAATTCCATTGGCGTGAACAGTATCCTCGTATGAGGATAAGATAAATTCGCCGCCATTTATTGTTATATTTGCACCTTTTAGCGAGCACATACTTTCTTCAAGTAAATCCGTTGCAGAAACTATATCTCCCGAACCCTCACCTCGAGTAATTTCGTTTAGCACTTCAACAAAACCACCGCCTGTGTTAATTGCAAAAGTGCCTGCATCTATTTGTAAGTTTTGTTCGGCTGAAATGCCATCACTATCTGCGGTTATGTTAAAGTTTCCGCTTTTGATAATAATATTACCTTTTTCTATGTCTTCATCATTTGAAGATTTAAGCCCATCTTTTCCACATGTGATATCTATATTTGCATTAGAAATTGCTAGAAGATCTTTGGCCTCTATGCCGTGCTCTACCGCATTTACGGTTATGCTAGCGTCTTCGATTATAAGATCGTCACGGCTGTTAATACCGTCTTGGTAAAGCGTGTTTACAACAAGGCTACCATTTCCTGTTATAGCGGTGTCTGCCTTCGAATGCAATGCACCGGATGGAAATTCTTCATCGGTTGTAACAATTGCCCCTTGGGATATTGTGTTTACAGTGCCCTCGGCAAGTACAATAACCACATCTTGTGCCTCAATAATATATATCGGGGTGCCAATATCATTATCAATATTTGCATTGTTTAAAACAAGATAAACCACACCCTCGTCAATATCTTTGTTTACATTAACGGTAATACTTGTGTAATCTCCCGAAAATTCATAGGTTCCACTTTCGCTTATTAATACATCTGCTTGGCTTATTGTTTGCGCAGTGGAGTTTAAGTTTTCTTGCAAGTTAATATCGGGGTAACCAACAGCCTCGGTAGTTGCTTGGCTAGTTTGTTCGGGTTGTGTTAGGGTATTGTTGCCCTGATTTTCGCCGCTTTGTGACGCGCCGTTATTTTGGTTGCAGCCGCTAAACATAATAACTAAAAGCGCAAGCGTTATAGATAATATTTTTTTCATGTATTTTTTCCATTTCTTTTTAAATTATTGTATATGTTAAAGTTTCTATAAAAATATTTACGATTTTATTTTGATAATTAATAACATGATAATACCGCAAAATATTAATACAATTCCGCCTACACTTAAGGCAATTTGATAAAAAGATGCTGTTCCCGCAATTTCAAATATGCCTCGCAACAAAGAGCCTAAAATAAGAGCGACAACGCCTGTGTGATAAAAATGCATGGGCCAAAAATAATCCGGGCCGGTTATTTTTAAAAAAATTAACAATTGTTCAACAACAACGCCTAATAATAAAGGATATAAAAAAAGATATGTCATATGTGGCGAGCTTACCCCATGTGAAAACTGTGAATAAATAAAGGAAAAAGCTACACAAAAAAGCGTTGTAATGCAATAAATTTTTACATTTTTCAATTTATTTGATATATACAATATCGCTCACGCTCCGTTCTTTAAAATCTTTGCCGTTTGTTGTTGGGTTGTTAATAACTTCTCCCATAAATACCATTGTGGCGGAACCTCCGCCGTCTAAATTATATGCAAGCTCACAATTGTAATCGTTTAGTATCAGTGCCATTTCATATAGCGATAATCCCTCGCTCTCATCAGTTCTGCCATCGGCAACCATAAAAATATAATGGTTAGGTTCTATCATTGCTATAGCGGTTCTTGGGTTGCTTTCATCTTCGCGTTCAACCTTGCTGTTTTCACTAACTGTAATCTCACCGTTTGAAATAAGGCCGGGCCCAAAAGAAAAAATTTGAGTTGCACCAAGCTCTGCAAGTGCCTGTGCGCTTATATCGTTTTCGTTGATTATCTGCATATTGCCATCGGAATATACAACTAAATCTTCGTTTCCATCGGGCATTTGTAGTTCTCGGTACAAATAGCCGTTGCGCATAACATAGCCATAATCTCTAAAGCCGTAATAATCGCCGTTTATTGCAAGAATAGCGTTGTTTTCGCTTGCAATATCTGAAGTTTTCTCTTTTACATTTGTGCCAAAAGAATTTTGTGCTAGGCCTGCCATAAGGTGTGAACTGTCGCTGATAATTATTTCGGCAACGTATATAGTAGTGTTATATTCATAAATAGTATTTATAGTAATTTGTATGTTTTCATCGCTGTAACTTGTAGGAGTTATAATAGGCTCGCCGGCAATTGTATTGCTTTCACTTTCAAAATTTATATCAGCTTGCGGCAATTCGTTTGTGTTTTCGGGTATATTGTTATCGTCGAAAAATGTGTTATGTGACGAAGAATTTGTTGTTACATCGTTTAATGAAACAATATTTTGCGCTATTACAAACCTGTTTAAAAGGGTAAAACTTACATAAAAAACAAAAAATAATGCAAAGCATATTTTCCAAATTTTAGATATATTTTTTTTATTCATTTGTACTATCTCCACGTAATTTTAAATTTATTGCATAAATAGAAAAAAACTGTTGTTTCGTTATTGTAATTTCAAAATCGTCGTTTCTTATGTGTATCTCGTTAACAAATTTGAATTTAAATGGCGTTGCTACGCTACTTAAATGGCGTTTGCAACTTTTTTACCATAGCTTGTGTTTCATTTTCAAAGGTTAAAAATGCAATTTTATATTGTTATTATATTTATTTAACCTTAAACTTACATTAAATAACTATATATTTGCATTATATTGTGTGTATATGAATTAAGCAAGCTTTATAACAAAAGTTTAATGGGATAAATAAACTATATCAATATATCCCTTTAGCAACAATTAGAACAATGTAATCGTGAGCGTATGTCATTCTTACTGTTAGCGAGCGATTGTGATTGTTCTTTGTTGCGGCTGTTAGGGCACAG
>CAYJGM010000143.1:0-3855 GCA_964369495.1 uncultured Bacteroides sp. | reverse complement strand
CTTTTGCTTCTTTTCACGCTGAAAAGAAGAAGGTTTCAACGCAAACAGCCTTGATAATATGCATCTGCTCAAAAAACAAATTGCACAACTTGCATAAAAAGGCATATTAGATTTTTGCCAATTGCCAGTGCTTTTGCTTCTTTTCACGCTGAAAAGAAGAACGACACAGCGCAAGTAGCTTTTTATTTTACAACCGCTTAAAAAATAAATTCCTCGCTTTGTTTATTATGCAAACAGCCGCAAGGGCTGTTTCTACATAGGATTATAAAACAAATTGTTCACTTTCAAATCGAAAAAAATTGCACTTAACATTTAACTTTTTGTGAAATATTGCGTGTATTCATTGACAACGATAAGCGTATAATATAATATTCTATATAGAAATATTATTAAAATAGTGTAGTTTGAAACGCAGTGCAATTATCGCAACAATTTTAATGTTAATATGCGTTTTGAATTACGTACTTACATCTAACGGCTAAAAAACCTAGTTTTTTGAATGAATTAACAGTGGTAAAGCTTACAAAAGCGGCTTGTTATGCCTTGAAAAGCCAGATTTACAAATTGCTTTTCTGCCTGAAAGGAAAATTACAAACATGAAAAAACTTACATTGCTTATTTTATTTATAGCAATTATTTTAACATTAAGCGCATGCTCACAGCAAAACAGCAACTCACAAAACGATGTTTTGCAAAACGAGGCACAATTAGATGAGGGGCTTGATTTATTTTCGCCCGATAGTACGCCGGAGGCACAGTTGCCGCCCACGGTAGAAGAGCTTGCCCCAATAGAAAACGGGAATGCACAAGAAGGGCATGTGCCCGAAACAAGCGCAGAAATTCTTGCCGCACAGCAAGAGCTTGCATTAGGCAAAAACTTCGATATAGATTTAACTACAATGAGTAGCACAATGGTGTATTCGCAAATATACGATGTAATGGTAAATTACAACAATTATTTAGATAAAAGCATAAATTTAGTTGGCACATTTAGCACAATGTATTATGATGAAATAGCGCAAACTTTGAATTTTGTTGTAATAAACGATGCCACAGGTTGTTGCCCACAAGGCCTAGAGCTTAAATTTGCCGAGGATGTAACACTTCCCGCGGCAGACGCAACTATTGGCATACAAGGTAGATTCACAACTTATTTTGAGGGCGAATTTGAATATTTTTGCATTTTGGTTGAGCAGTTAACAGTGTATTAATTCTATTCAAAATCAAGTGAAATTAGCAATAACGCCTGTATAAAAACACAAATTAAAATTATTGAAAGGCAATAGTCCATCATCTGCCTTGTTTTTAGCTAACTATGCTATGTTTTATGGCGATGAGGCCACTGCCTGCTATATTTACTGCCTGCAATATCTAGTATTCGCAACACTGCCCTTATTTATTAATAAATTTTGTTACCATTTAAGCAAATTATATCCCATTCCTTTTAAAACGCCCATAGCGTTGTCATGCGCATTTGTGCTAAGCCCTGCACACAAATTTTCGTAAATATTAATTTTTGCATTTAAAAAATTCGAATGTAAAATTATGGCGTTGCTTATAACGCAAATTTCGCTTACAACTCCGCAAATATCTATTTCTACAGGCGCACCTTTCAAAAATTCTTCGATTTGACTTGGCAAATCTTTTGCGCCGAAAGTAGGCTTGTTTATTTGCATAATTTTATTGCTGTTTGCGTTTTGTATGGCTTGCAATAAAAGCGGATGTAATTCGTGCCCTTTTGTGCCGTTTATGCAGTGTTCAATTGGCAAATGCATGCCCTCGCGCGTTTTTAAATAGTTTTTTTCATGGGTGTCTTTTGTAAAAATAATATAGTCATCGTTTTGAATATATTGTTTTACAAGCTGTGCTATTCCGCTTGCAAGCGGCACTGCCGCAGGGTTTGCCAGCGCTCCGTCTACAAAATCGTTTTGATAATCTACCACTAAAAGTAATTTTTTTTCGTTCATAGCTACTCCTTTTTATTTGCGGTTTCTTGCAACGGCAAACCAAAAGCCGTTTTTCGTTTTGTATTAAAAAGCCATAATAAGCATAATTTAAGCTTGTTTTTTGGCTTATTGTTCAAGGTAATCAACAATATTCAAAACTTTGCCGTTTTGCATATAAACACGTGGAACCCTATGGCCAACGCTGCATATTATTTCGTAATTTATTGTGTTTGCAATTTTTGCAACCGCTTTAACGCTATCGGCGGCATCGCTGCCATAAAGCGTTGCTATATCGCCCTCTTTTACATTTTCAATGTCTGTTACATCAACCATTAATTGGTCCATACAAACGCGGCCTATAACTTTTGCAGGCTTGTTGTTTATGCTTACCGTGCCCAAATTAGACATTGCCCTTGGGTAGCCATCGGCATAGCCGGCGCAAACGGTTGCAATTTTCATATCGCTTTTTGCGCAAAAAGTGCGCCCATAGCTTTCATAGCTTCCCTTTTTTATGTGCTTTACTTGTGAGATAACCGCCTTTAATTGCAAAGCGGTTTTTAAGCTTGTAATTTCAAGCTGTGCCGAGGGAGCTTCGCCGTAAAGCACAATGCCTGCACGCACAAGTGTACTTTTAAATTCGGGGTACATAAATGCCGCGGCAGAATTGCAACAATGTGTAAAATCAAACGTTATATCACGATTTTTCAAAATTTCAATGCCTTTGGAAAACAAGGCATATTGTTTTTTTGTATAGTTTATGTCGCTTTGTTTTTTGCTATCGGCAACGGCAAAATGCGTAAAAATCCCCTCTGCATTTAAATTTTCCATTTGGCATACTTTTGTAATTTCATCGCAAGCGGCATTTAAGTTATCTCTAAACAAAAAACCAAGGCGGCCCATGCCGGTATCTGTTTTAATTTGTATGTTTAAAACAGCGTTTTCGCTTTTTGCGGCGGCATTTAGGCTTTGCGCGTATTCTAGGCTGTAAACCGTTTGCGAAATATTATATTTTGCCAAAGTTTTAACTGCTTTTGGTGAGGTGTGCCCAAAAATTAAAATATGCGCATTTATGCCGTTTTTTCTAAGCTCTAAGGCTTCGTGCAAACCGCTAACGCCAAAATATTGCGCGCCGTTTTGCAAAAGCAATTTAGCAACAGCAAGCGCGCCGTGCCCATAGGCGTTAGCCTTAACCACTGCCATAATTTTTGCATCGTTTATGGTATTAGATACATAGTTATAATTGTGCACAATTGCATCTAAATCAACTTGCGCAAAACAACGTTTTTCAAAAGGCATTGTTTTCTCCAATCGGTTTAAATTGTATATTATTATAGCATATTTTATCGGCGTGGCATAGCCACATGCCAATTATAATTTTGTTTGTTTTATTCAAGCTTTGTATAATATAAATAATCTGTGGTTAAAACGCTTTTTATTTAAGCGAAACAAAGTTAGTGATTTGTTATTTTAAGTGCTTGTTGATTTTTAAAGTTGGTTTCATTGAAACGCCCTACTTTTCAGCGTGAAAAGTAGCAAAAGGCCGAAAGTTCAAGAGCCGCCTACGGCGGTTAACTTTCGGCACTAGCACTGCGGTGCGTCGCGCCATTGACCCCAAACGATTACTACTATGTAACGCGCCATAAGTGCCTGTACAGGCTCAAAAGAACAATACTTAATGACAACTTTATCGCCTTACACGCACTAATGGCGCTGGTAAGCGCTGATTATTAACTTCGTTTATCTTATCAAGGTATTTTTATTTATAACTTTGTTTGTTTTATTCTAAACTATATATAATTAAAAAACTAGTAGTTAAAATGCAATTTACAAACTTAAATATAAAACAAGCTTTAAAACAAAACTAATATAGGATAAATAAACCTAAAAACCAATACCCTTTAGCAACAAT
>CAYJGM010000142.1:0-3969 GCA_964369495.1 uncultured Bacteroides sp. | reverse complement strand
GAAACTATCAAACCTTATTTATGAAAAACAAATAACCGAAACAGTTATAATTTTTGATATAAACACTTTGACAATATTAGCAACCGGTTCGTGCTATAACAATGTATTCAAGTGCATTTCAGTTGCAAAAAGCCACCGCGGAGAAGGTTTGCTTGCAACGGTTATGTCTAATCTTATGGATATTCAAGTTTCGAAAGGTATTGTTCATAATTTTTTGTTTACCAAGCCTGAAAATGAAACAATGTTTGCAGATATTGGGTTTTATAAAATTACTCAAACACACGATGTTGTTTTCATGGAAAATAAACTTAATGGTATGCAAAATTACTTAACAACTTTAAAGAATGAAACCGAAAATATAACACAAAAAAAAGAACAGAACAGCAATAATATAGGGTGCATAATCGCAAATTGCAACCCATTTACTAAAGGGCACAAATACTTGATTGAAAAAGCGAGTAAAGAATGTGATTATTTGCATTTATTTATAGTATCTGAAAACAATCAAATGTTTGATAGCACCCAAAGGTTTGAAATGGTTAAAAGAGGTTTGTGTAGCTGTGATAACTTGATTTTACATGAAACTTCAGAATACCAAATTTCATCAGCGGTATTCCCAAACTACTTTATAAAAGACGACATCAAGGCACAAAACTGTAACTATGAATTAGATTTGCACATTTTTGTACAGTTCATTGCTAAAACGCTTAACATTAACAAAAGATATGTTGGAAGCGAGCCGTTTTGTAAAGTAACAAAAGGATATAATGAGTATATGATGAAATATTTGCCTGAAAATAATATAAAAGTTATTCAAATAGAACGGCTACAAGTAGAAAAAACACCCATAAGCGCATCACAAGTTAGAAAAGCTTTTTTCGATGGGAACACTGAAATCATACAGCAATATTTACCAAAGAGCACAAAAGCTTACCTTTTGGAAAAAGGATATTTTACTAAAATTTAAAGCTTAAAACAGTATTTGTTTAAAGCTTAATTTTATAGGAGAAAATTATGACAATTAAAAAAGTTGCAAGTTCAGGTACATTAGAATCCAGCGATTTATATGTTTTAATCGAGCCTTCACAAAACGGTATTGAGCTTGATTTGCAAAGCAGTGTTAAAAACCAATTTGAAAAACATATTAGAGCTACTATATCTGATGTATTAATGCGCTTAGATGTTAAAAACGCAAAAATAATGATTGTTGATAAAGGTGCATTAGACTGCACAATTAAGGCCCGCTTAGAAAACGCAATTTTCAGAGCTTGCGAAGAAGATTCACCTATACAATGGGGAGGCATAATTGTATGATAGAATCAAATAAAAAAAGAATAAGAAGGAGTATGCTTTTTTTGAGCGCTCAAAAACCCGGCTTAATTAAAGCTCCTTACATATATAAACCTGATACAATAATTTTTGATTTGGAAGACGCAGTTGCAGAAAACCAAAAAGACGCAGCAAGGTTTTCGTTGTTTCATGCTTTAAGTGAAATTAATTATCATAATTGTGAAAAAATGGTGCGTATCAACGGGCTAAACACCCCACATTGGCAAGAAGATATTAGAGTTAGTGTAGCTTGTGGAGCTGATTCCATAAGAATTCCTAAAGTTGAAAAAGCTCAAGATGTTCAAGATGTTGAAGCTGCTGTTCTTGAGGCAGAAAAAGAGTTTAATGTACAAGAAGGCCATACGCTACTTATGGCGGCTATCGAAAGCGCAAAAGGTGTTGTAAACATTCATCAAATATGTTCAAGTTCTCAAAGAATGCTTGGGATAGCGCTTTCGGGAGGTGATTATACCAAAGATTTACAAATTACTATTTCAGGCACAGGCATAGAACTTAACGGGGCAAGGCAACTTCTTGTAATTGCTGCAAGGGCGGCCGGCATACAATGTTTTGACACCGTTTTCACAAATTTAAATGATATGGAAAGCTTTGAAAAAGAAGTTTCTCAAATTAAAATAATGGGCTTTGATGGAAAAAGCCTTATTAATCCGCGGCAAATTAAAACAACACATCGAATATTTACACCAAGCGAACAGGAAGTTGAATTCGCAAAAAAAGTTGTAACTGAAATAGAGAGCAAGCAAGCTTTAGGTATCGGTGTATTCACTGTTGACGATAAAATGATAGACATTGCATTTTACGATGGAGCAAAACGCACACTTTCTTTTGCAAAGGCATCCGGCATGTTTAAGGGAGAGTTGTAGTATGATAAACAATGTAAACAGAGATATTCCTCAAGAAATATTAGATATTACCGGAAAAGAACCTTATGGTGGTCAAAATAAATTCAATGAATATATATACAGTAAAGCCGCTACAAAGGCAAGGGCGGTAATAGACCCTAAAACAACTAAGCTATTGCCCTCAATTAAAGATGCAATTAAAAAATGCGGTTTGAAAAGCGGAATGACAGTATCTTTTCATCACCATTTTCGCGAAGGCGATTATATTGTAAATACTGTAATGAATGAAATTGCAAATTTAGGAATAAAAGATATAACTATATGTGCCTCAAGCCTTGGCAAAGCTCATGATCAAATAGTTCCTTTGATTGAAAATGAAACTATCACTTCTATTAGAGCCTCAGGTGTTAGAGGCGATATTGGCAAAGCAATTTCAAACGGCAAGCTAAAAAACATAGCCATAATGTGTTCACATGGCGGAAGAGTAAGAGCAATAGAAAGTGGAGAAGTTCACATAGATGTAGCATTTATAGGCGCACCTACCAGCGATGAATATGGCAATTGCCGCGCTAACGGAGGAAAAAACAATTGCGGTGTGCTTGGCTATGCAGTAGTTGATTCACAATACGCTGATAAAGTTGTTGTTATAACTGATTGCTTGGTAGATTTTCCTAATATCCCGGCTGATATTTCTATGCAATATGTAGATTATATTTGTTTAATTGACGAAATAGGAGACACAGACAAAATAGCAACAGGTGCAGCAAAGGCTACAACAGATATGCAAAAGATGATTATAGCAGAATATTGCACAGATTTTATTGTTAACACACCATATTTTAAAGATGGATTCTCATATCAAACCGGCATAGGAGGCGCCTCGATTGCATCAACAATATTTTTAGGTGAAAAAATGCAAAAGCACGGTATAACAATGGCTTGGGCTTGTGGTGGAATAACTGCGGCAATGTGTGAGTTGTTAGAAAAAGGCCTAATTAAAAAACTTGTAGATGTACAAAGCTTTGATTTATCAGCAGTTGAATCGGCAAGTAAAAACGCAAATCATATTGCGATATCGGCAAGTGAATACGCAAACCCTTTTAATAAAGGTGCATTTGTTAATAAGCTTGATATTGTTGTCTTAGCTGCTCTTGAAGTAGATGTAAACTTTAATTGTAATGTTGTTGTTGGCTCTGACGGGCTTATAACAGGTGCTCAAGGTGGGCACCCGGATACAGCGGCAGGCGCAAAATGCACAATTGTAATAACGCCACTTTTGCAAGGGCGCATACCTACCATATGCAGCAATGTTACAACAATAACTACGCCCGGCGAAAACATTGATGTTGTTATTACAGAATATGGCATTGCTATAAATCCAAAAAGAGAGGATTTAATTAAAGCTGTTGCACATTCAGATTTAAATATTAGCACTATTGAAGAACTGCGCGATATTGCATATAGCATAGCGGGAACCCCTAGCCCTGTTGAATTTTGCGATAAAATTGTTGGCATAATAGAAGCAAGAGACGGCACTATACTAGATGTTGTTAGGCAGAGCCTTATCGAATAAATTTTGTGGGGTTAAAATTTACTTTTAATAGATAAAGTAATTTTTTCACCGGGCATCTTTTTTATTCACCCTTCACAAAAACAAACCTTCACCGTATCCCGGTGAAGGTTTGTTTTTGTTCGCAAAATATTCAAGGATAAAGCATCACCGAGAATATCAGCTACACTCTTATTTCGCTAGCCAAGCCGATATAATCCGAACCCG
>CAYJGM010000141.1:0-4014 GCA_964369495.1 uncultured Bacteroides sp. | reverse complement strand
TGCGCTCTCAAGGATTTTTAATAATATTATTGACAACGCCATAAAATATAGCGACAGTGATTTAAACATCAGCTTAAATGAAAATGGAGAAATAATATTTAAAAATACTGCAAATAACCTCAGTGAAATTGATGTAGGCAAATTATTTAACAGATATTTTACTGTGACATCGGCAAAAAGCAGCACAGGTATTGGGCTTGCAATTGCAAAAAGCTTGACAGAGCAAATGGGCGGTAAAATTAGTGCAGAGCTAATAAACGGCAATTTGCTTGTTCGTGTTGTTTTCTGAAAGATTTAATATTGCTATTATGTAAAAAACCCTTGACACATAACAATGTCAAGGGTTTTGTTCATGCCTATTCGGCGCAAAACAAATAAAAGTCAGCACCTTAAAAAGTGCCGACTTTTATTTTATATAAACTCGCTCACATTAATTTTCATAAGTTCTTGTGATTTAATCCATAGTTTGTTACTATCTTCATCTTTATATTAAATATGCTCAATTTTCTTGGTATCAATTCATCTGTTACTTATGAGCGTTTTTTTATTTGGTACTTATACTTTTCGTTGTGCTGTGATAAATACAAAAACAATATTACCGACAAAGTTAAGCTCTCATTTAAAAAACAAGGCAGGTTATATTATAATTCTGTCGGATGTCAACAAACTTCTTATAAAACAAAAAATCATTTAAAAAACTGAAATGATACTCGCAGATAAACTTACCATTAAATTATTTATTAGAAACACAAAACCAAAATGTTGTTTTAACTTGAGAATATTTATTCAACGTTGTAATCATACAACTTACGTCTAATTACAATTGCATTATAAACTTCATCAGTTGTAATTCCATAAACACCCCAAGATAATAACCTTTCGATACTTTTACAACAATTCACTGTCCAGCAGATAACCGGTATATTATTATATTTTAATTCATTAAATAGCTCTAAAGATAAATTTTGAAAATGAAAATTGTATCCCATATAACCACTGTGCTCATAATTTTTTAACAACACCTCAACTTGCTCTTCATGCGATAAAGTTTCTTGAATATTTCTGCCTGCTATATATTCAGCATTACAAAAGCAATTTAAACCTAATTGGTCAGCTTCTTTAACATTATATCCTCCGGTTAAAATACTGTTTTCAACTTTATTATACTTATTAAGCAATTGATATATTTGTTGCAAGGCTTCGTTTTCTTTAATGTCACAATTAAAATATATGGGCTTGTTTTGGGTAATTTCCAATACATCTTCAAATAGTACAGAATTTTTATCGTTATTAATTTTATCGTGTGACAAAACAACCTTACCCTCAAATATTCTCGTGTCAACCTCTATCATATCAACGCTAGCGTCAACTGCTGTAATAATATTCTCTAATGAATTTGCTATAGTTTTTTCACAACCGGCATGTGCTATCACTTTTGTCATCTTATTAACTTTCCTTTCAAGTGTAGGCTATATTTTATATACAGTCATATTTTTTCATAGCTATGCAATCACACAATATAAACAGGGCTTGTAAACGCAAGCAATTTATCTTCGCAATTATTATGCTCTCCATATAATTCAAAAATCACAAAACCTTTTTCAGGTTTTATTTTAATATTCTGTTTATCTGTTTGTAAAATATATTTCCCATTATTCATCACTTTAATTTTTGTTGGTTTTATTGAAAATTCATCTATAAGTTTTTTGTTTTCATTTAAGTCTATATTTATTTCAACATCAATTTCCCCATCATTTATTTTTATTTCATCACCAAGCATAAACTGTTTTTCATTTTGCTTAATATTTAAATTCAGCAATGGCGCTAACGAAACAAAAACACGGCCTTTTTCTATGGCTTTCTTCATTTTGTCGGGTGTTATTTGCCCATTTATACCAAGATAAGTTGTTGCAAAATTTTGCCCTTCCAATTGGGGTTTGTGTAAATCTCTACCTGAAAACCCACATAATCTATACCCTTCACATAGTTTATTTATCCATAATTTATATGCTTTTTGGTTTTTTAGTTGGTCCATTGGGAATTCTCTTGACCACACTTCAATATAATTTACGTTTTCCCATTTTTATATCAAAGTGCAAATAACAACCTGTGCAAATCGGGCTACCCGGTTGATATGGGTGTGCTATACCCACTACCTATAGCAGCTAAAGCTTCATCGCCGTTAAAATGCCCTACTATTACTGCATCAACAGAACTGTATAATTGTTGGGCAATGCTACCAATAAGTAATGGCACTGCAAATTTCATAAGAATTTTTATTGGGTTTCCTTTTGTCATATCTCCCGCTTCAAACATACGTTTTAAATTCATTTTTCACACACTTTTCCATTAAATTTTACACAATTGAATATTACCACATTATTTTTATACTAATAATGGACATTATTTTTTTTTAATATGGACACAATCTCTGTAAAACATAATGAAATGTTATTAAAACAATATTGCTTCAATTAAAAACATCGGCTGAACCGGGGCTTTATCATACCTGCTTGGTGCCAAAAAAACCACCTTACCAATATGATAAGGTGGCTACCATTTTCTAATTTTGCTAATTAAAAGTTGCTTTTAAACTTTTCTAAGTGTGATGTACCCACAAAATATTAGCTGATTATTTTTCAAAAAAACTCAGTAGCAGCATCAGTAGAAACTTTTACAGTTTCTGTTTATAATAGAAATCAACATGTGAAAATTCTTCTCTTTGGTAACTATAAATCACCTTCTAATTTTACACCAAAAGATTTGAAAGTCACTTTGTTAATCCCTGAGTTCATTTAAAAATCTTATGCTTTATATCTGCGGAGTACCAATGTTCCACGGAGTGTCCCACTCCGGTGTTTGCTTATACATTTCGGCCATTATAAACTCATATGCTTTTAGCTTATGCCCCGTATAATTCTTATCATTCCACAAATTTTTTACTTCAAGTGGGTCTTTTTCAAGGTTGTAAATTTCGCCGTAATCTCTTCCTATGTAGTGCACAACTTTTACACAGTCTATCACACAACCTTTTATTTCGCCTGCTTCCATATAAACGCCATCACGCACTTTTTTTGTTTTTTTCTCGTCCCAATACGGCGTATATGTAAAGCTTTGCATCTCTTTTGGTATCGGGGCATTTGCAAGTTCTAAGCAAGTTGCGGCAATGTCGATATTCAGCACATTATCGCTTGTTTTATATCCCACATAATCTTTAATGGGCGGCTTTACAAAAAGCGGCACACGCATAAGGCTGTCGGTTAAGCATTGCAGTTTTTCAACCATTCCATAGTCGCCCATGAAGTCTCCATGGTCAGATGTGAACACAATCATCGTGTTATCATACACATCATCTGCTTTTAGCTGTGCGATAACCTCGCCTATTTTTTCATCAATTAGGCTCATATTTGCATAGTAAGATTTTTTTGTCTTTATATAGTCTTCTTTTGTAAAATCTTTTAAGTATATATGCGCATAGCCGTCCATTTTCTTAAAATGTGGCGGTTTTTCGTTTAAATCGTCATAGCTTGTAGTGGGCATAGCCAGCTTATTTTCATCGTAAAGCGCTTCAAAATCAGTTCCAATGCCGTCATACGGGTGGTGCGGCCCTGAAAAAGACAGCGTGAAAAACCACGGTTTTTCTATTTTGGGCGCACACTCGCTTACCCATTTTTTGCCAAGCTCGCCAATGTAGCTATCTATATGGTATTTTGTTTGCGTTTTCCACTTTGCACCGCTGATAAAGCCGTTTTCGCTCACGCTTTGTGGGTCAATGCCATTTTCTTTTAAAAAGTTAATATAGCCGCCAAGGTTTTTTTCGGGCGCAAAAGTGCCGTGCCCATCTATAATATCCTCGTAGTCGTAGCCTTTTTCAATTTCACTGCCTGCAAAGTGCTGTTTGCCTATTACTGCTGTGTAATAACCAGCCTCTTTTAACATGCTCATAAAAGTTTTTTCGCTTTTGGGTAGCTTAGTTATAAACATAGGGCATTCGCATTGCGAGGGATATTTGCC
>CAYJGM010000140.1:0-4162 GCA_964369495.1 uncultured Bacteroides sp. | reverse complement strand
ATTTCAATGAAACCAACTTTAATAATTAACAACCGCCTAAAAAACAAATTACTAAATTTATTTCACTTAAAATAATTAGCACAACAAAGCACAGATTATTTATATTATATAAAGTTTACAATAAAACAAACAAAGTTACCAATAAAAAACCTTGATAAGATAACCGAAGTTAATAATCAGAGCTTACCAGCGCCATTAGTGCGTGTAAGGCGATAAAGTTGTCGTTAAGAATTGTTCTTTTGAGCCTGTACAGGCACTTATGGCGCGTTACATAGTAGTAATCGTTTGGGGTCAATGGCGCGACGCACCGCAGTGCTAGTGCCGAAAGTTAACCGCCGTAGGCGGCTCTTGAACTTTCGGCCTTTTGCTACTTTTCACGCTGAAAAGTAGGGCATTTCAATGAAACCAACTTTGATAATTAAAAAGCACCTAAAAAACAAATTACTAACTTTGTTTCGCTTAAATAAAAAGCGTTTTAACTACAGGTTATTTATATTAGCCGTAGGTTAATATAAATTGGCATGTGCATGGCACGCCGATTAGATAAATTAATATAAATATTTTATCCAATGGCTTTCGGTTCGCCCTTTACAGGGCAACCGCCGAAAATGGCAATAAAATATATTTATTGTTTTGGAATACTTGCTAAGTTTTATCTTTGACGTTTTTGTTTTTTTATTTGTTTTGCATAAAACAGCTGTTTTGTTTATTGACAATATTATATATTAAGCGTATAGTTTATTTGTAATATTGTTTTATTTTACAAAAAATATTTTTTTAGTTTTTATGCAATAAAAGTAATAGTTTGTGAATTATTATATTAAATAGGTAATTTAATTGCATATTACTTGTTAAAAATATATTGTTTTTTCTTGTTTGGCTTTCGAAATGTAATCGCAATGAAACAAATGTAACGCCAAAGATGCATAATTTGATATTCTCTTTATATTTTATACAATAAAATTACCGTTAAATGCTTTAAAGGTGGGTTATTTATGAAAAAGAAAATTATTATATTAATGCTTGTGGCGTTAATTGTGATATTGTGTAGTTTTTTTATATACAGCTACAGTGAACAAAATCTTACCGCAGGCGTAATAAGGGCATCGCAAATTAGTGGCGAAGTTACCGTTTACAACGAAAACAACGAAATAGTAACACTTTCGCAAGACATGAAAGTTTTAGCTGGCTACACCATACAAACAGGTGAAGATAGCTATATGTATCTTGATTTAGACGACACCAAAGCAATTAAGCTTGATAAAAACAGCAGTTGTGTTATTAACGAAAATAATAACAATATTGAAATACAACTTTTAACGGGCAATATTTTTTACAATGTTTCAAAACCATTGCAAGAAAACGAGTTTTTTGAAATTGCCACTTCAACTACTGTAACGAGTATTCGAGGTACATCGGGCGAAATTAGAATTACCGATGAAGAAAGCACACTTATTTCACAGTTTACCGGCGTTACAAATACAACTACCCAAAGCCCAAGCTCAAGCACCGATACCGATATCACGCTAAATGCAGGCAAAGTGTTGCTTGTTTCAAGCAACACAACTACCGCAGAACAAAAAACCACAATTTTTGATATAGATTACGACAATTACACCGAATTTTCGCTTGACGCAATACGTTCAGAAATTTTATCGCAAGAAATTGCTACATACATGAACGTTGATGATTATAGCGATTTATTCGATAAAAAACAAAACCCATATTCAAACGACGACGACGAAGACGAAGAAGACGAAGAAGACGAAGAAGAAGACGAAGAAGATAACGAAGAAGATAACGAAGAGAAAGACGAAGACGAAGAAGATAGAGCACAAAACAATAATGCATCAGGCGCAAACAACACCCAAATTCAAACACCTGCGCCCACACCTGCGCCTGCGCCAACCCCTGCGCCAACCCAACAAAGCGACGATGACGATGACGATGGCGACGACGGCGACGACGATGATAACGATGGCGACGACGGCGACGATTAACAATTGTTGTTACACATTTACAAGGCGAATAAACTTCAACTTTGCAACTCATTATAAAAAATTAAATGTTTAAACTAAAATTAACAATAATTTTATGATGTTATAAAGGCAAAATCAAATATTATAAAAAGCATTTTACAAGCTAAATTATTTGCAAACTTATACTTAAAACATTTAAAACAGTTCAAAAAAACATGGTAAGGTGAAACTATGAATATAATAAAGAAAAGCCTTATAATTAGAATTGCAGCGGCGTTTGCCGTTGCAATTGTTGTGTATTTTGCAATAAATTTACATGTATTTTTTTCGTTGTCAAACAGTGTTAGCGATTCGTTTTACCAACAGCCCGGCACGCCCGACAGCCGCATTGTTATTATAGGAATAGATGAAAAAGCGCTTGATGAATACGGTAATTTGCCGTGGAACCGTGATATTATTGCAAAGGCACTTATGCATTTAAACGCCGATAACAACGCAAAGCCTGCCGTTATTGGCATAGATTTATTGCTAACAGACGAAAGCGAAAACGATGACATGTTGCTTGAAATTTGTGAACAAAGCGATAATATTGTAATGGCATCTTATGCGCAATTCGGAACAGAACTTATTAATGTAACAAGCGATACCGCGTTTTACCTTGATAATTATTGGATAGAGGAATTTCATCCGCCGTTTAGTGCACTAAATGAACACGTTATGCATGGGCATGTAAACGCAATGCTTGATACAGATGGCGTTCTGCGCCACGCTATTTGGCAAATAGATTTACCAAACGGGCAAAGCGTTCCCTCTTTTAGCAAAGTTATTGCAGAAAGTTATCTTCAAACTACCGAGCAAGGCATATTAAAAGCGCCCATCACCGATGCTCGCCACAGGTGGTATGTGGTGCAACAAGCCGTGCCCGGCGCATATTACGACGGAATATCTATTACCGATATTGTAAACGGCGAAGTAAGCAGCAGTTACTTTAAAGATAAAATTGTGCTAATAGGGCCATATGCTTCGGGTTTGTACGATTTTTACCAAACCCCAATATCAATGTCGCAAAAAATGTTTGGTGTTGAATACCAGGCAAATGCAATTTCGGCGCTTTTAAACGAAGAAACTGTTTACTATATTCCGCTCGATTTTACAGCTACTATAACCGCAATTTTAATTTTTATTTATGCACTGTTTTGTTACAGGCGTAAATTTATTACCGCTGTTGTTGCCTTAATTATAAGCTGTGCTTTATGGGTAGTTTCTTCGCTTTTCTTTTTCAACATGGGCTATATGCTTCAAATTTTATATTACCCACTTTTTGCGTTTATTGTTTTTGTTTTATTTGTGGGCATTAATTATACTTTTTTCTCAATGGAAAAAGCACAAATTGCAAAAACATTTGAAAGATATGTTGCCCCGCAAATTGTTAAAGAGTTACTTGAAAACGATAAGCAAGCCTTACAATTAGGCGGAAGATTATGCGATATTGCTGTTATTTTTGCCGATATACGGCAGTTTACCTCGCTTACAGAAAAACTGCCGCCTAAAAAAACCGTTGAAATTGTTAATAGCTATTTATCTGTTTTTAGTGAAAGCGTGTTTAAACACGAGGGCACTTTAGATAAGTTTATAGGCGATTGCATAATGGCTTTTTGGGGCGCACCGCTGCCGCAAAAAGATACAAGCTATAAGGCGGTTTTAACAGGCATTGAAATTTTAAAACAAACGCAAGCGTTTTCACAAAAATTCGAAAAAGAGCTTGGCGTAAAAATTGAAATAGGTATAGGAATAGCTTTTGGGCCTGCCGTTGTTGGAAATATCGGCGGTGGCAAAAGAATGGATTACACCGTTATAGGCGATACCGTAAACACAGCTTCGCGCCTTGAAAATGCAGCGCACGGCGGTGAAATATTCGTTGATAAAAATGTGATTGATAATTTAGATGGCCGCTTTGAATATGAAAAAATAAACGATATAAAGCTAAAAGGCAAGGCGGAAGATTTTGAATTTTACAAACTTAAATTCGATTTGTAATATTGATATTATAGCCAAGCCGATATAATCCGAACCCGCCTATTTTGGCAAATTTATGCGCTATGCTGTGTTATCCTCACTCGCAATACAAAAAGTATTACTCGCTCGTCTGCCGTGCCTAGCACAAAATTTGCACAAAATAGGTT
>CAYJGM010000139.1:0-4197 GCA_964369495.1 uncultured Bacteroides sp. | reverse complement strand
ATTTAGGCGATTTATTCGGCGATTTATTCGGCGGTGGCGGTTTTGGCGGTTTTGGTTCTTCACGAAGAACCGCAAACCCAAATGCCCCAAGGCGCGGTGCAGATGTGCGTATTAGCCTTGTTTTAAGCTTCATGGAAGCTGCACACGGTTGCACAAAAACAGTTAATGTTACAAAACAAGAAACATGCAATGTTTGTTCCGGATCAGGCGCGGCAAAAGGCACAACCCCCGAAACATGCCCTGATTGCCGAGGCACGGGCAATGTTACTGTGCAACAGCGCACACCTTTTGGTGTAATGCAATCTACACAGCCTTGCCAGCGCTGCGCAGGTAAGGGTAAAATTATAAAAACACCATGTAGCAAGTGCCATAGTTCCGGCAAAATCAGCGTTAAAAAAACAGTGGAAATTAACGTGCCTGCCGGCATTGATGACGACCAAAGCTTGCGCATAGCCTCTATGGGTGATTCCGGCACAAACAACGGGCCTAATGGCGATTTAATTGTAATTATAACCGTGCGCCCCGATACACTCTTCGAGCGTGACGGCTATGATGTGCATGTAAAAATGCCTTTAACATATAGCCAAGTTGTACTGGGTGCAGATGTAATTGTTCCCACAATTGATGGAAAAGTTGAATATAAAGTACCTGAGGGAACACAGAGCGGTTCTACATTCCGCCTTCGTGGCAAAGGAATACAATATGTAAACGGACGCGGGCGTGGAGATCAATATGTTCAAGTGTTCTTAGAAACACCACGTAAACTTAATAAAACACAGCGAGAAGCGCTAAAAACGTTTGAAAATTCACTAAAAGAAGAGAATTACGAACAGCGTAAAGGCTTCTTTAAAAGTATTAAAGACATGTTCGATGCCAAAGATTAAATTAATTTTTAATAGCTAATTCATTCATTCACAAGGTATAAATTATATTATTTAATTATTTTTTTATACCTTGTGAGATTTTTTTTGCAATTTGTCTATTTTGCTTGACAACAAACCATATTATAGTGTATTATATTAAAAGATATTTTGTGCGGATGTAGTTCAGTGGTAGAACTCCAGCCTTCCAAGCTGGCCATGTGGGTTCGATTCCCATCATCCGCTCCAGTCGAGAAGCTCGACACCAAAACCGCCCTTTAGCGTGTGCTAGAGGGTATTTTTTATGCCCGAAATTTAACGGTATGCATTTTGTAACCCGAACACAATCAGAGTATTTTTATAGGATTTCACCTATAAGAATACTTTTTTTATTTACACTTTTGGTGTCCATTCTGCCCTTTTGTATACTTTCAACTTTACAGCTTTAATTGTTTCAACTAAAATAACATTTACTATCTATTTTCATATCCCGAACCGTCTGAAAATACACTTTCGTATGAATCAATTAAATACTGCCCACCTTCATTTTTTACAGTGAAAGTATATTTATGTGTGCTTTTTTCATTTGTATTTGTATCTATGCCATATAATACAAAATTCCACGAATCATCGGTTGCATCTGTTATTTCAATATCCTCTGTATAAAGCAAAAATGTGCCACCTGTTCCGCCAACTTCGTTGTAAAACAGTTGTTCATTGTGCTCAAAAACATGATGCCAATTATCTGTGTTAAAATAATCATCTGTGTTTCTTTTTATAAATTCATCTGTAAAACTCTCACTCAGCGCTGTTTCTAATTCAGTTCTTGTATCATAATTTTCAACCCTACTATATTCTTTTCCTTCAATTTCTATAAACCCCGGCATAGT
Organism: uncultured Bacteroides sp.; assembly: GCA_964369495.1. Taxonomy (GTDB): domain Bacteria; phylum Bacillota; class Clostridia; order Oscillospirales; family Ruminococcaceae; genus Ruthenibacterium. The sequence goes on along the minus strand of CAYJGM010000139.1, from coordinate 2,447 downwards.
TTTTTCATCTTCCATATCACGTGCAAAACGCATAAATGTTAAATAACCATTCTCATATAATTCTAAAGAAATTTCAATCATTTCATCAATTGTTAAACTAACAAAATTTTCGCTAGCGTTAGAAGATGCTTGCGAAAAAACAGTGCTGTTTTGTTCATTTATGGGGCTTGAATTTGAATTTGTATTGTGTAATTCGTTACTATTAGTAGTACATGAGCATAATAAAACAAATAATATTAAAAGTACAATAAAACCTGATTTTCTCATAAATCTAACTCCTTATTTAAAATATTAAAAATATCTAGGGTGAAATAAATTGCTCTATTATGTTTTAATTTATCAAGAAATAAATAGTATACTAAAACTGTTTTAAAAAGCAAAAATTGAAGCTAAACAAAACCATAAAGGAATTTATGTTGATATTGTATCATTTTTTTGATAACTACACAATAATAAATAAATTTTTAACAGTAGTTGCATTTATATAAAACAACCAAATTAAGCACAAGGCGCTAAAACCACACTTTTACTGTTTAATAAAAGTTCTTTCGCCCAAAATTTACTACATTTTATATATTAGTGTTATAATTCACTATGGATTTTTTAAATTATTTGCAGTATAATAATATCATTATACATAAAGGTAGGCGCAAAACATGCAACTTAACATTGCGATATGTGATGATGAACAAATACAAATAGAAAACACAAAAAAAATTGTCGAGTCTTGGTGCAATGAATCAAAATGTCGTGCCCAAATTAATGAATTCACATGTTCAGAACAATTTTTATTTACATTTGAAGATAACCAAAACTTTGACATATTGCTTCTTGATATTGAAATGGGCGAAATAAGTGGCGTTGAGCTTGCAAAAAAAGTGAGAAAATACAGCGATTCTGTCCAAATTATATTTATCACAGGATATTCAGAGTATATTTTAGACGGCTACGAGGTATCGGCGCTGCAATATTTGATGAAACCTGTTAATGAAGAAAAACTTTTTTCTACCTTAAACCGTGCGGTGGAAAAAATAAAGAAAAACGAAGAAGTGCTTATTATAGAAACTTCTGTGGGTGTTATAAGAGTGCCACTTTACCAGATTGTTTATATTGAAGTTGTAAAAAATTATATAACAATACATGCTAAAGAAAACTATACCACGAAAATGACATTAAGCGAAACCGCAAAAAAACTAGACAACAGCTTTTTAAAAATAGGTAGATCTTTTATAATAAACCTTAATTTTATAAGCAAGGTTACTAAAACAGATGTGCATTTTGTAAATGGAGCTTTTATCCCTTTTCCAAGGGGAATGTATAACACAATAAACAGGGCCATAATTGATTTATAAAGGGATGATAATATATGTTTTTACGAAGAAAAGAAGAAAAGCAAATAGAACTGTATCAATCGGAACTGTTAAAAACGCATTATATTGAAGTTGAAAACATATATAACCAAATAAAGGGTTGGAAACACGATTACCGCAACCAAATTCAAGTTATGAAAGTTTATTCGCAAAACGGAAACTTAAAAGAGCTCTCAAATTATTTAGATTTGCTTGAACAAGATTTGCAATCTATAGACACTGTAATTAAAACCGGAAACACAATGATGGACGCTATTTTAAACAGCAAACTTTCGCTTGCAAAATCAAAAAAAATTACAGTATATGCAAATGCAAATATACCTGTAAAACTAAAAATATCTGAAGTGGATTTATGCGTTATAATTGGTAACCTTTTCGATAATGCCATAGAGGCAAGCCTTAAATTACCGGAAGATAATAGGCTTATAAGAATTTATATGGACATGAAAAACACTCAATTATATATAAGCTTTACCAACTTTACCTCTGAAAGAAAAAAAATCAAATCCGGTAATATCTTTAAATCAACAAAAGGCGTAGGCCATGGTTTTGGGCTTTCGAGAATTGATTATACAGTAAACAAACTAAGCGGATATCTAAGCCGAAACAGCGAAAATGGTGCGTTTACAACAGAAATATTGTTGCCAAATTAATACAAACTCAAAAACCTTGCATATACGAAAACACTTCAAGAATGATGAGGGTAAACGAGAGTTTGAACAATGGAAAAGGCAAAAGACGGAAAAAGAAAACCGCCGTTAACATAACAGACAGGGTATCACCAAGAAAACGGTGATACCCTGTATTTATTTCGTTATTCGCTTAAATAATAAACAAATCCGAACACATTACCTATCACAAAGGCTTTGGTGTTCGGATTTGTTCCTATTGGAAAGGTTTCACCATTTAAAATCCTTACCATTTATAAACTTAATAAAAGCAAACACTAAACTATTATTTGTTTTTTCGTGCTTTAACAAATATAAGCACACCGCCGCTAATGCACACAATTGCCAAAATAGCAATTAATATTATCATTAAATTGCCTGATTGCCCCTCACCTTGCTCTTGCACAGT
>CAYJGM010000138.1:0-4221 GCA_964369495.1 uncultured Bacteroides sp. | reverse complement strand
TTTTGCAAAAAAAGTCGTCGCAAACTAAGCGTAGTTTGCGACGAGTGGTGACCCGACGGGGAATCGAACCCCGGTTACCGCCGTGAAAGGGCGATGTCTTGACCGCTTGACCATCGGGCCTTGTAAAAAGAGTTTTATGTAAACCTGCAAGCGCCTCACACCCGTCGCTATTGCAATAGGTACGTTTGAAGCTTTCCACAAAACCCTTGTTGGTAGCGGTAAGTGGATTCGAACCGCTGACACTCCGGGTATGAACCGAATGCTCTAGCCAACTGAGCTATACCGCCACAAAACACCGTCTTGTAAGGTGCTTATATATTATATTACTAATTCAGATGTTTGTCAACATCTTTTTTAAAATTTTTTGTTTTTATATGTTAAAGTGTTAATTATCATTTACAAATCAGCAAAACACAGTATAATATTGTTATATTTAACTTGCAAAATATAAAGGTAAAATGATATACTATTTAAAGTGGAATTTTGCCAATAAAACGGAGGAACCCATGGATTATTATAAACAAGCGCTGATATTACACGAACAAAACAAAGGTAAGTTGGAAATAAAAAGCAAGGTAAATGTAAGCACGAAAGAAGAGCTTTCAACGGCATATACGCCGGGGGTTGCGGAACCGTGCAGGCAAATTGCTAATAACCCCGAACTTGCATATACATACACAACAAAAGGCAATATGGTTGCCGTTGTAACCGATGGCAGTGCGGTTTTAGGCCTTGGAAACATTGGCCCTCTTGCCGCAATGCCTGTTATGGAGGGCAAGGCGGTGCTTTTTAAAACCTTTGCAGATGTTGATGCAGTGCCCGTTTGCCTTAACACGCAAGATACAGACGAGCTTGTAAAAATAATTACAGCGCTTGCGCCAACATACGGCGGAATTAATTTAGAAGATATTTCAGCACCGCGTTGCTTTGAAATAGAAAAACGTGTTCAACAGGCTGTTGATATACCTGTTTTTCACGATGATCAGCACGGCACGGCAATTGTGGTTAGCGCCGCAGTTATTAATGCCGCGAAAATAGTAAAAAAAGAATTAAGCACACTTAAGGCGGTTGTAAACGGCGCGGGAAGTGCGGGAACCGCAATTGTAAAAATGCTAAAATTGCTTGGTATTAACAATATTATTGTATGCGATAAAAGCGGTATTCTTTGCAAAGATGAAACAAGTGGCTTAAACAGCGCCATGGCAAACCTTGCGCAAATTACCAACGCCGAAAATTTAAAGGGCACTTTAGCAAACGCAATGAAAGGTGCAGATTTAGTAATTGGCGTTTCTGCGCCAAAAGTTATAACGCAAGAAATGGTTAGCACCATGGCAAAAAACGCTATTGTGCTTGCAATGGCAAACCCCGAACCCGAAATTATGCCCGATTTAGCCCTTTTAGGCGGCGCAAGAATAGTTGGCACAGGCCGCAGTGATTTTAACAACCAAATTAACAATGTGCTTGCTTTTCCCGGAATATTCAAAGGTGCGCTTAAAGTTCGCGCAAGGCGCATAACGCAAGAAATGAAACTTGCAGCCGCATATGCAATTGCAAATTGCGTGCCGGAATGTGATTTAAAAGAAGATTATATTGTTCCGCCCGCTTTTATGCCGGGCGTAGCAGATGCCGTTGCAAATGCCGTTGCAAATGCGTGGAGTGAAGAGGATTAAATGACCGAAAACAGTAAAATGCAACAGCGTTTTTTAACGCTTAGAAAAACCTATATAAACAACCAATTTGCACGCCTTAACGATATGCAAAAAAAAGCCGTTTTCCATAAAGAGGGCGCGCTTTTAATTTTAGCGGGCGCAGGTAGCGGAAAAACAACCGTAATTGTAAACCGTGTTGCAAACATGGTGCGCTTTGGCAACGCCTATAACAAAAACGAAATAGCGTTTGATATACAGCAAAGCCACCTTGAACAACTTGAAAACATCATTAAAACAGGAAAAAAACCCAATGAACAGCTAGCTTTTTTGCTTAGCGATAACGCCGTAAAGCCGTATAATATTCTTGCAATTACCTTTACAAACAAAGCGGCAAAGGAACTTAAAACACGCCTTGGCAAAATGCTTGGCGAGGAAATTGCAAACGACATAAACGCCTCTACTTTTCACTCGGCTTGTGTTCGCATTTTGCGCAGAAATGCCGAAGTTTTAGGTTTTGCAAAAAGCTTTACAATATACGATACAGACGATTCACAGCGTGTTTTAAAAGATATATATAAACAGCTTCAAATAGACGATAAATTTTTACCTATACGAAGTGCAAGCAGTGCAATTTCAAGCTATAAAGATAAAATGATAACCCCGGCAGATGCCCTTACAAACGCACAGCACAATGTTAAAACTTCGCTTACCGCAAAAATATATTCCGAATATGCGTCGCGTTTAAAAGCTGCCGGCGCAATGGATTTTGATGATTTAATTTACCACACCGTTATGTTGTTAAAAAACAATGCGGATGTTCTTTCATACTACCAAAACCGCTTTAAGTATATAATGGTAGACGAATATCAAGACACAAGCGTGGCGCAATTTATGCTTGTAGATTTACTTGCAAGCGGCCATGGCAATATTTGCGTTGTGGGCGATGACGACCAAAGCATTTATAAATTCCGTGGCGCTACAATAGAAAATATTTTGCAATTTGAAGAGCATTTCCCGGGTGCAAAAATTATACGTTTAGAGGAAAATTACCGCTCTACCTCTACAATATTAAATGCGGCTAACAGCGTTATAAAAAACAACAGTTTGCGCAAAGGCAAAACTTTGTGGACAAATAGCAAAGACGGCGAGCTTGTGCAGCATTTTCAAGCTTATAACGAGCCCGACGAAGCCGCGCACATAGCCACGATTATTGGCGAAAACCTAAAAAACGGCGCAAAACTTAAAGACCATGCCATTTTATACAGAATGAATGCGCAATCGGCACCGCTTGAAACATATTTTGCGCGTTCGGGTATTCCGTATAGGGTTTTAAGCGGTTTGCGCTTTTACAGCCGCAAAGAAATAAAAGATATTTTAGCGTATATGAGCATTGTTGCAAACCCAAAAGATGAAGTGCGCTTGCGCAGAATAATTAACGAACCTACGCGTAAAATAGGCTTAACCAGCATTGAAAACATAAGCGCACTTGCCATGCAAGAGGGCAAAACCATGCTGGAAATATGTAAAAATGTTAAAACTTATTCCTCGCTTAGCCGTGCGGCAAACGCAATTACAAATTTCTACAATATATATGAAAAACTGTGCGATGCATACGAAAATTTGCCTTTAAATGAATTTACCGAACAGGTTTTACATCTAACGGGTTATAGGCAAATGCTTGAAAACGAGGGCGAAGATGGGCAAACTCGCCTTGAAAATATCGGCCAGTTAATTTCGTCTGTTTCAATTTACGCTATAACGCAAAGCAATGCAACGCTAGAGGGCTTTTTAGAAGAAGTTGCGCTTATATCCGATTTAGACAATTACGACGATAGCGCCGACGCCGTTGTTATGATGACTTTGCACTCTGCAAAAGGCCTTGAATTCCCTTATGTTTTCATTTTGGGTATGGAAGAGGGCATTTTCCCGGGCGAGAGAAGCCGCTACAACCCAAATGAAGTAGAAGAAGAGCGCCGCCTTTGCTATGTTGGCCTAACACGTGCAGAAAAAAGGCTGTACCTATCAAGCCTTTATACAAGAATGATGTTTGGGCAAACAAACAGGAATACTGTTTCGCGTTTTCTTAAAGAGATTGACCAAGAATTAATTGAAAGCGTGCAAAGCAATGAACTTAAGCGCCAAAACGCCTATATGAGCGACAGCTATGCACATAGCGCAAAGCAAAATAATTTTGGCGGTGGCTTTGCAAACAGCGGCAATTTTTCGCAAAGTTCCGGCGGCTTTTTCGGGCGAAACGGCGGATATTCCGGCAACGCAACCGCAAATAAAAGCTATACCGATAAAGCCTCCGGCGGCGGTTTTGTTGCCTCTAAGGCAAGCGCTTTGCAAAACACAGTGCCTAAAAAGCAAAGCGATACCTCTTATGAAATAGGCGATGCGGTAGAGCACAAGGTTTTTGGCAAAGGCATAGTGCAAAAAGTTACGCCCGTTGCCGGTGATACAATTGTTGAAATTAAATTTGAAAGCGCAGGCGTTAAAAAAACCATGGCAAATTATGCACCGCTAACAAAAATAGGCGATTAATTGGGGTATGCATTATAAGTAAAGGTTA
>CAYJGM010000137.1:0-4263 GCA_964369495.1 uncultured Bacteroides sp. | reverse complement strand
CATAGCTTTCACCATAGCGTGGCAATTTATCGCATACTGAATTTAATGTGCTTCCAACACTTGCAAGCGCATTTGAATACATTTGTAACCTTGATGATAAAACCGTTAAGCTAACCCTGCCTGCCATAGGCATTTTAATGGGTATTTTTGCAAATGCATTTAACGGCAATGCCATAACAACAGCGCAACTTAAAGATATTTCGCATAGAAACAACAAACCCTCTTGGCCACTGCTTGCAAGAGGAACGCCGATTAGTGCCGTTAAAATAAAAACTATGCATGGGATAAAACGGCTTTCTTTAACGATAAAACCGGCGCAAAGAGCGGCAACCGAGATTGCAAAGCCGGCATAAAGTGATGAAAAATCTGCAATAACCAATGCAGTGCTAACGGCTACACCTAAAAGCGCACCTGAGTATTCACGCCCGCAAACAGCGCCGATTAAAGCAATGCTTGCGCCTATAATATGTATTAACTTTAGCCCTAATATCTGGTATGGCGCAAGGCTAATTAAAATTGCCATTACAATTAAAAGTAGCGATGCTTTATTTTGAGTGCTGATTTGTGAAGCTGTTTTATATGGTGTGTTAAGTGCGTTTTTAAACAAATACGATAAACCAAACACTGTAAAAGTTTGCGCTAATATTAATAGTAAATTAGCAAAAGTTTCATTGTTTTGATAAAAAAGTGCAAGCGTACTACTAATAAAAAAAGACATACTTGCAATTAACGCAAAAAGCGGAAAACTATTTAGAATATTAATTTTCGTGATGGGAATAAACGCCCTGCATACTCCAAGCACAATAATGCAAATAAGATAAGGCATGCTGGCATCGGCAGGCAATAAAAGCGCATAGCCAATTGCAGCGCCTGCCGAAGCGCTTAGCGCATAAGAAGAGGGAACAGCCGCAGCAAAACATAATGCAAGGGGATTCATTATCCCAAACATTGTACCGAAAGCAGTAAATGCACAAAAAGCACCGCATAAAATTTGTGAAATAATTAATGACATTTTAAGTGCATTTTTTTGTAGAATTTGCAATTTTGGAATTGTGCGTGTGAAAACAGACATTTTAACTCACCTTTTCGTTTTTATTATGTAATTTTTTCTTTCCTTTTGTTTAACTACATAATATTATATTGCGGTTTATCGCAATTATTTTGTCGTTTTATGTGCGAGTTTTATGTCTTATTACATTCAAAAAAGTATTATTATAAATATTTTGTTGCTGTATATGTTTATACTAATTAAAAATGGAAATTATTCATTGCGTTTTAATGTATAATATGGTATTATAAAAAAATATATTATGAACGGAGAAGTAAAATGCAAGAGAAAAATAAACAACGTATTTTAAGCGGAATTCAACCTTCCGGCACATTTACACTGGGAAACTATGTGGGTGCAGTAAGAAACTGGAATAATTTGCAAGATGAATACGAATGTATATATATGATAGCAAATATGCATGCTATTACCGTGCGCCAAAATCCGGCAGAGTTGCGTAAAAGAACACGTGAAGCGGCAGCTATGCTTTTAGCATGCGGAATAAACCCTGAAAAAAGTGTTGTTTTTGTACAAAGTGATGTTAGCGCACACGCACAATTAACTTGGGTTTTAAATTGTAATACACAATTTGGTGAGTTAACACGTATGCATCAATTTAAGGAAAAAAGCGCGCAAAATCCCGAGGATATCAACGCCGGGCTTTTTACATATCCTGTATTAATGGCTGCGGATATTTTAGCCTATAATGCAAATTTAGTGCCAGTTGGTGCCGACCAAAAACAGCATTTAGAGCTTGCAAGGAATATTGCACAACGCTTTAACGGTGCATACAGCGAAACTTTTGTTTTGCCGGAGCCTTATATAGCAAAAACAGGCGCAAAAATTATGAGTTTGCAAGAACCGACTAAGAAAATGAGCAAAAGCGATAAAAATGCTAATTCATACATTTTAATGCTTGATGATGCAGATACTATTTTAAGAAAATTAAAACGTTCTGTTACAGATTCCGACAATAAAATTATTGCTAGTGAAGATAAGCCTGGAATTACTAATTTGATGAGTATTTACGGCGTGCTTGAAAATAAAAACTTAAACGAAGTTGAAGAGCATTTTTACAACCAAGGATATGGCACACTTAAAGAAGCGGTTGCACAAAGTATAATAGATAAATTCACACCTATTCAAAATGAATATTACAGAATTTTAAAAGATAAAAAATTTGTTGATGATATACTATTGCAAGGTGAACAAAGTGCATCTAATATTGCAAATAGAATATTGTCGAAAGTTTACAGAAAAATTGGGTTTTTGCTGTAAATTTGCCTACACACATTGACAAAACACGACATAATTTATATAATTATTGATGTTAAAGCGTATAAAATAGTTTTTATTTTTTTCAAAAAAAGAAAGAGGGAAAAGTATGAAATCAACAGGTGTTGTTAGGAAAATTGACGATTTAGGTCGTGTTGTTTTACCTATTGAATTAAGAAGAGTTTTGGATATTGATAAAGATTCTTCGCTTGAAATATATGTAGATGGTGAAAATATTGTTTTAAGAAAATATGAGCCGGCATGTATTTTTTGCGGCCAAACAGACGGCATTAAACAATATGAAAAAAGAAATGTTTGTGAAAATTGCAGAATGGCAATTTCAACTGTTTAAAATATATAAAAAACCCGTTGCCTTAAAATTATGGCAGCGGGTTTTTTATACATTATTTTTAAAAAAGCATATTAATGTTAAAAAAGTTGTTTTATCGTTTGGTCCATCGCAAGTTATTGTTAATTCTTGGCCTTGTTTTGCCGTAAGTGCCATTAAAGAAAAAATGCTTTTTGCGTTTGCTGTTTTTTTCGCAGTACTAACTGTAATATCGCATGGAATATCTCGAATTAATTTTACTAATTTTCCAATTGGCCTTGCATGAAAGCCGTATTCATTTTGCACAATATGTTTAAAGCTTAACAACATAATCACGTTCCCGTTTTTAAAATTAATATTGCAATGTAATAATAAAGTTTATGTTATATCGATAATATTTAACTAGTTAATGTGTTATCATTACTTGCGATACAATAAGCATTACAATTTTATTTATTTATTATTGCATAATTTTTTCAAAATAGTTTGGTTTAATGATTTATTAAATTAAATCTATGAATTACAGTGTGATAATATGCAATATTTATATAATATGTGTTATTATAATACATTGGTTAAAAAAAAACTGTCGAAAACTGTAATAAGGTTTTAAATTACTAATTCGTAATTTAATAACTAAGTTTTTATACAATTACTTGCTAAATTTGTTGTTTTTTATACTTTCATATTATATTTTTTAATGGTATAATATAAAAGATATATTTAATTTCAGGAGGCTTTAAAATGACACAACAAGAAAACTTGTTATTACAAAAATTTGCAACACGTGTGCGAATGGGCGTAATTGAAAGCACATTTGGCGCAAAAGCTGGCCACCCGGGCGGTAGCCTTTCATCGGCAGATGTTTACACGTATCTTTACAAAAAAGAGTTAAATGTAAACCCGCAAAACCCAAAAGACGAAAACAGGGATAGGTTCGTTTTAAGCAAAGGGCATACATCACCGGGGCTTTATTCAACGCTTGCGAACAGAGGTTTTTTTCCTGTGGAAGATTTGCCTACTTTCCGCCATATAGATAGCTATTTACAAGGCCACCCAAATATGAACACAGTGCCGGGTGTTGATATGAGCACAGGTAGTTTAGGGCAGGGGATAAGCGTTGCCGCAGGCATGGCAAAAGCCGCAAAATACATGGGTAAAACTTGCCGTGTTTACACACTTTTAGGCGATGGCGAAATTGCCGAGGGCGAATGCTGGGAAGCATTTATGTTTGCCGCACATTATAATTTGGATAATTTGTGCGTGATTGTGGATTTAAACGGCCTGCAAATTGATGGTGCAACGAAAGATGTTATGAATACAAGCCCTGTTGATGAAAAAATGATGGCATTTGGGTTTGAAGTTATAACAGCAAATGGGCATGATTTTGACGAGCTTGAAACTGCATTTGCAAAAGCAAAACAAACAAAAGGCAAGCCTACTGCAATTTTGATGAAAACAACAAAAGGCAAAGGCGTCAGCTTTATGGAAAACGATGCAGAATGGCACGGTAAAGCGCCAAATGCAAGCGAGCGTGAACAAGCTATAGCAGAATTGAAAGCAGAGCTTGCAAGATTGGAGGGTGCACAATGAGCGAAGTAAAAAGCATTGC
>CAYJGM010000136.1:0-4274 GCA_964369495.1 uncultured Bacteroides sp. | reverse complement strand
CTTTCCGTGAAATGATTTGTGCAGACACAGTTGAAGAGCGTGAAACAGCGCTTGATAAAATTCTTCCAATTCAGCAAAGCGATTTCGAGCAACTTTATATTGCGCTTGAGGGCAAACCTGTTTGCATTCGCTTTTTAGACCCACCCCTTCACGAGTTCTTGCCAACAGACGAGGCAGACATTAAAGCCCTTGCAGATTCACAAGGCAAAACCGTGCAAGACATTAAAGATATCATCGTTTCACTTCACGAATTTAACCCAATGATGGGCCACCGCGGTTGCCGTTTAACAGTAACATACCCTGAAATTGCAAAAATGCAAGCAAGGGCAGTTATACGCGCGGCTATCAACGTTAAAAAGGCTAACCCAACATGGAATTTAGTGCCCGAAATTATGATACCGCTTATCGGCGATGTTAAAGAGCTAAAATTTGTTAAAGATTTTGTTGTTGCGGTTGCCGAAGAAGAAATTGCGAACGCAAACAGCGATTTAAAATACGAAGTAGGCACAATGATAGAAATTCCACGTGCGGCGCTTACATCTGACGACATCGCAAAAGAGGCAGATTTCTTCTGCTTTGGCACAAACGATTTAACACAGATGACATTTGGCTTTAGCCGTGACGACGCAGGCAAATTCCTTGATGCATACTATGCAAACAAAGTGTACGAGAACGATCCGTTTGTTCGCATTGACCAAACAGGCGTTGGTCAATTAATGCAAACCAGCGTTAAGCTTGGCAAAGGCGCAAACAGCAATTTACACATAGGCATTTGCGGCGAACACGGCGGCGATCCTTCCAGCGTTGAATTCTGCCACAAACTTGGCCTTGATTATGTAAGCTGTTCACCTTTCCGTGTGCCAATTGCACGCCTTGCAGCGGCACAAGCGGCGCTTAGATAATGCAGTTTAACAAAATTTAATATTTGCTGTGGCTATGCCATAAAGCGATACCCACATGAAAAAAATTGACACTTCATTCTTAATGAAGTGTCAATTTTTTATATATGAAATTTATAAGTTTTAAAGTTTCTATTCAAGCGTTTTAACAAACACATCGTCTTTATTCTTGGCAACAATGGTTGTATCGTAGATATATTCATGCCTTTCAAAAAAATCAGATGCAGTATCGCTTGTTAGAATGCATTTTAATATATTTTTCTCTCTAAAATAATTTTCGGCTAAAAAAAGCAGTTCCTTTCCATGCCCATTTCCTCGATACTCATCGGATACCCAAAATTCTCTTATAAATCCTATTGGATACGTGAAAAACCAATTTGAAAATTCTGTGCATTGAAACTGAATAAAGCCTACTATTTCACATTCCTCTGTTAATCGAATATACGCTAAATTGTCCTTATCACTATTTATTTCTTGGAACAGTTTATCCCAATTTTTAACTTTAACATCTAATTCATTAAAATAAAGTTTGAACGCCTTTTTAAAATAGTCATTTGTAAAATCTGATATTAATATGTCTTTCATTTTTAATCCTCCATTGCAAGAGGGTTAAAGTATAGTCACCCTCCACATAATTAATGCTGTTTTCATAACTACCACGCTCCTTTTTATTTTAGAATATCTATATTAACACAAGTTTTCTTGTGTTGTTGTATATAAGCTTTAAAATTATTGCCACAAAATCTAAAAAATTATACATTCGTCTTCTTCAAAATTTTTACTTGCCGTTTTGCCTAAAACCTCGTAAAATTTCATGGGGCTTATGCCTGTGCCCGGGCGCTTAACGGTTAAATTTTCCTTTGTAAATGTTTCGCCTTTTTTTATATGTGTTTTTGCAACAATGCTTTTTCTTGCAATTGCCTTGTTTGCTTTTTCGCTTTCGGTAACACATTTTTTGCCGCTGCCAAGCGCTTTTTCAATGTTGCGCACGGCATCTATCATGGCTTTAAGCTCGTTTGGCTCTAAGCTTGCTTTATGGTCGGGGCCTTGGGCGTTTTTATCTAGGGTAAAATGCTTTTCAATTATGCATGCGCCAAGCGCGGCGGCGGCAATGGGTGCTTCTATGCCTAAGGTGTGATCAGAAAAACCGACGGGCAAACCAAAAACCTCTTTTAAATCTTGCATGGCAAGCAAGTTTGCATCTTGCATGGGCGTTGGGTATTGCGTGTTACAGTGAAGCAATGTAATATCGCTTGCGCCGCCCTCTTCAAGCACGCTTATTGCGTCTTCAATTTCGCTTAAATTGCTCATGCCTGTGGATAAAATAACAGGTTTTTTAAGCCTTGCTATTTTTTCAAGGTATGGCAAATTTGTTATTTCGCCCGAGGGTATTTTAAACACCGATAAATTAAGCTCGCTTAAAAAGTCTATGCTTAAATCATCGAAAGGCGTTGAAAGGTAAGCTATACCTATTTCATTGCAATAGGCCTGAAGTTGCCTGTGCTCTTCAAAACCGAAATGTATTTTGCGCACCATTTCAAGTTGGCTTTCGGCATTGTTTGTGTTTTGTTTTTGGTATTCGGCCTTTTGCGCAAACTTGCTTATTACAAGTTCGGGCACAGCGGTTTGGAATTTAACAATGTCTGCGCCTGCGTTTTTGGCACAAAGTGCCATTTCCTTTGCCGTTTGCAAGCTTCCGTTATGGTTTACGCCCGCCTCGGCAATTATACAAATTGGCATATTTTTCTCCGTTCTGTGCAAAGCACATATAGCTTTAAATAATCTGCATACACAGCGCAGATTATTCGGCATGTGCCAAGCAACGCCATATTAATAAAATTTAGCGCAATTTTCACGCTGTTGTTTCTTTTTAATTTTGGGTATGTTTTTATTTAATTATAAATTTGCTTTTTCAAGGCGTCTTCGCATTTTTTCCATCTCTTCAAGCTGGCCCATATCCATCCAGCTTTGCTCGCTTACAGGGTAAACGCCAACATTTTGCCCGTTTTGTCTGTATTTTTCCATAACATCGGGAAAACCAATATTGACATCGCTTTCAAGCTCGTTTATAACGCAAGGCTCTACAACATAAAGGCCTGTGTTTGTTAAAAAATTCATCTCGGGTTTCTCTTTGATATTATCAATTTCGCCGTTTTCTTTTAGCTGTATAACCCCATAGGGAATTGTAAAATTTTTAACGGCGCAAACCATTGTTATAATATTGTTTTTTTCTTTATGGTGCTTATAAATGTCGCCATAATCGGCATCAATTAAAATATCGCAATTTGTAAAAAAGAATGTTTCGTTTATTTTACCCTTTAAAAGCGAAAGCCCGCCGCCTGTGCCAAGCGGTGTGTCTTCGTCTATATATTCTAAAGTATAATCTTTTTGCAAATCGTTAAAATAACTTTTTATCATGTTTTTTTTGTAGTTTACAACCATAAAATAATTGCCGCAACCCATATTTGAAAACCGATCTATAATATGTTCTACAATTGGCAATTCGCCTATTGGAATAAGCGGTTTTGGCAATATTTTTGTGTATGGGTAAAGCCTTGTGCCAAGCCCGCCTGCCATTATTACAACAGGGCAATTTGCTTTTTTTGCAATGTCTATATCAAGGCCGCCGGCAAAAATAATGTCGGCTATTTTGCCGGTGTTATCCAAAAGCGGAACGGCGGAAATAGCATTTTCAAGCAAAAATTGTTTTGCCTCGCTTCGCTGGTGCAATTTAAGGCTTTTTGCGTTATAGTTTGCCATTTTGCTAACAGGCTCGTTTAAATTGCCGCCCTTTAAAATAAAACGGCGTATATCGGCATCGGTAACAACCGCCTTTAAAATTAAATTTGGCGCAACAAATAAAATTGTGCGGCCTGTTTCATCTAATTTTTTCATGGCGTTTATAACGCTGTCGCCCTCGTTTATCAAAAGTTCATTAATTTGCACATTAATCTCCATTCTATCGGTTTTATATAATTTTATAGGTTTTGTTATTGTTTTGAGTGAAATAAAGAATTTTTTTAGGCGGTTGTTAATTTTTGAGGTTGTTTTCGTTGAAATGCCCTGCTTTTTGGTGTGAAAAAGTTGACTTTTTGTTTTAACAAAGCAAGCAATTTGTTTTTATCCGTGCTTGTTAATTTTTAAGGTTGTATGCATTTGTATCGCCCTACTTTTCAGCGTGAAAAGTAACTTGCTGTTTAAGGCAAAGTAAGCAATTCGTTTTTATCAGTGCTTGTTAATTTTTAAGGTTGGTTTCATTGAAACGCCCTACTTTTCAGCGTGAAAAGTAGCAAAACCGCTGGGGCCTTTCGATGGCCCCAGACCCCAAACGATTACTACTATGTAACGCGCCATAAGTGCCTGTACAGGCTCAAA
>CAYJGM010000135.1:0-4452 GCA_964369495.1 uncultured Bacteroides sp. | reverse complement strand
TAAACATTCCTGTTCTTTACAACGGAAACTGGTTTGTTTACAGCGACGCAAGGTTTACAGGTTGGTCAACATCTACTGAAACAGGATACCCGGCAATTACAATGCACGATTCAAAAATATTAAGGTTACTTGAACTTGAACCGGTAGTTTAATAACATATATTATTAATGCCCTCTACTCCAAGCAATATTTTATGGGGTGGAGGGTTTAGAAATTGTTGCCAAATAAAAAATTTACCAACGCTTTTTGTAAAGGTGAATTTGAAAGCAACACCGTTTATTAAAGAATATGCAAAGAATCATCAAATACACAGCCTGAAAGGAAATATAGTTATGAAATATATTTTGAAAAGGTTAGGTTTCTATATAACTGCATTTTTCGGTGCGGTAACACTTAATTTTTTCTTGCCGAGAATGATGCCGGGAGATCCTGTTCAAATGTATCTTTCGGAATTGGCACAGGGTGGGGGTAGGATAGACCCTGCTACCATAACTGCAATAGAAGAAATGTTTGGCTTTAATTCAAGTGAGCCGTTAATTATTAGCTACTTTAAATATATTGGCAGCATACTCTCTGGTGATTGGGGAATTTCGTTTTATTATTTTCCTCAAACAGTAACCGAGGCCGTAACAAGGGGCTTGCAGTGGACAGTTTTGTTAATGGGAATTGCGCTTATTGTGGGCTTTGTGGTTAATAATTTACTTGGCATTTTTGTTGCTTGGCGCCGTGGCTCGGCAATAGATACAGCACTTACCGTTGGCGGGCAGTTTTTGGCAAATGTACCAAGTGTAGTAACAGCTATTGTGCTTTTATTTGCACTTTGTTATACAGGATATTTCCCTTTAGGCTATGCTGTAACGCCACTTTTTATACCCGAAACGCCACTTGATTATATACTTGATGTTTTGCATCATGCGTTTGTTCCCGTAACAGCTATTGTAATATCCGGCCTTGGCGGAATAATGGGTATGCGTGCAAATATGATTAATCAATTAGGCGATGATTACATTACTATGGGTATTGCAAAAGGTTTGCCCGATAAAAAAATAATGTTATCTTATGCGGCAAGAAACTCGCTTTTGCCTGTTATAACAAGCCTTGCAATGCAAGTTGGTTTTTTGCTCGGCGGCTCTATAATCATCGAGCAAATATTTAATTATCCCGGCCTTGGTCAAGTAATGGTTTCGGCAATTGGTGCACGCGATTATCCTTTAATGCAGGGCATACTTCTTATGACAACAATACTTATGCTTTCTGCAAATTTACTTGCAGACATTGCTATTTTATTCTTAGATCCACGCACAAGGCGTCAGTCTGGCAAGTAGATGAGAAAGGAATGAATATTAATGCAAAAAAATAACAGCAAATTAAAAAGTGTTATAAATTTTTTGAAAAACAGCCCGAAATTCACACTGGGCATATCGCTTATTACCATTGTGATTGTAGCAACAATGTTTGCACCGCTTTTCACCACATACGACCCTATGTTTAGGTTCGAGGGCATGTATCACGAAGCACCCTCGGCAGAGCATATCTTAGGAACAACAAGCCTTGGACGAGATGTTTTCGCACAGTCGCTTTATGGGGGTAGGCAATCGATACTTGTAGGGCTATTAGCCGCAAGCATAACAACATTGCTTGGCATGATAGTTGGTATAAGCGCCGGATACATAGGCGGCATATACGATAGCGTTGTTAGCACCGTTACTAATATAATGATGGTTATACCCACAATAGTATTGCT
Source organism: uncultured Bacteroides sp. (assembly GCA_964369495.1). GTDB lineage: Bacteria > Bacillota > Clostridia > Oscillospirales > Ruminococcaceae > Ruthenibacterium. The sequence continues at coordinate 2,708 of CAYJGM010000135.1, read as the reverse complement.
TTTATTAATTGCCTCAATGATGGGCGGCGTTTCGCCACTATTAATAAGCATAATCATCGGTTTAACTTCTTGGCCATGGAACTCTCGTGTTTTAAGGGCTCAAACAATGAGTATTAGAAACAGGGATTTTGTGCGCAGTGCCGAAACTTTAGGCGAGGGCAAATTCAGAATACTATTTTTTGAAATAATGCCAAATATGCTATCAATTATTTCAAGTGCATTTGTTGGCACACTTATTTATTCAATAATGGCACATGCAACGCTTGAATTTATAGGCTTTGGTAACCCTAATTCTGTAACCCTTGGCACAATATTGTTTAACGCACAAAATTCGGGTGCATTCCGTAGCGGATACTTTTTTGAAGTTTCGGGCGCTATTGCGATACTTGTAATGATAGGCATGGGTTTAACGCTTATAAATTTTGCAATAGATGAAATTTCTAACCCAAAATTAAAAGCGCAAAGAATAATGAAAAGCTATTATAAAGCAAGAAAAGCCGAGCTTAAAAGAGTAGCAAAGTAACTTTGCATTTTGCAATTTATAAGCAGATAAATCTGCAAAAGGAGTGAATATAAAAAGATGAAAACTGTAATAGAAGTTAAAAATCTTTGCGTAGATTACATTACAGGCGATGGCTCTTATGTTAGGGCTGTTGACGATGTTAGCTTTAAAATAAATGAGGGCCAAAGCCTTGGGCTTGCAGGCGAAAGCGGATGTGGAAAAAGCACAATAGCATACTCTTTAATGCGCTTGCATAGGCCACCGGCAATAATTTCAAGCGGTGAAATTATGTTTAACGGCGAAGATATTTTAAAATACAACGACAAAAAATTGCAAGATTTCCGCTGGAAAGACACTGCTATGGTGTTTCAAAGTGCAATGAACTGCTTAAACCCCGTTGCAACAATGGAAACACAATTTTACGAAATATATAAATACCACGGCATTACAAAAAATAAGGCGCAAAGCCGTGAAAAAGCCGAGGAACTTTTAGCGCTTGTGGGCATACCTAAAGAGCGCCTGAAAGATTATCCGCACCAATTTTCGGGCGGTATGCGCCAGCGTGCCGTTATTGCTATGGCGCTTGCACTAAACCCAAAACTGCTTATTTTAGACGAGCCCACAACAGCGCTTGATACAGTTGTACAACGTGATATTTTAAAAAGAATTTACGAACTTAAAGCAAAATTCGGATTTTCAATTTTATTTATTACGCACGACATAAGCTTAATGATGGAGTTTTGCGACAATGTTGCAATTATGTATGCAGGTAAAATTGTGGAAAAGGCAAATACAAGCAAAATACTGCATAGCCCAAGCCATCCTTACACTTATGGGCTTAAAAACTCTTTCCCCTCATTAAAAGGTGAAATTGAGTACATGGAAGGCATTGAGGGCTCGCCCTTAGACCTTAAAAACATACCCGACGGCTGCCGTTTTGAGGCAAGATGCTTTAACAAATGCGAAATATGCGATCAAAGAGAGCCTGTGAAAACAGAAAGTGACGGCAATTTTTATTACTGTCATAACCCTTTGGTAATAGCTGAAAGTGAGGTGCAAAATGGCTAATAATAAAGATGTGGTTTTTAAAGTTGAAAATTTGACTATGGACTTTGATGTGAGCGGAAAAGGTTTGTTTTCAAAAACTAATAAATTACGTGCGCTTAATGATGTAAGCTTTGATTTGCACAAGGGCGAATCACTTGCAGTTGTTGGTGAGAGCGGTTGCGGTAAATCTACAATTTGCAGAATTGCCATGCGTTTTCATAAGCCCTCAAGCGGAAAAATGAGCTTTGAAAACGAAGATGTTCATGCGTTAAAAGGCGAAAAATTAAAAAATTATCGCCAAAAGGCACAGATGATTTTCCAAGACCCTTTTAGCGCGCTTAATCCATTGCACAGCATATATTACCACTTAGAGAGGCCTGTAAAGCTTTATCACAAAAGCAATGCGAAATCTGAAAAATATTTAATGGATAGTGCGCTTGAACTTGTTGGCCTTGTGCCACCCGATGAACAAGGCAAAAAATATCCACATCAACTTAGCGGTGGGCAAAAACAAAGGGCTTATATTGCAAGGGTTTTGGCCGCAGGCGCAGAGGTTATTTTTGCAGACGAGCCCACTTCAATGCTTGATGTTTCAATACGTTTAGGTGTATTAAACTTAATGAATAAGCTTAAAAGCGAGCATGGCAAATCTTTCATTTACATAACACACGATATTGCTACGGCAAGATATTTTGCCGATAGAATTATTGTTTTATATGCAGGGCATATTGTAGAGCACGGCGATGTAAACAAAGTTATTATTAACCCAAAACATCCATATACACAGCTTTTAGTTGCCGCCGCACCGGACCCGGAGCGAACAGAAGAAGTTAAACTGCCTGTAAAATCAAGCGAAGAGACAGAAATTTCTATGTGGACACCCCAAAGCACAGGTTGCCCTTTTAAAAACAGATGCCTTTATGCAAAAGATATTTGCCATAAAGAAATGCCAAAAGAAACAATGGTTGATGACGGCCAATTTATAAGGTGCCATAACCCACAATAGGGCTAGTTTACTTAGCGATTACAAAAAAGCTTTGTCGCTGTTTTGTAAACTTGAATTTTGGCATCACCTAATTTGCGATAACAATAAAAGCGGAGGACAGCGCCGTTAATGCGCTTATAAAAACATGTATACTTTAGATTATAAAAAATATGC
>CAYJGM010000134.1:0-4514 GCA_964369495.1 uncultured Bacteroides sp. | reverse complement strand
TATCAATTATTAAAATGGCGGTGCTACGCACATGCCAATTAATCTCCATTCTGTATGGGAATTTTACAAAACTATTTGTGCTACGCACAGAATGGAGTATAGCGTGAAAAATCACGCTATCAATTATTAAAAATGGCGGTGCTACGCACATGCCAATTAATCTCCATTCTGTATGGAGATTTTACAAAACTATTTGTGCTACGCACAGAATGGAGATTAATATGAGTAATTTTAGCATAACACTTGAAAAACTATTAAAGCAAATGCCATTTGAAATTTTATATAAACCGGAAGATTTTGAAAAAATTAAAATTTCAACTGCGGATTTAAACAGGCCGGGCCTGCTTTTGGCAGGATACGACCAATTTTTTGATGCAACACGCCTACAAATATTAGGCAATGCCGAAATGGGATATTTAAAAACATTACCAAGCGCAAAACGCTTAAAACACATGAAAAAATTAATTTCTGAAAAACCGCCTGCAATTATTATTTCACGCGATTTACCAATACAAGACGAAATGTTGGAAGTTGCACAAAAACATGGAGTTGCAATTTTAAGAACTGCTGAAAATACTTCGGTGGTTATGAGTAATATTATTTCTTTTTTAAGCGTTGAATTAGCACAGCGCATTACAAGGCATGGCGTTTTGGTTGAAGTTTACGGCGAGGGCATTTTAATTATGGGCGACAGCGGTGTAGGAAAAAGTGAAACCGCAGTTGAACTTGTTAAGCGCGGGCATCGATTAATTGCTGATGATGCCGTTGAATTAAGGCGTGTTTCCAATAGAACAATTGTTGGAAGCGCCCCTGAAAATATCCGCCATTTTATTGAGCTTCGCGGTGTTGGCATAATTAATGTAGCACGTGTTTTTGGCAGTGGTGCTGTAAAGGTAAGCGAAAAAATTGATTTAATTGTACATTTAGAGCCATGGGATAAAACAAAAAATTATAACAGAACAGGCCTAGAAAGTGATACAACGAATATGCTTGGAATTGATTTAACAAGCACGGTTATTCCCGTTATGCCGGGAAGGAACTTAGCTGTTATCTTAGAAGCTGCTGCAATTAACAACCGCCAAAAGAAAATGGGCTACAATGCCGCAAAAGAACTTATGGAGAAATTGGGCTATGATTTCGATGAATAAAAAACAGAAAGGCATGTAATGATAAATATTATAGCAGATTTACATACGCACACAAATGTTTCTAATCATGCATTTAATACTATTACAGAGATGATTGCAAAAGCGAAAAACATGGGGCTTTTTGCAATTGCAATTACAAATCATTCACCGGAAATGGCAGATAGTGCACATCTTTGGCATTTTTACAACCTTGTTAGGCTACACGATAAACTTGATGACTTGTGGGTGTTAAAAGGTGTAGAATTAAACGTTATGGATGTATACGGAACAGTTGATTTTACAAATGAGCAATTGGACGATTTTAATTTCGATTGGGTAATTGCGTCAATTCATGGCGAAGTAGTTAAAAAAAGTTTTACCATGGCTGAGGCCACACAGGCGTGGATTAATATAGCAAATAACCCTTATATTGATATGGCAGGGCATTCTGAAGGTGAAAAATATAAATACGACTACGATTTAGTTACAAAAGAATTTAAAAAAACAAATACTGTTGTTGAAATGAATGTAGGTTCTGCAATTGTAAGGCCCGGAAACGAAGAAAACTTATATGAATTGGCAAAAGCATGCAAAAAAAACAATACTAAAATTGCCGTAAATACAGATGCTCACTCAATTTATAAACTTTGCGATTACGGTAATGTTATAAAGATGTTAGAAGATTTAAATTTCCCAAAAGAGCTTATAATAAACTCAAGCATACAAAATTTAGTAAACGAATTAAAAATACGCAATAAAAAAATTGCATATAATATGCAAAAAGAATTTTCATTGAACAATTAAAATAATATTATTTTAATGTTATTTTACAATGTACTTAGCGTGAAAAATCACTTTAATTATTATAATTAAGGCGTACCGAAATAAATGGTATATGCTAAAAAGTCTCCATTGTGCGCGGAGATTATAAAAATTATTTGTGCTTTGCACAGAATGGAGATTTTTATGGATGATTTAAGCAATATTATATTAAAATTAAAAGAAAATAATATTAATTATAAACTTAATGAAAATTTAGCAAAGTACACTTCATTTAAAATAGGCGGTAAAGCAAATGTTTTTACCGTGCCTAAAAATGATGATGAAATAATATTTATTTTGCAATTATGTAAAAGTGAAAACATTAAATATTATTTTCTAGGCAAAGGAACAAATGTTTTATTTTCAGATAATGGCTATAATGGTGTTATTATTCATATTGGAGATGCATTTAACAAAATAAATGTAAGCGGTAATATAATTACAGCATTTGCAGGTGTATCTTTAAGTACGCTTAGTAAAACCGCAAAATTAAATAAATTGCAAGGCGTTGAATTTGCATATGGTATACCCGGTAATGTTGGCGGTGCAATTTATATGAATGCCGGCGCATATGGCGGCGAAATTAAAGATGTGTTGATTAATACCACATTTATAGATGATAATTTTAATATTATTACTATGCCGGCACAGCAATTAGAACTTGGTTACAGAACTAGTGTTTTTGAAAAAAATAAATGGTGTATTTTAAAAGCACAATTTTGTTTAAATGATGGCAATGAAAAAGAAATTGAAACCAAAATGAATGAGTTTATTAAAAGCAGAAAAGAAAAACAACCGCTTGATTTACCCAGTGCGGGAAGTGCGTTTAAACGCCCAATTGGTGCATATGCAGGCGCTTTGATAGATGAATGTGGCCTTCGTGGTTTTGCAATAGGCGGTGCGGCAATAAGTGAAAAACATTGCGGTTTTATAGTTAATTTAGGCGGTGCAACTTGTAACGATGTTCTAAATTTAGCCGATAAAGTATGTGAAATTGTAAAGCAAAAAACAGGTTTTACACTTGAAAAAGAAATAAGAGTTGTAATATAAAGCTAAAAGGAGAGAATATGAATATATTAATTGTTACAGGCCTTTCAGGTGCCGGAAAATCTGTTGCGGTAAATGCACTTGAAGACATAGGCTTTTTTTGTATCGACAATATACCCTCTAATTTGCTTGCAAAACTTATGGATTTTTCCGAACAAAGTGAAAATCCGATTGAAAAACTTGCTATAGTACTTGATATAAGAGGAGCAAGAAAAAAAGAAGATATTGACAAAACGCTTTTACAATTAAACGAGCGCAATATAAACTATAAAGTTTTATTTTTAGATGCACAAAACCATGTTTTAGAGCGCAGATATAAAGAAACCAGAAGAAGGCATCCCATTAGCATATTATCAAATATTTCAACCGAGCAAGCACTTGTGCAAGAACGTGATATTTTAAACCCGTTTTTTCAAGTTGCAGATTATAAAATAGATACATCACTTTTTTCAACAATGCAGCTAAAAGACAGGGTTACTTCGCTTTTTGTTAAAAATACAAATGAAAATATGGTGCTTAATTTTATATCATTCGGCTTTAAATATGGCCAACCTCAAGAGGCAGATATTGTTTTTGATGTGCGCTGTTTGCCAAACCCCTTTTATATTCAAGAACTTAAAAATAAAACAGGTTTAGATAACGAAGTTTCCGATTATGTTATGAGTTTTGATGAGGCAAAAGGGCTTTTATCTCGCATGCAAGATTTATTGCAATATTCGCTGCCGCTTTATGTTAAAGAGGGCAAAAGCCAGCTGATAATTGCAATTGGTTGCACCGGAGGCAAACATCGCTCTGTTACATTTGCAATTAAACTTTGCGAGTTTTCAAAAGCGCTCGGTTATCAACCACAAGTGCAACACAGAGATTTTATGAGGCATTAAATTGTGCATTATATCGCATAACTGAAATTTGTTTTGGGGTAATAATGCATTAATATTTCCTCGTGCGTTTTACCCGCAAGCGCCATAGAGTTTGCACCGTATTGGCTTAACCCCACACCGTGCCCATAACCTCTTGTTGTTATTATAAATTTATTAGTTTCAGACAAACTAATTTCAAATGCGGTGCTTCGCAAACCTAAAATGTTTCGAAACTCTTGCGCATCTAAAACTTTTTCATTTACTGTAACGCTAGTTGTATAGCCTTGTTCGTTTACTTGAAAATTATAAAACCATTCAGATGGCGCACCGATAGGCTCAACACCCATGCTTCTAAGCGCAAAAATCATTTCTTCTGTTGAAAACGACATTTCAGATAAATATTCTTCATTTGTTATGTCATACGGCGATTCCACACTTATTAAATATGGGATATCTTGCCCCCAAACTTCGCCTGCGCTTTGGGTATAGCCTGTATTTATTGCGTGGTAACATGTAGCTGCCGGCAAATTTTCATAAGTTAAAATTTTGTAATCAAGGCTGTCTACAATGTTTTCAAGGCGTGCTTTATTTTGTGAATATGCATCGCCCCAAAAACTTTGCATAACTTCATCTGTTAAATATCCCATACGTAAAGTTG
>CAYJGM010000133.1:0-4561 GCA_964369495.1 uncultured Bacteroides sp. | reverse complement strand
TTAATCGGCGTGCCATGCACATGCCAATTTATATTAGCCTACGGCTAATATAAATGATGTTTTATTCGCTCGAATGCTTGCTTTAAAAGCGCACGTGGCGATGAAAGGCATATGCGCTGAAAACCCATGCCGTTTTCGGGGTCGAACATTACTCCGGGCTCTAAAATTACATTTGCCTTATTGTAAATGCGCTCGAAAATTTCTTCATCGCTCAAATTCAATTCGCGCATATCCATCCATAAAACATAGGTTCCCTCTGGGCGGTATGCCTTTACATTCGGCATGTTTTTTGCGATAAAATCAAGCGCAAAATCAATATTTGCATCAAGGTATTCGTTAAGCTGGTTTACCCATTCTTCACATTCGTTGTATCCGGCTTGCACTGCGGCAATTCCAAACGGGCCCGGCATTACCATGTTCAGTGTTTTTGCATATGTTTGCCTTAATTTTTCATCGGTTATAATTGCGTTTGTGCATTTTAATCCGGCTGTGTTAAATGTTTTATTTATTGCGGTTAGCATTACAATATTATCGCTGTGCTCGCTAATATTTAAAAGCGGATAATGTGTATGTTCTTTTCTTATTAAATCGCAATGAACTTCATCGCTTACAAGCAAAACCCCATTCGCCTTGCAAATATCCGAAAGCCTTATAAGCTCTTCTTTTTTCCAAACACGCCCTGTTGGGTTATGCGGCGAGCACAAAATAAACATTTTATTTTCAGGCTGTTTTGCCTTTTGCTCAATGTCTTCAAAATTCATTGTATAATAGCCGTTTTCACAATTTAATTGGCTGTTTACCACTTTGCGTTGCAAAAATTCTATGCAAGAGGTAAACGGCCCATATATCGGGCGTGTTATAATAACGCCCTCGCCTTTTTTGCTATATGCCTCAATGGCAATTTTAACCGCCTCAACCGTTCCGTTTACATATAAAATATCCTCGCTGTTAAATTGCCAATTAAAACGGCTTTTAAACCAATGTTTCACCGCATTTGCATAATGAGGCAAGCAGCTTTCGCTGGTGTAGCCAAAAATGCGGTTGTCTACGGTTTTGTGTAAAGCCTCAACAATGGGCGGCGGGCATGCAAAATCCATGTCGGCGGTAAAAACAGGTATGGTTTCGCTGTTAAAATTAGGCGCAAGCCCTGCTTGTTTAAGCAAATCGCCCCCGTCCCACTTAATGCTGTATGTGCCACGGCGCTCTATATATTCATCAAAATTATATTTCATTTTATGTCTCCTATTATTACAATATCTTTACGTATTGCTACTAAATTATTGGCAAAACCCATTTTGAAGCTTTACAATTTAGCTTAAAGTTAAATTTAAAGCATTTCTTTTTTTATGCCTTTTTGCAAAATTGCATCGTAATCTATAAAACTGTATAAATCTTCATTAATTACAGGCGAAAATTGCCTTAAAACATCCAGCGGTAAATCTTCTATTGCACAATTTCGCTCTTCACAGCACAAAACAATTTTGCCAACTATGCTGTGTGCATCTCTGAAAGGTACACCGTTTGAAACAAGGTAATCCGCAACTTCGGTTGCGTTTAAAAAGCCGGTTTTCACGCTTTGTTTCATTGCGCTTTCATTTACTTTCATCGTGGCAAGCATACGTTCGGCTATAGGTAAACACAATTTAACGGTGCAAAGCGCATCGTAAAAAAGCTCTTTATCCTCTTGCATGTCTTTATTATAAGCTAAAGGCAAGCCTTTTAATAACACTAGCATGCCTTGCAATGCGCCGTAAACCCTGCCTGTTTTTCCACGAATAAGCTCTGCGCCATCAAAATTTTTCTTTTGCGGCATTATAGACGAGCCTGTTGTGTAGGCATCGTGAAGGCTGATAAAATTAAACTCGCTTGAACCCCATAGTATAAGCTCTTCGGCAAGGCGTGATAAATGCATCATGATAATTGAAAACGCGCTTATAACTTCAAGTTGATAATCTCTATCGCTTACGCCGTCTAAAAAGCTATCGTATGTTTTTGTAAAGCCAAGCTTTTGCGCGGTGAATTGCCTATCAATATAATGCGTGGTTCCCGCAAGCGCGCCACAGCCCAAAGGGCATTCATCCATGTTTAAAAGCGCGCTTTCAAGGCGGTTTTTATCCCGTGTGAACATGCCGTGATATGCCATTAAATGAGCTTTTAATGTTATAACTTGCGCGCGCTGTAAATGCGTGTAGCCCGGCATAATGCACGGGTGTTTTTGCGCAACATCTTTTAATGTATCTAAAAATTCGCAAACTAAATTTATAACATTTTGTGTTTCACTGCGCACAAAAAGCTTCATATCGGTATTAACTTGGTCGTTTCGGCTTCTTGCTGTGTGCAGTTTTTTGCCAACATCGCCCAAACGCTGTGTTAAAATGCTCTCTACAAATGTGTGCACATCTTCGTAATCACCCTGCAATGGCAATGTGCCATTTATAATGTCTTGCTTTAGCGCAATAAGGCCGTCTATTAATTGTTTTGCCTCTTGCTGTGTTAGCAAATTAACGTGTGCTTGCATTTCAACGTGTGCAATACTTCCCTCAATATCCGGCAAAACAAGCCATTTTGTTTCGTTAAAATTGTTGTTGAATTTTTCCATTAATGCGTCTTCGCCCTGTTTAAAGCGGCCGCCCCAAAGTTTATTTTGCGCCATGTTTTCACGCTCTTTCTTTTGTTTATTTATTGTGCTACCCGTTTGCGGTTAGCCGCTATTAAAATAATACTAACCCCGCCTATTTTAGAAAAATTTATGCACTATGCTGTGTTATTGTTCGCTTGTTTGCCGATTTAGCGCAAAATTTTCGCTAAATAAGTTAAAAAATTTTATACCGCCAAAAGCCCTGCAACAAAAAAGTGTGCCGATGTAAAACTTTTGGCTAAATAAAAAACGGCCTCGAATTCCAAACATAGTGCTAAGGTTTAAAATATTCGAAAATCAGCGAATGATATTCTTCCTTTATTTTTTTAAATTCGTGCGTGTCGTTAACTGTCCAACACACTTTAAGTGCACCCATTGCCTCGCAAAGGCGTGTGGTAAAAGTTTTTTTGCCAAGCCCGTGTGCTATAAAATGCGGCCTTGCAAAAATATTAAAAAGCACATGGCTAATTATGAATGTTTGATAAAGGCTAATGCCCTCATATCTTCGCATAGCATCGGTTAATTGCCCACGCATAATATCGGGCGCATTTTTTTTAAACCAAATTAAAACATGTGGGTCGAAACTTTCAATAAAATACTCGCCTTTGTATTCTTTTAAAAGCTCGTATGTTTTTTGGCAAATTTCAACGGTTCTTTCACCGCTGAATTTAAATTCTACCATAAGCGGAATTTTACCGTTTACCGTTTCAAGCAAATCTTTAAAATAAGGTATGGTTTGGTTTGTTTCGTGCAAATTTATTTTTTCCAGTTCCTTTGCATCTAAATCGCAAAATTTTTCGTTTCGCCCACAAACGCGCTTTAAATCGTCATCGTGAAAAACCATAACTTGCCCGTCTTTGCTAAGCTGAAGATCAAACTCTATGCCATAGCCGTTTTCTACCGCCGCCTTAAATGCGGCAAGGCTGTTTTCGGGCATGGTTTTGTCTTTCGTGTGTAAGCCACGATGCGCAAAATATGTTCCCTCTAAGCGTTTGCGATGTTCCGTTGTTATTTTTGCGGGTTTAATCAATACCCAAAGAATAATTATTATTATCGCAATTATTATAAAAAATATTTCCATGAAAAAACTCCGTTTTCAACACTTTAAATTTTTGTTTTTGCAGCAAATTTCAACATTTTATATTATAATGTATTTTAACTATTTTTGCAAATAGGTTTGTTTGCCTTTTAAGCATTGACACGCAAGGCATAATATGCTATACTTTGCCCATAAAGAAAGGGCGTTGTGGGGGTTTCCGCAGTGCCTGTTTTTTGTTTTGAGGCAGAGAGGGGAAGTTTAAAGTATGGGTAAAACGTACACATCGGTGTTATCGGTTTATGATACACAAAAGGCAATTGGCGGGGTTAAGCGAATTTTCGAGGATAATTTATCGGGCGCTTTAAATTTAATACGTGTTTCGGCGCCGCTTTTTGTTGAGGCAAAAACAGGCCTTAACGACGATTTAAACGGCATTGAACGCCCTGTTAGTTTTGATGTTAAACACACAGGCGGGCAGGTGCAAATTGTTCATTCACTTGCAAAATGGAAAAGAATGGCGCTTTATAAATACGGTTTTCCAATTGGGCAAGGCCTTTACACAGACATGAACGCAATCAGGCGCGATGAAGAAATGGACGCGCTTCACTCTATTTATGTAGACCAATGGGATTGGGAAAAAGTTATTGATGAAAACACACGAAATATTGACACATTAAAGCAAACCGTTAAACATATAGTAAACACAATTTGCAATACACAAGATTACGCAAAGCAAAAATACAGCGGCTTAAAAACAACGCTTTCACGCGATGTTATTTTTATAACAACGCAAGAACTTGAAGATTTATACCCGAATTTAACGCCAAAACAACGTGAGGACGAAATTGCAAAAAAACACAAAACCGTGTTTATTATGCAAATTG
>CAYJGM010000132.1:0-4639 GCA_964369495.1 uncultured Bacteroides sp. | reverse complement strand
TTGCTACTTGGTAAAATTGGGCGCCTTGGTGAATAAAAAAGGCTGTTTTTACCGTCTTGCGATAGCTTAGTTGTAATTTTAAAACCCGATGAAAGTTCTAAAGGTGCGGTTTGTGCAAAAACTTGTTCTTTAGGCAGTAGTAATTTTTCGCATAAATACTCAATTATTTCATCATTAATGCCACTTTTAACTTGCATACGAACAGCGGCAAGTTTGCGGCGTTTTTTTAACAGTTCGCTCATGATTTCTCTGTAATCCAAATCTTGGTCGAACATAGCGTCATCGGCTGTTATATCGGCGTTTCGGGTAACTCTAAAAACACATTTATTTTTAATTGACTTTTTGCCGAAAACAAGTTGAGCAAAATTAAAAATAATATCTTCCACATAGGCATATTCGCAGCCGAATTTGGTTGGAACGAAAATAATTTTTCCGAATTGAGCACTTATCGGAATTATTCCAAAAGCTTTTTGTTCTTCGTTTTTTTGGCTTAAAATTGCACCTAAATATATTTCGGTATTGCGTAAAAATGGAAAAGGATGGCGTCTGTCTATTATCTGCGGCGATAAAATAGGGAATAACTCATTTAAAAAATATTGTTTCCAAAAAGTGGTTGCTTGTTTGTCTAAATTTGTAAAGTCAACCCTTTTATAACCGTTAATTTCTAATTGTTTTGTAAGTTTAACAAAGGCTTCATCAAACAATAATTGCAAATTTTCAACGGTAGGGATAATGGCATCAATTTGTTGTTTTGGTGTCATTCTTGTTTTGTTTTCAGTTTCAAGAGCACTTTCTTGCAACAAAGTTCTATCGTAAAGCGAACCTATCCTAACCATAAAAAATTCATCTAAATTACTATAATAAATAGATAAAAACTTTATTCTTTCTGCAAGTGGTACGGCCTCATCAAGCGATAAATTCAACACTCTTTTGTTAAATTCAAGCCAGCTTAATTCACGGTTAATAAAAAGCCGCCTATATTGATGTTTTTCGTGTTCCATATTGTTCACCTATCTGCTATGGTTATATTTTGCTTTAGATTATTAAAGATGTTTTCCGATATACCATCTACATTTATAATTTCATCAATGCTTTTGAAATTGCCATGTTTTGTGCGATATGCTATAATGCTTGTTGCACGTGCCTCGCCAATTTGCTCAAGGCACATAAGTTCTTGTAAAACGGCAGTGTTTATGTTAATTTTGTCCTCGTTTTCATGTTGTATAACATATTCGCCGCTAGCGTTATACAACATTTGTATATTTTCAAAGTTAAAATTAAACCCTGGGGGAAAAATTAACACAACGCTTAAAAATACTATAAACAAGCATGCAAAATAGCATGTAAAATATTTAAGTTTAGGCATAATTATCACACCTTGTATTGCATATTTAATTTATAGGTTTAGTGCATTGTAATTTCAATTAAAAATGAGCGAGTTTTTTTAGCACTTATAAATTATAAAAGTAGCTTGCATTGAAACGCCCTTCTTTTCAGCGTGAAAAGAAGCAAAAGCGTTGGGGCCTTTCGATGGCCCCAAACCCCAAACGATTACGTCTAATGTCCGCAACAAAGAACAATCACAATCGCTCGCTAACAGTTAGAATGACATACGCTCACGATTACATTGTTCTAATGTTGCTAAAGGGTTATGGTTTTTTAGGTTTATTTATCTTATATTAGTTTTGTTTTAAAGCTTGTTTTATTTTTAAATTTACGAATTGCATTGTACGTTAAATTCATTTATTTTTAAAAGTGCACTAAACCTATACCTTTTTAATATTAAAAATTATCAGGGTCTGTTCTGGATTTCATATATTCATCAAAATTTGCATATTTTTGCAAAGGGGCTTTTCTTGTAATTAATTTAATGCTGTTGTCTTTTTCGCTAGCTGCAATTTTTGCGCTTTGCATGTTAACTTGCGTTTTTTTAGTTTGGGGTGCGCTTGTGTTTTTTTGCTCGCTTTGGGGTTTTGTGGCAATTATATCATTGGTTTTATCTGCGTTTTGTTTCGGACTTTTAAAATTTTGCGCACCGTGTTTTTTAGCTTTGTTTTTATAGCCTTTATATCTGCGCTTTTTATTTGCTTTGCCTTCGTTGTTGCCGCTTTTTGCGAAATTTGTATTATCTTGCATTTTATTCATCTCCTTTGGCATAAATTACGGTATTGGTGTTTTTAACATTATTTGCTATTCATAAAAATTCGTATAACAAATTAAAACGCCCATACGCCATCTTTAAAGAGCAATATGGCCTGCCCATCTTTTTTTATGCCTGTTATAGTCATATCGTTTGCGCCAACCATAACATCTTCGTGAATTAAGCTATGGTTTGCGCCTTTTTCAAGCAATTGTTCTTGGCTCATGTTGTTTCCGCCCAAAACAGTGCCCGGATAAGCCTCGCCAAAAGCAATGTGGCAGGCGGCATTTTCGTCAAACAATGTGTTGTAAAATAAAATGCCGCTTTTGTTTACAGGGCTTGTTGCCGGCACAAGCGCAATTTCACCAATACGGCGTGCGCCATCATCGGAATTAAGCAACTGTTCTAAATATTCTTTTCCGCTTTTTGCGTCGTATTCTACAACGGCGCCATCTTTAAAAGTAACGCAAAAATCTTCAATTAAATTACCGTTAAAAACATATGGTTTTGTGCCATAAACTATGCCGTTTACTTTATCTTTATGGGGTGCTGTAAAAACTTCCTCTGTTGGAATATTTGGCATAAACTCATAACCTTTTTCGCTTGTACTTGCGCCGCCGTCCCAAACGGCGTTATCGGCAAGGCCAACGGTTAAATTTGTGCCGTTTTCGCTTTTTAGATGTACGCTTGCAAAATCAAACTCGTTTAATTTGTTTTTATATGCTTTTAATTTAGCGGAATGCTCTTTCCATGCCGCTACGATATCCGGCTCATTCACACGGCAAACATCAAAAATTGCTTGCCAAAGTTTTTGCATGGCAACGTCTTCACTTTCACCCGCAAAAATCTTTTTAGCCCATGCAACACTTGGCACGGCAACAATACTCCACTGTATTTTATCCGCCATTACATAGTGGTGGTACGGTTTAAAAGCTTTATCTCTTGCTTTTTGCGCCCTGTTTATTTTTTCGCCATCAATGCCTTTGTAAATTTCAGGGTCGTCTGATACAATGCTTAAAATGCAAGCGCTGCCATCGCTTTCAACATAATTCATTATGCTTTGAAGTTGCCATGGTTTAACGTCTTCCAATGTTTCTACATCGGTGTATTGCATAACAATTCGGTTTAGCTGTTCATCTTTATAATGAATAACAACCTCTTTAGTGCCAACAGCGTATGCAACGGTTGCACACATGCGTGCAAAATGTGCGCAACTGATGGGCGCACGAATTATTAAAGTTTGTTCGGGTTGTGGGTTTGCACCAATACGCACTGCAAATTCGGCATATTTTGCTAATAGTTTTTCATCTACATTATACATGGGATATCTCCTTTGAAACTTAGTGTTAATATAATAAATAAAAGTATATAATAAAAATAGTATATATATAAAATGATATCATAAAAACATATAAAATTAAAGATATAACTTGAATTATTTTTAAATTTATTATAAAAATATACATAAAGGCGAAATTGTGATATAATATAACGGTTATTAATATTTTAGTTTAATATTTAATTGCATATAAAGCTATTATTTCATAGAAAGCACGGTATTATTTATGAATACAAATAAATTTAAAACTATAATGTCACGTGTGGGCATTTCATATTTTCTTTTGCTTATTTTTGCAAATATGGCGCAAATAGGCTTTATGGGAATTGTACTGCTTTTATTTCCGTCACTAGAAAACGAGGGGGTTTTTTATTGGCTTGTAAGCTATGTGCCTTTATATGCGTTTTGTGTGCCGGTTTTTATGTTGATTTTGAACATATTGCTCCCAACAAAAAAATTCATTAAACAACCGCTTAAATTTAATGCTTTGTCGGTGGTGTCGGTGCTTATTATAAGTTATGGCGCAACATATTTTTTTAATTTTATAACAATTGCAATACAAAGCTTAATTACATTAATTACAGGTGCACCAATGGAAAACCCTGTTGAAAATATGCTTATGGAAAGCGGCCTTTTTTGGACAGCTGTTTTCTCGTGCATAGTTGCGCCAATAGGTGAAGAATTACTGTTTCGCAAGGTGCTTTTTAACAAAGTAGGCCCGCTTGGCGATAAAGTTTATATTATAACCAGCGGTGTATTATTTGGGCTTTTTCATACAAATATTGCGCAAATATTTTACGCATGTGCACTTGGAATGATATTTGCATATGTCTATTCAAAAACTTGCAAAATAATTTATCCGATTTTATTGCATATGGCAATAAATTTTGTTGGCACGGTTGTTAGTACTCTTTCGCTTGAAAGTGAAATACTTTCAATAGCATTAACTGTGTTTATTTTTGCTAGCATTGCCGGTGGAATAGTGTTTTTAGCTTTGGTTGTATCAAACAAAAAAATTAAATTAAGCCCGCCTTTAATGCCATTGCCGCAAAACTACGAAAAATATATTTTTGCCAATTTCGGCATGATGGCATATATATTGCTTTGCGTAATGTTATCAATTATCGTTATTTTGATTAGTCATTAGGGAATAATACGAA
>CAYJGM010000131.1:0-4758 GCA_964369495.1 uncultured Bacteroides sp. | reverse complement strand
GTTTTGAGCCGGGCGAAAAGAGAAACGATGGTAAAAGCCATGTGGGAATAGACAATGCAAAGCATAGGTTGTACACTATGATTGGCGCTGCAATGCATATAGAAAGCCGAATTGGGCACGGCACGAGCGTTATTATAAAGATACCAAAGGAGGATTGAGCTATGAATATTATCGCAGTAGATGATGAAAAAATAGCACTTGATGGCCTTGTTTTAGCAATTAAGCAATCTCAACCCGGTGCAGCAATACATTCTTTCAACGGGGCAACATCGGCGCTGGAATTTGTAAAGGAAAATCCATGCGACATTGCGTTTTTGGATATTCAAATGCGCGGCAAAAACGGCATAGAGCTTGCAAAGCAACTGAAGATAATAAACCATAACATCAATATTGTGTTCACCACAGGCTATTTAGAATACAAAGGCGATGCAATGGACCTGCGTGCCAGTGGTTATTTAATAAAACCCGTTACGGCTGAGAAAATTACAGAGGAGATAAAGCAACTGCGGTATCCTGTAAAGGTAAAGGCAAAACAAAAAGTTTCTGTTAAAACATTTGGCCATTTTGAGGTATATATAAACGATGTACCCGTTAAGTTTCAATACCAAAAAACAAAAGAGATGTTTGCCTATCTTGTAAGCCGCAAAGGTGCGCTTTGCACCAACAATGAAATTATGGCAATTCTTTGGGAAGACGAGGTAAAAGGCTCTTATTTCAGAAATATCCGCAGTGACTTGTTGCAAGCGTTTCCACACGATATTTTTTTCAGGCAATGGGGTAAAATAGGCGTTGTTCCAAATGAAATTTCTTGCGATTATTACGACTGGTTAGATGGCAAGCTGTCTGCCATCAATTCCTATACAGGCGAGTATATGGCACAGTATAGCTGGGGAGAGTTTACACTGGGCGATATTAAATCACAACATAATTAAAATAAGATAACTTATATATACAAAAAAACCTTTAGATAGTGTGGACACAAGTGTTCACACTATTTGTTTATTTTTAGGCTTTTTTGTGGCACTTTTGTGGCACATTGGCTGTTAGAATAAAAGGGATTAATTAAAATTAGATATAGCAAAAAATATACTGTTTAACGTTAAAAATTTAGACCATTTTATTTTGGGCGACAAACTAAAAAGCATAATCATCATAAAAAATTTAAAACATACAGTGTGTAGACACTGCATAGCATATAATCTTTTCAAAGGGGAATATGAAAAATGTATAAAAAATGTAACTTAAAGCAAAGGCTTTTATCAAGCGCACTTTTTGTGGTGATGCTATTTAGCTTTATGTCTGTTATCACTGTAGATGTGATGGCAGTTAACACCGCTGCGCATGTTAATTGTGAAGTAACAAAAGGCTGCACACTTGAAGCAGGGCACGAGGGAGAGTGTCAATTGCCTGCTCCTGACGATTATGGCTTAATGCCAAACCTTATGTCGTTAGGTAGTGGTTTAGTAGATAATGGCGAGGGCACGGGGTATATAACAGATAGCTATGGATTAATGGCATATAAATATAAAGATAGCACTTTTGATATTCACGGTTTATTTAATGGGTTATGGAAACAAGTAACTTACCAAAATGGTGGCTTTACTACGCATTTAAAGATAGGATCTACAGAAAGTGGTGTAAATGCCGTATCTTCTGATAGTGGTGGGCATACTGTAGACTCAACAGGGCTAAATATTGCTATTGATTTCATCATTCAAAATGAAGGACAAATAATAGAGATTAAGTACACCGTGAAAAACGAAAGTGCAAGCGAAGTCACCTTTTCTTTAGGTTCCGGTGATGATATACAAATAGGGTCAGATGATAGCGCCCCTATCACCTCTTTTGAGGGAGATACGGGGTTTAAGATGGTTTCAGAGGATAATGATGATAAAAACGGCGCTGGCGAATATGCCCAGTTCAATGCATTTCTCAAGGATGCCCCCGGTGTTGATGATGTAAGTGGGTATTGGTATGGAGTGTGGAGCGACTATTCAGACAATGTCTTTACTGATTTATCACCAAAAAGCCCACTAACAGAAACAGACTCCGGCGCCACATGGCACTGGGCAAATAAAACTATACCTGCCGGTGCAACACAGACATATTCCATTAAACTTGGCATAGGTGGCCCCGGCAGTGAAAATGCTGTGAGATCCGGCGTTGATTATGTCAAGGAACAGCTGTCGGAACTTGACCCAAATGCAGTTTATAAAATTACGGTAGATGGCATAACACATGAGCTAACCGCAGACGCAAACGGGCAAATTCCTTTGGCGGTTGCAGGTGAATATGATTTCATCGGTAAAACAATATCAATTGTGAAAAAAGGTACAGGCGGTGAGCAAGATTCAGACCCACTGGAAGTGGAGGTCGGTGCTCGGCCTCCCGCACCTGATTTAGGGCAGACAGGTGGTGTTATTCAAGACGCTACAACCGATTTGGAATACAGCTTAGACGGTGGAACGACTTGGCAGCCTATAAATGCAGATGGAGCTTTAGATGAGATTTATGAGCAATCTGAAACTGTATTGTTGCGAGTAAAAGCTACTAACGAAGCCCCGGCAGGCCCTGCGCAAAATTTTGATTTTTTTGCGGATAGTTTGCCGCAATGGGCAAAAGATGCAGGGCTTGATGAAACTAATGCGATGTGGAACGAAGCCGAGCAAAAATTAGTCATCAAAGATAATGTTACTTTAACTGATACATTGGAAGTACCCGATGGCTCAGATGTTACAATTAAAGTTCATGAAAATGAAACTCTAACTGCCCCAACAGGCAAACCGGCTATTACTACAAATTCAGATTTAACTATTGGTGGTACAGGTACAATTAAAGGCGGTGGCGCTGATGGTGATGGAAACGGTAGCCCTGCTGTTTCTGCTACAGGTGGAAATGTTACAATAGAAGGAGATAGCACTGTTGAGGGTGGAGATGCTACAACAGGTAGTGGTGGCCCTGCTATAGAAGTAACAGGAAATACTGCAACAGTTACTAATAACGGAAATATAACGGGTGGCGCATCTAATAGTGGCACAGGAGGCAGCGGTATCACCTCTGACGAAGATATTACCGTTGCGGGTAGCGGCTCTGTTACA
Source organism: uncultured Bacteroides sp. (assembly GCA_964369495.1). Lineage (GTDB taxonomy): Bacteria > Bacillota > Clostridia > Oscillospirales > Ruminococcaceae > Ruthenibacterium. Next base: position 1,660 of record CAYJGM010000131.1, on the reverse strand, counting down.
GGTGGCGGCTCTACCAGTGGTGCAGGCGGCAATGGTATTACTTCCGGTGGAAATGTAACCACAGGCGAAGGCGCTGTATCAGGTGGTGCAGGCGCAACCGATGGCGGTGACGGCATTAAAACAACCGGAGATAATTCAAGTGTAAACACAGGTGCCGGCAAAGTAAGTGGCGGTAGCGGTGGCACCGGAACAGGCGGTGATGGGATTTCCTCAACAGGAAATGTTACAACCGACGGCAATGTTTCAGGTGGCGACTCTACAAGTGGCACAGGTGGTAATGGTATCACACTTCCAAAAGATAAAGATGTAACAGTAGGAGACGGCAGCGAAATCACCGGTGGCACAGACAGCGGTAGTGGTGATGAATCGGGAGGCATTGTCATAGAAGACGATGGTTATACTATTGACTATGTAAACGAAATAATAACTATCAAGGATGGGTATACAGCTAAAATTAAAGGATCTTCCGATAGTTTTGCTACCACAGTAACTTTTGAGCCAAATACTACTTACGAAATTAAAAAAGATGGCGGCGCTACCGTAGAATTTACAACAGCAGCCCGCCCAAATAAGCCTGCGGTAACACAAAAACAAGAAAGTGTGCAAGATAAAAAAGATGGTACGGTTTTAGGCGCAACCAACAAAATGGAATATAGCACTGACGGTGGTACAACATGGAATGATGTGTCAAGCATTCCACTGACAGGATTTTCAGATGAAACAGTATCTATACGCATCAAAGCAACCCACAACACCCCTTGCAGTGAGGCGGTACAGTTCACATTTACTAAAAGCACAACAAAATTAAAGGTTACCTTTAATGCAAACGGTGGCACTCAAACACCGCAGCAAGAGGGTGCTTTCGGTGCGGAAATCACAGTGGCCGAGCCAACAAAAGCAGAATATATCTTTGATGGGTGGTATATAGATGAAGCGTTTACTAAGTACTGGGGCGAAACAAAAGGCAAGGTTTTAGATAACTATATTTTGCACGCTAAGTGGGTAGCAGATAGCGTGCCAAAATATGAAGTGAGCGGTAAAATTACAAACGAAGACGGCAGTAATGCTTCTGGGGCAACTGTAGAAATATATAAAGGTAAACAGCTGATTGCCACCATTAAAACAGATGCCGATGGAGATTACACCTTTAGTGATATCCTTGCAGGCGAATACAATATTGTTATAACAAGCGGCACTGCTCCAGACCAGAAAGTAAAAACTATTCTTGCAACTGTTGGCTCAGGTGACGCAATATTAGATGTAGCATTACCCTCAAAATCAGTAAGCTCAACGGTGGAAGTAAAAGAAGGCACACCGGAGGTTCTTGTAGGTGGGCTTGATAATGCAGCTGAAGCACAAAGCCCACAACCGGGGGAAAAAATAGAGCTGACGCTGGAAGTAGAGAGCAAAACCGATGAAAATGCTCCTGCCGATGAGGTATCTGCTATAAAAGCAGTTGCAACGGCCAACGGAAACAATGAAACAGAATTTATTGATATGACAGTAAGAAAGACGACAACTACCACTGCTACTGGTCATACTGATGAAGAAATTATGTCAAACACGGGCGAAGTGCTTGAAATTATTGTTCCATACGATATGAGCGGAAAGCAAAATATTACTGTTTATCGCTATCATAATGGCGTTGCAACTGCGTTTG
>CAYJGM010000130.1:0-4823 GCA_964369495.1 uncultured Bacteroides sp. | reverse complement strand
TGTAGATTTGCTCATAATTTGGATAATCTTGCAAGGAAGTTTTATTTTCATCCCACGGGGCTCGGCCTGTAAATAAATAAAAATAATCACTTGCCTCTTGAGGGTCCATGCCTGCAAAATCATCAACAATGCCGTTTTGCACAGCAGAATTAGGATCACCTATTTCAAGGGCAATGCAAATTTCGGTTTGCTCGGGCACGGCATAATCGGCCTCGTTTAGTTGCATGAACACTATGGGCTCATCAATTGATCTTATTGAAAAAAGTTGGTGATCTATTTTAAGCTTTAAATTTACACTTTGTGCAAGCGCCTCTGCTTCGCTTAAAGGCATCTGTGTAAAATCGGGCACAATAACAAAGCCGTCACGTACAGAATTTTCGTCATTTTCATCTGTGCTGTTTATAGCGCTGCTGTTTTCATTTACTTCGGAAATGTCTTGCAAGTTGTCGGGGTTTTCTTGTATGCTTGCGCAAGATAAAAAAATCATAAAGCTTAAAATTATTGCTACCAAAAATAAAAAACGTACATATTTTTTCATGCCTTACTCCTTGAATCGTTGTTTTTCAACTACACTGCAAAAACGGTTTAATTTATATATTATATATTACATATTTTATGTACAAGTGTCAATAAAATTGCAGGGCAAAATTTATGTTCTTGCCGTTTTTCTCGAATAAATTAGTATTAACAATTCTTTGAAAAAGAATAATTTAATTTTAATTATTTTTTTCGATAATATCCTCTTCTCTTATAAAAGTTGTTTGCTCTTCGCTAACATTAATTGAATTGTAAAGGGTATATGTATCAGCGTTTATTTGATTGTTTAAGTGATATACATTATCATCAACCAAACTTTTTTTGCGATAAATTTGTACCGAAAAAAATACACTTGCAGCAAAAACTATAGCCGCGCTAAGTGGGCCTGTTAATAGCGAAAGCCCGGTAACTATTGATACCATAACAGCAGATAATAATATATGAATTATTTTATTTGCTATATTACTCATAGGCAAAACACCAGCAATTTTACCTGTTTGCCCATTTATTGTAAAGCAATATTTTTTCTTATTATAATGAATATTTAAAAACCATACAGGTACAAGTACGTTAATTTTTTCATAATTATTATATGCCATATTTGAGTTTGTAAGTTTAATTTTCGCATAAGTTTTCATAATTTTTTTACATTGTGCTGATAAAGAATTTATCATACGATTTTCTGCTGTTTTAAAACATTTATCGGCTGAAATATCGCTATAATCGGCAAAAAATCCCATAATGTATTTATTGTTAAACGGTGCTAATTTATCGCTTTCAAACGGTTCAATAGATTCAATAAAACGACTGTTTACATAACTGCTTGCATTTACAGGAATTTTACTAAAACTTGCAAATCCACACATTATAACATCATAAAAATTCGCAATTCTTTTTGCGGATATTACTTTGATTTCGTCTGTTGAACACTCATATTGCAGTTTACTGTTTGCATCAGCGCTAAAAAACCACGAAGGTACATACACGCCTTGCATTCTGCTTACTTTACTTTGCTTTGTAATTTCTCTGGGCGTTAATTTTTCTTTTTTACAAAATTCACGAAATATTTCCATTGCTTTTTCTTTATTAACAAGAAAAGGCAATATATATTCCGGTTGAGTGTATGTATTAGATTTATCACTTAAAACCACATTCGAGCCACAAAAGGCACATTCTGTAGCGATTGTCATTTTATCAGCAACTAATTTCGCCCCACAAGAAAGACAATCATAATTATTATAATTATCGTTTGAAATTTGTGTTTTTTTCTCTTCGTTAAGGTTGGCATATTCAGTTTGGCAGTGCTCGCAAACTAGTTTTTGCGTTGTAGGATTGAATGCAATATTCCCCCCACATGCACTGCATTTATAGTTAGCTATCCCTTCCATATGTTAGCTCCTTTTGTTGTTTTATTATTGCCTTATTATATGCGTATTAATATTTTCCATTTATCCAAATTCACCACAGGATAACAATAATATTTTATAGTAATTGTATTATACTTCCCTTTTTGTGAGGGTGTCAACAAAAAAGTGTTAGTCTAATAATCTTGCAAATTAGAACTAACACTCTTGTTTATTTTAAAGACGAGCAAAGCTCGTACTATAATTATTTTATTATATTTTTTGCGTTTTTACAATCATAAATTCTTTAGGCATTGTTGTTGGAATAGAGTAGACTAGCACAATTTCTCTTTCATCTTCAAGTGCCATAGTTGTTGTAAAATTATTAAACCACATACCATTTTCGCAAGGATCAAACATTAACGCTTTTTGGTTTTCACTTCCATCACCAAACAAGCCATGTACAGGGATAGCTGTTTTATAATCATCCCCGATTTTTGCTTCTTTAAAGTACTCTTGTAGCATCGGGCTAATATAAACAAGTTTGCCTGTTTTTTTATCAAATGCTCCACCATAAATACCTGCATTTCCTAAGATTTCTTCTAAAATTTTAATTTCCATTGTCTGTACTCCTTAATATTTATAATTTACATTTAACGCCCAGATGATATTTTGTTTCAGTTGGCTGTTTTATTTTAAATTAAACATCATTCGCATAACATTATCCATCGCCTTGTCAGAAAGTAATGAATGCAACATTATAGCCATTTTAGAGTCTGAGCCAACCTTATATCTTGTTTTCGGATTATTTGAATTAGTAGCTTTTAATATAGCATTTACAACCGGTTCGGGCCCAGGTGCTTTGATGTAATTTTTCTTAAATGCTTCAATAAAATTTGATACATTTAACTTATATTCTTGTGGGTGCTCAACAGTTTGTATTTGTTTTAATGCAACATCTAAAAATTCAGTAACCATAGCACCCGGTTCTATGATTGCAACTTTAATTCCAAAACCTTTAACCTCTGCTCTTAACGCATCACTTAGTGCTTCAACTGCGTGTTTTGATGCTCCGTACCAACCAATCATAGGTGAGGATATTTTACCCACAACAGATGATAAATTGATAACAGTTCCGCTTTTCTTGTTTCGCATGTGAGGTAAAACAGCCTTTGTCACCCTAGCTAAACCAAATACATTTACATCAAATTGACGCTGTGCTTCGCTGAGTGCAACAGCTTCTACCATTCCATATCCACCATACCCTGCATTATTTACAAGCACGTCAATTTTACCTTCATTTTTGATTATATCAGCAACAACTATATCAACATCTTCATCAACCGTTACGTCCATTTTATAGATTTTTGCACCGAGCTTTTCAATATCTCGCATTTTATCAAGGCGTCTTGCTCCTGCGTATACTGTATGCCCTTGCTTTAATAATTCTCGGGCTGCAAGATTTCCAAAACCGGCACTTGCTCCTGTAATTAACACAACTTTATTCATACTTAACCCTCCAAAATAATTTACAACTTGTTTGTTATTTAGATAATATCACATAATTTACAGTGTGTCAAGTATTTTTGCAGAATTTATTTACAAGCTGTAAATTATATGTTATACTGTGCTTAAAGTAAAATTTGAGGTACAATTATGAAATTTCAAAGAGCAAGAAATAAGGAACAATTCGAGCAGAGGGAATCAGATATTATAACTGCTGCCATGGAAATATATGAAAAAAAAGGTTTTGAGGAAGTAACATTCAGTAAAATTTCTGAAAAAACTAAATTTACAAGGCCAACAATTTACTCTTATTTCAAAACAAAAGAAGAGATAATGTTAAAACTTACAGCTATTTATTTTGTGAAATTTGTATCGTGTTTTGAGAGTAAATTTAATGGTGAACAAAAAAAGGATAACGCATTTGTAGCTACTGCATTTGCAATAAGCTTTATGGAAGTTTGCGAGTTTATCCATTTATACACAGTTCTTTACTCTATAATAGAAAAAAATGTATCAGTGGAAGCTTTGGCGAATTTTAAACGTGAAGTTATTGGAGCCCAAGCAGTACTAGCAAAAGTTTTAAAGACTATTTACACAAAATCAAGCGATGAAGATCTTTATAATTTTTTAATTTTCTGCCTAAGTTTTGCAAGCGGAATTTGCCCTATGAGTGAAGAAAGTGAAATTCAAAAAGAAGCAATAAAATTATCAGAAACAGGATATGTTACACCTGATTTTGAAAAATTTTTCAAAGATACGCTTATTATTTATCTTGAAAAATTAAAGTATTAATGGTTGCCCTTAAACATGATGATATGCCTTTTTTATCCTTAATCAAAACTAAATCACGCTTATCGCAAAACCGCCCTCAGGTTCATAAACCTAAGCTTCGTCTAACTTACAGTTATACTTTTATATCCAATAATTATATTATAAGTTGTAAATAACCGCACCGATAAGTTTTCTGTTTTGCACTATGGGGCTTGCCGACACGCCCCAGTCATAACCCAAAATCTGAGATTTAGCTGAGTACTAACATTTTTTGCAATATTTTAAGGCACAGCCGAAGCCATGCCTTACAAATTAATATATAGTTTTTATTTTTGGGATAATAATTATTTTCTGTACTATTTATAGTATACTTCTACTTTTGTAATGGTGTCAAGGCGAATGTAGGGCAAGGGTTCTGCTCTTGCCGCAGACCTTTGAATTTATCTACATTTCGGCAAGAGCAGAGCCCTTGCCCTACGATTATTCCGCAATATTTTCAGCACTTTCCAGCATATTCTCGATAAAAATTCCATATCCACGAGTTGGATCGTTTACAAAAACATGCGTCACCGCACCAATTATCTTCCCGTTTTGCAAAATTGGTGAGCCTGCACGCTTGTGTCAAGTAAGGACTAACTTTTTTTCAAAATAATTAGGCACAGCAGA
>CAYJGM010000129.1:0-4832 GCA_964369495.1 uncultured Bacteroides sp. | reverse complement strand
ACATACACCAATACGGCAGGCTTTATACCGCCGATGATATGATGGTAAAAGTTACGGGCGAGCCGCTTAATGCAAATTATTATATTGATTACTTAAAAATAAATTTTTAAATTTATATGGAATTATGTAGGAGTGGATTTTATATTTAATATCCGCCCATCTCAACAATACGCAAAAAGGACAACGACAATTTAATGGAAACACCAAAAACACCAAAAGTGCAAAACAGCCGTTTTTAGTTGCACTCGGGCTGTTTTTATCAATATTTTTGTGGCAAGCGGCGCAAAAGTTTTTGTGCTTTTCTTGCCATATTTTAACGCAAAAGGCATGGACATGGGGCTATTAAGCTCGCTTGCAATAGTTAGCGGCATCAGCATATTTCTTGGCAGCACGTATGCGCACAAGCTTTACAGCAAATATGGCATGAAACGCACTATGCTTTGCGCTACTGTAATAACTGCAATTTGCTATGCACCAATGGCTTTTAGGCTAAATGATTTATCAGATATTGCTCATTTTTATGAGATTGACTTCCCTTCTGTAATAGAAAACAGAAAGACAGTATTGGGAACACTTTTAAACGAAACATTGATAGAGGGCAACGCAAACGAGCTTGATTTTTCACAGCATATGGATTGCACTGTGCCTACAATTTTTGTTGTAGCCGGAGTTTTTCAATATTTTAAAGAGCATGAAGTTTTAGCACTTATATCAAAGCTACAAAGCTGGTTTAAAAATGCTGAAATTCTCTTTGATGCAGTCGATGAATTTGGCGTAAAATATGCTGAAAGATATGTCAAAAAAACAGGCAACAAAGATGCCATGCTGTATTTTTACATAAATGACCCTAAAGAATTTGCCAATAAAACAAACACGAAACTAATATCTGCAAACGGATTTTATGGTGGTATTTCAAAAAAACTACGTAAAAAGCTGAAGTTATACACGAAAATTGCTACAAAGATAGCCGACAGCAAAATGCACGCTATGATATTGAATTTTGAATTTGGTGGTGCAAACAGATGAAAAAGCACAAAACCCAAAAAATATCCCCCATTGATCTTTAATCATAAGTTGCATTTATGTGCCTAAAATGATATAATTTTTTATATGTTTATAATTTAAGCAATAAAGAGATACTTATGTATATTCAAGATAATAATATATTTAAAAAACCTTTAGCATATTAACTGGTATTGCCATTTTATTGGCAATGCTGTGCTTAATTCTGGCGGTAGAGGTGCATGAGTCTACAGGCAAATTTAGTTTGGATAGCGGCACCCGGCACACTGGTGGCAGAGACCACAGACTATCACCTAAACCACCCGTATGTGCAAATCACTGTCACTGCACCAACACCTACGCCAACACCCACACCGGGTACAGGAACAACAACCACCACATACAACCCTGCTATATCACCACAAACAGGGGTTTACACAAACTAAACAAATAGAATTTAGCTTATGATTAAAAAAACGACAAGGCGGCATTTAAACGAGCGCAAGCCCGTCGTTACCGCCTTTTTTCGGTTTTACGCCCGTGGTATATGGGTATCTGTTTTATAGCGCTAACACAGTAGTTTAACGCTGCACTTTAATGTATTCCAGAGGGCGGTTTACTACACAAAAGCTAAAGCACACCTATTTTGCACTTACGTAATAGGAGGGTGAAAAATCATGTTAAAAAGAATGAATGCAATAATTATGCTGCTCACTATTGTGGTGGTTTTATCTTCGTGCGCACCGCAAAACGGGCAGAATACATCAGATAATAATATAAGGCAAGAACGGGTGTCAAGCATACCATATGCCTCGAGCAGTTCCCAAGCGATAGACAGTTCACCTGAAGCGCCAAACAGCGAGATAATTACAAACAATAAGCCTACCGAGCATGAAAACACAAGCACTATTGAGCTAAAGCTTTCTTACCCTGATATGGTGTTAAATGTATCGTATATGGACTTTATAGAGCTTGACGGAAAAATAGTTATGGCTGCTAATTTAAGCGGAGATTACACAGGCACGTGGATAGAGCTTTTTGACACAGTTAGCGGCGAAAGCTTATATTATGCCTACTATGATGAACTTACATATATAAGAAAATCGCTTCAAATAGCAAGCACGCTTACAGGCGATGTTTTATATCTTGCAGGCGAACATCAAATGTACTTAAATGTAAACGACCCCACAATAGAACATTTATCAACCCCTGCAAGGTCTATTAACGACTCAAACGATTACGAGATTATCTCATGGACAAGCACAATGTATCCGTGGGATGTGGGCGGGTGGAAATTCACCTCTACAATAGACGGAATAACGGCGTCGCCATCGGTGGCAGAAGACGCATTTGCGTTTACTATTTCTGCCGAGGAAATTAAAAAGCACGATGAATTGCCCATAATGAACTTAGATGCACCTGTTTATTTTGATGATTTGAGAGTTGTAAACGGTGGCAGCACCTTGGTGGCAAATATTGTTTCGGAAAGTGGGCAACTTGGCAGTGTTGGCGTGTTTACTATAAACTTTTACACAGGCGAGCAGCATTGGTTTACCGATTTATTCGAAGTTATGGGCGGTGAACTTGACTATATAAAAGATTATGACTTAGGGGTTGTTGGCAGAGAGAGCCTACATAGAATTAGCCTTATAACGGGCGAGCACACTGTAACAGATTTACCGTTAGTATCCGGCTGGTCGGATGTATCATATGATTATGAGAGCTTTGCCTATTCAGCGCAAGATGAAAACAAAAGCATAGTGCATTTAGGCAACCCTGAAAAACCACTGTATGTGAGCAGTACAGACAGATTATATCCCGAGGAAATGACGGAAAACTATGTTGTAATGGTAGATTACATTGAGGGTGCGAGAAAACTATACATTGCACCGTGGAGAGATGCGAATATTAATTCCTAATCATATATATTTATACATAATAAGGCGATGCTCTTGTAGGTGTTGTGTAAGTGTATAATTTAGCTATGTAATTTATAAAAGCACAAACCATGAAAAATATTGTTTTTTTATACAGGCAAACAGCGATATGATTTTTTTCATTCCAACACGCCATACGAGGTGAATTTCTGTAAATTTTAAGCTTTAAGCTAAATAAAAAACGGTTAGCTAAAGAAAATCACATAAAATGCTGTTTTGCATAAGCATGCCTTTTGGCGTTAATTTAAGTTCATGCTCGGTATAAACAGCCATATCGTTTTTAACAAGCAAGCGGCAAAAATCCGCTTGCTTTTTTGTTAGCGTATAATTAAAACGTTTTTTTAATGTGTTAAAATTAAGCCCCTCATTAAGCCGCAAACGAAGCATAATATAATCGTTGTAATCCACGGTGCCCTCGAAAACATAGTCTTGCTCTTTTTCAATATATTTTTGTATGTTTTTTGGGGTGTAAAAGCGCTCGCCGTTAATGCAACCATGTGCGGCAGGGCCAAAAGCAAAATAATCTTCACAATTCCAGTAAAGTAAATTATGCTTACCCTCGTAATTTTTTTTCGCAAAATTGCTAATTTCATACTGGTTAAAATTATGCTTTTTAAGCATTTCTACACATTGTAGGTAAAAATCTGCCGCTTGTTCATCGCTAGGTAGGTTTTCAGGCGGCTTTTTGCCAAAAACGGTGTTTTGCTCTATTTTTAAAATATATGCGCTTATATGTGTGCTGTTTTTAATTAGCTCTATGCTTTCGTGCAATTCTTTTTGCGTGTAATTAGGCAAATTTAACATTATATCGCAAGATATATTTTCAAAACCGGCTTTGTGCGCCATTTGCAAAATTTGCATGCTTTGTTTTGCTGTGTGGGCACGGCCAAGCAGTTTTAAACTTTCGTTATTTGCCGTTTGAATTCCGAGCGAAAGGCGGTTGACACCGGCTTTTTTTAAGGCTGTAAGCTTTTCATAATCAACCGTGCCGGGATTTGCCTCTAGCGTAATTTCTGCGTTGCTTTGCGGCGAAAGCGCATTTATAAGGGCGTTAATTTGCCGCTCGTTAAGCAACGACGGAGTGCCGCCGCCAAAATAAACAGTTTGGGGCGGCGTTTTAATTTGCGCTTTTTTTATATCGCGTATTAATGCGTTGATGTATTCATCAGGCACAGTTTTTTTATTGCCGCTTGTGTAAAAATCGCAATAAAAGCACCTGGCCTCGCAATATGGTATATGTATGTAAACACCTGCCATAAAATAGCCCTCCCAATTTTTTGTGTTATGTAAGGTATGCGTATAATATAAATAACCTGTGCTTTGCTAATATTTAAAAATTCACCCGTAATATTGTAGGGGGCGGGCTTCCCGTCCCATTTTTAGGGTTATTTAGGATTGTTATTTTAAGCGAAACAATGTAATTGCTTTTTAGGCGGTTGTTAATTTTTAAAGCTGGTTTCATTGAAACGTCCTACTTTTCAGCGTGATAGGCTAATGTTTTGTTTTATAAAAAGCTAGTTATTTGCTTTTTAGGCGGTTGTTAATTATTAAAGTTGGTTTCATTGAAACGTCCTACTTTTCAGCGTGAAAAGTAGCAAAACCGCTGGGGCCTTTCGATGGCCCCAGACCCCAAACGATTACTACTAATTAACGCGCCATAAGTGCCTGTACAGGCTCAAAAGAACAATTCTTAATGACAGCTTTATCGCCCTACACGCACTAATGGCGCTGGTAAGCGCTGATTATTAACTTCGTTTATCTTATCAAGGTTTTTTTATTTATAACTTTGTTTGTTTTATTCTAAACTATATATAAAATAAAAAACAGTAGTTAAAATGCAATTCATAAACTTTTAAATAAAGCAAGCTTTAAAACAAAACTAATATAGGATAA
>CAYJGM010000128.1:0-4999 GCA_964369495.1 uncultured Bacteroides sp. | reverse complement strand
TGCGCGAAAAACGCCCGCCCGAACCTTACAAAGGCAAAGGTATCCGCTATGCAGGTGAAGTTATCATCCGCAAAGAGGGCAAGGCCGGTAAAGCTAAATAATAAAAGGAGTGACGGACAATGGTTAATAAACCTAGCAAAAATATTGCGCGTTTGCGCAGACATCGCCGTGTGCGCGGCAAAATATCCGGCACGGCAACATGCCCACGTCTAAATGTGTTCCGTTCCTCAAAGCACATTTATGCCCAGCTTATTGATGATGTTAGCAATACAACAATTGTTAGTGCATCTAGCATGGATAAAGATTTTGATGGTTTTGGCGGAAATATTGAGGCAGCAACAAAAGTTGGCAATGCAATTGCCAAAAAAGCGGCAGATAAAGGTATAACAAAAGCAGTTTACGATCGTGGCGGCTTTGTATATCATGGCCGTGTTAAAGCATTAGCGGAGGGCGCGCGTGAAGGCGGCCTTGTGCTGTAAGGAGGATACAAATGGAAAAAATTGACGCATCCGTTTTGGATTTGCAAGAGAAAGTTATTGCCATTAACCGTGTATCCAAAACAGTTAAGGGCGGCCGTGTAATGAAATTTTCCGCTCTTGTTGTTGTAGGCAACGGCGAGGGTATTGTGGGCTTTGGGCTTGGAAAAGCAAGCGAAGTTCCCGAGGCTATTCGCAAAGGTTTAGAAGTGGCTAAAAAGAACATGCATAAAATTAATATGAAAGGCACAACAATACCCCACGAAACAGTTGGCGCTTTTGGCGCAGGGCGCGTTTTACTTCGCCCGGCTCCCGAAGGCACAGGCGTTATCGCAGGCGGTGCCGTTCGTGCGGTTTTAGAGTGTGCAGGCATTAAAGATATTCGTACAAAATGCCAACGTTCGAACAACCCATGCAATGTTGTAACCGCTACAATGAACGGTTTGTTGGGCTTGCAAAGCATTGAACAGGTTGCCGCAAAACGCGGTAAAACCGTTAAAGAAATTTTAGGTTAAGGAGGCACTGAAAATGGCGCAAGAAAAAGTAACTGCAGTTAAAGAAGAAGCAGAGAAAAAAGCTCCCGCTAAAAAAGCTGCCGAAAAACCTGCGGCAGAAAAAAAACCTGCTGCAAAAAAAGCCCCGGCTAAAAAAGCAACTGCAAAAAAAGAAACCGGCGAAAAAGCAGCTGAAGCTAAAAAGCCTGCGGCTAAAAAAACAGCAGCAAAACCTGCCGCTAAAAAAGAAACCGTAGCAAAAGCGGCAAGCGAAAAAAGCGCACCTGTTAAAAAAGCACCTGCAAAGAAAACAGCAGGCGAGGGTAGCGTTCAAATTAAACTTGTTAAAAGTTTAATAGGCCGTAAGCAAAACCAAATTGCAACGGCAATAAGCCTTGGCTTAAAACGTGTGGGCGATGAAACAACACAGCCTGATAACGTGGCAACACAAGGTAAAATTAACAAAATTGTACATCTTATTAAGGTGCAAAAATCGTAATTAGCAAGGAGGTGCAATGCACAATGATGCTTCATGAATTAAAACCGGCAAAAGGTAGCAACAAAGCCGCCAAACGTAAAGGCCGCGGCGCAGGCAGCGGAAACGGCAAAACAGCGGGCTATGGCCACAAAGGCCAAAAAGCACGTTCAGGCGCTAAAAAGGCAGGCTTTGAAGGCGGCCAACTTCCATTGCAACGCCGCTTGCCAAAACGTGGCTTTAACAATATTTTTGCAACAGTGTACGCAACGGTTAAACTTAGCGATTTAGAAAAATTTGAAACAGGCGCCGTAATAGACGCAGCTGCTTTAAAAACAGCAGGCGTTATTAAAAAAGAATTAGACGGCGTTAAAGTTTTGGCAAACGGCAAGCTTACAAAAAGCTTAACCGTAAAAGCTAAAGCATTCTCATCTTCCGCTAAAGAGGCAATTGAGAAAGCGGGCGGAAAGGCCGAGGTGATTTAACGTGCTGCAAACATTCCGCAACGCGTGGAAAATTGATGAATTGCGCAAAAAAATTATTTTTACTTTATCAATAATTTTTATTTATCGTTTAGGTAGCGCAATTCCCGTTCCTTTTATCTCGGGCGATGCACTAAGAACACTTGTGGCAGATTCGGGCAGCTTACTCAATTATTTTGATATGCTCTCGGGTGGTTCATTCTCACAGGCAACTTTGTTTGCTTTAAATGTAATGCCATATATTAATGCATCAATTATTATGCAACTTTTAACAACCGCAATTCCTGCCCTAGAGCGTTTAAGCAAAGAGGGCGAGAGCGGCCGCAAAAAAATTACACGTATAACACGTTATGTTGGCGCAGGCTTTGCAGTTGCCTTATCAGTAGGCTACTACTTCTTGCTTCGCAGCCAAGGTATGCTAACATACACACAAGGCTTTGAAGGCGTTTTCGCCGCAGTTGTAATTGTTTGTACATTCGCAGCAGGCGCTTTGCTTGTTCAATGGATGGGCGAACAAATAGACGGTAAAGGCATTGGCAACGGTATATCAATCATAATTTTCTCAGGTATAGTAAGCGGCCTTTCGGGCATGTTTACCACATTTACACTATACTTCGAGCGCGCAATGGCAGGCGAGGCACAGTTTTTCTTATTTGTGCCGCTAATTGCAATTTTAGCAATTGTTGCCGTGGTGCTTGTTGTAATTCTAAACGCTGCAGAGCGCCGTTTACCGGTGCAATATGCAAAGCGTGTTGTGGGCCGTAAAATGTACGGTGGGCAAAATACTCACATTCCCATTAAGGTTAATATGAGCGGCGTTATGCCGGTTATCTTCGCCTCGGCATTAATAAGCATACCGGGCACAATAGGGGCGCTGTTCTTCTCAGACATAACCCCAACATCAAGCCCGCTTTTGTACAGTTTCTTTAATATGTTTAGTACAACAGGTTGGCTGTATGCGGCTGTATATTTATTCTTAATAATTGTTTTTAATTATTTTTATGTTTCTATACAGTATAATCCAATTGAAATTGCCAACAATTTACGCAATAACAATGGCACAATTCCGGGATATCGTCCGGGTGAGCCAACCAGCACTTTTATCACAAAAGTGTTAAGCAAGATAACTTTTATCGGCGCTGCATTCCTTGGCATAGTTGCTGTGGGTCCAATTATCTTAAGCATGGTATCCGGCATGGATTTATCTCTTGGCGGTACAAGTTTGCTTATTGTTGTGGGCGTTGCCCTTGATACAAGCCGCAGCCTTGAAAGCTATATGTTAATGCGTCACCATAAAGGTTTCTTAGAATAAGCTTAAAGCAACGAAAGGAAGATGAACGTTATGAGGTTAATTCTTTTAGGCGCCCCCGGTGCCGGCAAAGGCACACAGGCTGAATTAATTTGCGAAGCGTTAAACATTCCGGCAATAAGCACAGGCAACATTTTGCGCGAAGCAATTAAAAACGAAACAGATATGGGCAAAAAAGCAAAGGACTACATTGAGGCCGGTGCACTTGTTCCCGATGATGTTATAGTTAGCATAATTAAAGAACGCTTAGCGCAAGATGATTGCAAAAACGGTTTTATACTAGATGGCGTTCCACGCACAGTAGCGCAGGCCGAAGCTCTTGATGCAATGGGTGTTAATATTGATAAAGTGGTTGCTATTGAAGTTAAAGATGATGATATAATCAAACGTCTTAGCGGCAGGCGGGTTTGCTCCGCCTGCGGCGCAAGTTACCACTTGCAGTATAAGCCCAGCCAAAAGAGCGAAACATGCGATCGTTGCTCAGGAAAGCTTATTGTAAGAAAAGACGACGAACCCAAAACAATAATTGAACGCTTAAACACCTACCACGAACAAACAGAACCGCTTGTTGGTTATTACAAAAATTGCGGTAAACTGGTTGTGGTACATGGGCAAGAGGAAGTTAAAGACACAACTACCCTAACGTTCAAAGCACTTGGAATTAATATATGATACCCGTAAAAACACAAAGCGAGCTAGAGCGCATGAAACTTGCCTGCAATATAGCGGCAGAGGCGCTTGAACTTTGCAAGGATATGATAAAACCGGGTGTGTGCACACTTGATATTGATAAAGCTGTGTGCGATTATATAAAAAGCCAAGATGCAAAACCAAGTTTTAAAGGCTATAACGGTTTTCCAAACGGCACATGTATTTCCATTAATGATGTAGTTATCCACGGTATACCGAAAAAAAATATTGTGCTTAAAGATGGCGATATTGTTAGCATAGATATTGGCGCATATATTAACGGATACCACGGTGATAACGCGGCAACATTTGCCTGTGGAGAAATTAGCCAAATTGCACAGCGTTTAATAGATGTTACCCGAAAAGCAAGAGATATTGGCATAAGCCAAGCTATCGCGCAAAATAGGGTAGGCGATATCAGCGCTGCAATTCAAGAGCATGTGGAGAGCGAAGGCTTTTCAATAGTTCGCCCGTTTGTTGGCCATGGCGTTGGTGCAAAACTGCACGAAGAGCCTGAAGTGCCAAACTATGGCACAAAAGGCAGAGGCCCAAGGCTTGTGCCCGGAATGACACTTGCCATAGAGCCTATGGTGAACGAAAAAAACCATGCTGTTGAAATTATGTCCGATAAATGGACGGTCAAAACCGTAGACGGCGGCCTTTCTGCTCATTTTGAGCACACTATTGCCATAACGGCAAAAGGGCCTTTAATATTAACAAAATGCCGTTAAAGGCAATGCTTTGAAAAAACTAGGAGGGCCAATAATGTCCAAAGAAGACGTAATAGAAGTTGAAGGCGTAGTAGTTGAAGCCATGCCAAATGCAATGTTTCTTGTAGAAATACAAGGCGGGCATAAACTGCTTGCACACATTAGCGGCAAATTGCGCATGAATTTCATACGCATATTGCCCGGAGATAAAGTTACCGTGGAAATGAGCCCATACGATTTAACAAAAGGGCGCATCACATGGCGTACTAAGTAGGAGCTGTTGACAAAGACGCTTTCACAAAAAAGCGTCGGCAAAATTTCCGTCATATTTTACAAAAATGCTCATTAATACACAAAGTATTG
>CAYJGM010000127.1:1462-5119 GCA_964369495.1 uncultured Bacteroides sp. | reverse complement strand
CATCAGTTTGAAAAACAAGAAATGATTGTTATTTGCAAGCCCGAAGAAAGCATGAAACATTTTGAAAAAATGTATACCTATACTGTTGAGCTGTTTCGCAGTTTGGATATTCCTGTTCGCACGCTTGAATGTTGCAGTGGCGATTTAGCCGATTTAAAAGTAAAAAGCATCGACGTTGAGGCATTTAGCCCTCGCCAGAAAAAATATTTTGAGGTTGGTTCATGCTCTAATCTAGGCGATGCGCAAGCACGTAGGCTAAAAATTCGTGTGAACGGCGACGATGGAAAAAAATATTTTGCACACACATTAAATAATACAGTGGTTGCGCCGCCAAGAATGTTAATTGCATTTTTAGAAAATAATTTACAAGAGGACGGCAGTGTTAAAATTCCTTTAGTATTAAGGCCATATATGGGCAACATTGCGTCGATAAATCCAAATAAATAATGATATAACGATATTTATTCAGGTTTTATCATAAAGTAAAGACTTAATAAAACATTTCACAAGCAAGCTAAAAATATAAATATGCGAGTAGCATTTTTGTTTTGCAAATAAAACAAAACAAAGAAAAACCCATTTGCCGTATTTTTGGGTTATGTGGCTATAAAATTTAAGCTAAAGCGGCAGAACGGAGATATCCCATGAAAATGAATGAAAACTACTCAAATTTACAAGAGAGCTATTTGTTTTCTACAATAGCAAAAAAAGTAACTGAATATACAGCGCAAAACCCGGATAAAGAAATTATTCGCCTTGGAATTGGCGATGTAACATTGCCGTTGGTTGCGCCTGTAATTAAAGCGATGCATGAGGCTGCAGACGAAATGGCACAGCAAAGCACATTTAAAGGTTACGGGCCCGAGCAAGGTTATGGCTTTTTAAAAGATGAAATAGTGAAATACTATAAAAACCATGGGGTGGTATTAAGTAGCGATGAGGTATTTATTTCTGACGGTGCAAAAAGTGATTTGGCAAATATTTTAGATATATTCAGCACAGACAACACCGTTTTAGTTACCGACCCGGTTTATCCTGTTTATGTTGATACAAATATAATGGCAGGGCGTAAAATTTTATACGCTAAAGCAACAAAGGAAAACAATTTTTTACCGATGCCTGACAATAATATTAAGCCGGACATAATTTATTTGTGCAGCCCAAACAACCCAACAGGCGCTGTATACGACAAAACCCAACTTACGATATGGGTAAATTATGCCAACGAAAACAATGCGGTGTTGTTATTTGATGCCGCCTATGAAGCGTTTATCTCTGAAGATATGCCACACAGCATTTTTGAAATTAACGGTGCTAATTTGTGCGCAATAGAGTTTTGTTCACTCTCAAAAACGGCAGGCTTTACCGGAACCAGGTGTGGCTACACTGTTGTACCAAAAGAACTTAGCAGAAATTCGTTTTCGCTTAATAAGATGTGGTTAAGGCGCCAAACAACAAAATTTAACGGTGTACCGTATGTTATTCAAAAAGCGGCAGCGGCAATTTTTAGCGAAGAGGGCCAAGCGGCAATAAAAGAAAACATTGAATATTATAAAAACAATTCAAAAGTTATTGCTAATGCGCTAGACGATTGCAATTGCTGGTATAGCGGCGGAATTAACAGCCCATACTTGTGGATGCAGTGTCCAAAAAACATGCCATCTTGGGATTTTTTTGACTATTTATTAAACACAGCAGGCGTAGTTGGAACACCGGGTGCAGGCTTTGGCGAATGTGGCGAAGGATATTTTAGGCTAACTGCTTTTGGCGATGCCGAGAAAACAAAAATAGCAGCCGAGAGATTAAAAAAAGCAATTAAAGCGTTGTAAATAACAAAGCAATTAAATAAAAAACACCTAAGGTAATTTTTTAAGCCTTGGGTGTTTTGTGCTTAACAAGAGGGGAGAACAAAACAAGTTACACTGTAAATAATACATTAAAACCGCCTTGGGTTTAATATCTATAGGCTAGCCAAAAGCCGGGCTTGCATTATATTGTGAAATGATGTACAATAGAATAGATGTTATAATTAAGCAAAATAATACAAATTGTATATAATTTACAGGGGTAATCATGCAACAATTTTTCTATAAAATATCTAAACAAATAAAAAGGCTAATTGAAAATGTTAAACGCGGTAGCTTTGTAGACATTGCAATACTTGCCGCGTGTGCAGTATTTGCTATGTCTGTTGTTATTTTATTGGTAAGCACAATTATATCTAATATATCGAAAGAAAACGATAACACGCAAAGCATAACACAGCCTATATCAAGTGAAATACAGCAAGATACTTCTTCGCAAACAACGCAATCGCCCTCGGCTATTATTCCGTTTCCTTCGCAAAGCCAGGCTTCATCTAACACAGCAAACCAAAACATACCGAATAATTCACAAAGCGTAACTGCTTCAGCCATTCCTCCGGTGGTTTCGCAAAGCAGTTCTGCTTCTCAAAGTTCAAGTCAACCGGTTTCTTCTAGCAGCTCTTCCTCGCAAAGCCAAAGCGATAGCACCAACGTTAGCGGTAGTGTAAGCGAGCATGTGCACACATACGGCGAGCCTGTATGGTATGGCCCATGCGATAACCCATATTACCTTTACACATGCACTACTTGTGAGCCGGATACTCAGGGACATGAAAAAATTGAACTATTAAGCGCACAAGATCATAATTTTATACCTAATATAGAACCGCATATAGGCGAAAACGGCCAGGTATTTATTCGCTCTACCTGTACAATATGTGGCGCATTTTGGGATGTTGAGCAAACATCAGATGAAAACACAGGAAACTAAGAATAAAAACAATGGGCCTTGCGCTATCAAATTGAAAATTAAGTTATTATTACTAATTATAACAATGATGTGTTCATACGCTTAACTTTTATTTCTATGCATAAATTATGAATAAATATAATGGTGCAAAGCAAACTTTTTGCCTTTGCATTGCGAGCAAAACCGCAAAAATAAAACACCGTTTGAAAGGCATATACTTGCCCATTCAAACGGTGTTTTGTTTATATTGATATTAATCGTCTTCTTGATTTAAAATTTGAACCGTTACAGTTTCAATTCGTAAATCGTCAACATCTTGTACGGTTATTTTTAAATTTTTATATTCAAAGCTCTCGCCACTTATTGGAATGTGCTCAAGTTCTTGTAAAACCCAGCCTGCAACGCTTGTTGCTTCGCTTTCGAAGTTTTTGTCGTTAAATTCTATTTCTTCAAATAAATCATCTATTCGCAAATCGGCTTCAACCAACCAGCGCGAAGAATCTATGCGGCGAATTGGTGTTTGATCGGTATCGGTTTCATCGTAAATTTCGCCTACAAGCTCTTCTAAAATATCTTCCATTGTAACAAGGCCAACCGTGCCGCCGTGCTCGTCGGTTACAATTGCCATGTGTTGCTTTTTGTGGCGAAGTTCTGCTAACAAATCGCTAATGCGTTTTGTGCGATACACGAACATTACATCACGTTTCATTTTTTTAAGCTGTATATCGCGGTTTTTTACAAGTGCTTGCAACATGTCTTTTGCGTAAATAACACCCACAATATTATCTATTGTGCCGTCGTAAACAGGGATACGCGAGTAGCCTGTATGTACGCAAAGTTCTAAAATTTCCTGTGGAAGCATTTTCAAATCAACAGCGTCCA
>CAYJGM010000127.1:0-1452 GCA_964369495.1 uncultured Bacteroides sp. | reverse complement strand
TACTAAAACATCTTGCACGGTGATATTGTTAAAATCTATCGCACTTTGAATAATGTCGGTTTCACGGCTGTCTAAAACGCCTTCTTCTTCAACTGTGTCTATAATGGTTTTAAGTTCTTCCTCGGTTACGCTTGGCAATACATTTAACTCGTTAGATTTCCTACCTGTAAAAATTCTTTTAATTTGTACAAATATCCAAACTACCGGTTTTAAAACAGATTTAAGCCATTGAAGTGGTGTTGAAATTAAAATGCTTACCTTCTCTGAGTTTTCTTTGGCATAGCTTTTTGGTAAAATTTCGCCAAAAATTAAAACAAGCACAGTTACAACGCCCGTTGCAACTGCCGCACCGCTTGCGCCTAAAAGCGCCGTTGCAACAATTGTTGCCAAAGACGCACTTGCAATGTTTACAACATTGTTGCCTATAAGAATTGTAGATAAAGTTCTATCGAAATCTTCGGCTAAATGAAGCGCAGTACGCGATTTTTTATTGCCGTTTTCAGCGCGGTTTTTTAAGCGAATTTTGTTTACGCTTGAAAGCGCGGTTTCACTTGCGGAAAAAAATGCAGAAAAAAGCAATAAAACTACAAAAAGAATATACGTGCCCATACTGGGAGGGGTCTCCAAAAAAAATCACTCTCCTAAAATTTGTATTATTTGCGCGTGAAAATAATATTTGCATAAACAGAAAATTGTAAATTATTTACGCATTGCACAAATAAGATATTTATTAAATTGCGCACATTATAACATAAAATACTAATATATGCAAGTTTTATCACAGTGCTTTATATATATTGTGCGAGTAAAGGATATTATATACAATGGCATGTGTATGGCATGCCGAATTGGATAAAAAATATAAATAACCGAAGAGGAGTGGAGGTTATTTATTTTTTGTAAGGTTGTTTTGCATATAATAAAGTTACCATGCCTTTTTAGGCAAGGTGTGCAATTTATTTTTTAAGCAGGTGTAAATTATCAAGGCTGTTTGCGTTGTTTAGCCCTTCTTTTCAGCGTGAAAAGAAGGACGTATCATTGAAACCAACTTTAATAATTAACAACCGCCTAGAAAAACAAATTATTAACTTTGTATCACTTAAATAAAAAAAGCTTTAACTACAGGTTATTTATATTATTTGAGGTTATTTTGCATTTAATAAAGTTACCATGCCTTTTTAGGCAAGGTGTGCAATTTATTTTTTAAGCAGGTGTAAATTATCAAGGCTGTTTGCGTTGTTTAGCCCTTCTTTTCAGCGTGAAAAGAAGGACGTATCATTGAAACCAACTTTAATAATTAACAACCGCCTAGAAAAACAAATTATTAACTTTGTATCACTTAAATAAAAAAAGCTTTAACTACAGGTTATTTATATTATTTGAGGTTATTTTGCATTTAATAAAGTTACCATGCCTTTTTAGGCAAGGTGTGCAATTTATTTTTTAAGCAGG
>CAYJGM010000126.1:0-5167 GCA_964369495.1 uncultured Bacteroides sp. | reverse complement strand
ACCGCCGCCGCCATCGCCACCGCCATCACTATCACCGCCACCGTCGCCGCCCCCAAAAAAGCCACCGCCACCATCAGAGGAATCCCAACTGTCACTTCCGCTACTATCCCAACTATCGCTACCAAAGGAATCCCAATTATCGCCGCCGCTTGCATCCCAGTTGTCATTGCTGTCGCTTGCATCCCAGTTGTCATTGCTGTCGCTTGCGTCCCAGTTGTTATCGCTTGCGTTATTTGCATCCCAACTGTCGCTATCATTAGGGTTATCATTTTCATCATCTTCCTGTGTGCGATAATTGCTGTTGTAAAAAGGGTCGGCAGAAGTTGCATCATATACGGAAGAATGGGAATGAGGGGCGCTTTGCGCCTTGTGTAGCTGTGCATCTTTAAAGGCATCTTTATATTCTGCGCCAAGTTCATCTAGGCGGTTTTTTATGCTTATTAATTCACTTCGCAAACTTCTAACTTTGTTTTGATGATTTATGATAAATAAAACGCTAATTATAAACAGCGGTATAGAAATATAATAAAAACCAAAGCCTGTTGAAATAAACATTAAAACGCTAATAATATTTGCACGTTTTAATTTACCGCGTGCAATGCGCAATTGTGCATTAATTTCGTTGCCGTTTTTTAGTAAATCTTCTTTTTCATCAAAAAAATGCTTGAACTGTGGCGGCGGGGTAAAATTATAATTGTTTTGCGCTTGATTGTTATAGGCATATGTTTTTGCATTGCTGTTTTCAACAAAATTTGCGTTGTAATTGGCGCTTGCATAATTCGAGTTATACTGTGTGTTTTCATTTTGTGCGTTATACATTTGCCCTGCATCTGAAAAATTATCATTACTTGAATATTTCTTTTTAGCGTTGTTGTACATAGGCATTTGGCTATTTGTGTATTGCCCGGTGTTTTGTGTGTTATCGCTGGTATAGTTTGTATTATAATCGTTTTGGTTATAATTATTATTCATATTGCACTTCCTGTTTAAAATATATAAACATTATAATATAAAAAACTTACTTTGAAAAGTTACTCAAAGTAAGTTTTATGTGAAACTCTTATGCTAAAAATTCATCGCTGTAAATTTGTAATATTTCATCTTCAATGTTTTCATCGTTAATTCTGTTTATAATTAAATTTGAAATATATGTGCTTTGGTGCACATCTTCGGTATGTTCTAATTCATTGTTGTTTAAAAATGTGCTTACTGTTTTTTTATAATTAACGGTTTTTGCAAAATCGCCTTGAACGCTAACAACAAAACTTTCATTTAATATTTGTGCATTTTCAAAAATTAATAGTTCAAGCTTGTTATGTTCAATTTGCTTTTCGTTGTAATCCGGCATTTCGCCATCTTCGTATAAACTTATAAGTTGTTTAATTGATGCTGTTGTTTGCTCAATTATCATATTATTGTAATTTTCGCTTATTGTAACAATATATTCATCGCCGTTTTTTTCAATTTTGCTAATTTGCACGTTTGAATTTTCAAGCGCAGATTTTAAAGCATACAAAGGGTACATGGTGTAGCTTTCAACAAAGCCCATAGGCAGTAAATTTGTAAATTCCGCCGGAATATCTACCCATTCATTAATTGTAATTTCGCCGCTTGTATTTTTGCTTGCGCTGTACTTATCTTTTTCTATGCTTATGTTTTGTGTTAAAAATTCGCTGTGAACAAGATAATGCATAGCAGGCTCTTTACAATTTAAGCCTTGCGTGCTTGGGTGGGCGGGCAATAACATGCTGGAATATGTTTC
The DNA here is from genome assembly GCA_964369495.1 of uncultured Bacteroides sp. Classification (GTDB taxonomy): domain Bacteria; phylum Bacillota; class Clostridia; order Oscillospirales; family Ruminococcaceae; genus Ruthenibacterium. The sequence continues at coordinate 3,405 of CAYJGM010000126.1, read as the reverse complement.
ATTAAGTGGCGGTTTATCATAAGATATTTCAACATCATTTTTAGCATCTATCGTGTTTGCGTTAATTGTATTTTGTATAATTGAAAGCAGTTCTTTTGCATTATCATCACTTTCTTGCGTTTGCGAATTATCGTTATCAGGCGCAAGGCTGTTTGCGTTTGAAACAGACGAAGCAGGAGGAACAGGGTTTATAGTAGGCTTTGCAGAACATGAGGAAAAAATAAAAAAACAAAATACAAAAATAAAGGTTTTATAAAAATTGTTTTTCATATATCACCTCTTTAAACTTAAAATAAATAATATTTGTTATGTAACATTTAATGTATATTCAAAATACTATACCATTTCAACCACTTCCTTTAATATTTGTTATATTTATTTTAGCATATTTTACTGATGTTATCAACTTACTAAATAAATATTATTCAATTTACTTAATTTTTGTTTATTAAATTAAAATTTATTGAATTTAATTCAACCAAAAGCCATTAATTGCAAATGAAAAAATATTCAAAACATTTAAATTTGCAAATATATCTAAAAATATATTAAATATATTGACATTTAAAGCATAATAGTGTAGAATAGTTTTGTTGCGCCTTAGGCGTGTTTTGTGTTGTATAAAAACATAAAATTACGCATTGCGCCACACAATATATAGGTATTATCCTAAATTTAAAAGAAAGGAGAAAATAATGCCAACCTTTAATCAACTTGTTCGCAAAGGTCGCGAGGTTTTGGTGCAAAAATCAACTGCGCCCGCACTTCAAAAAGGCTATAACTCTAAAAAGAAAGCCTATACAGATAAATCATCGCCACAAAAACGCGGTGTGTGCACAGCAGTTCGTACTATGACACCTAAAAAACCAAACTCTGCTCTTCGCAAAGTTGCCCGTGTGCGTCTTTCAAACGGTATCGAGGTAACCTCGTATATTCCGGGTATCGGCCATAATTTGCAAGAACATAGCGTTGTATTAATTCGCGGCGGCCGTGTTAAAGATTTACCCGGTGTTCGTTACCATATTATTCGTGGTACATTAGATACACAAGGTGTTGCTAACCGTGGCCAAGCTCGAAGCAAATACGGTGCTAAACGTCCAAAGGCCGGTGCAAAATAAGTAAAAAATAAAACTTAAAACGAAACTAGCCGTAAAAGAGGCTTTATATATAGATAAACCTCTTATTTAGGCAGTGCGGGAGTTTTAATTACTTTCGAGTACCAATGATATCATTCTTATGAAGGAGGGAAGAAGGATGCCCAGAAGAGGTAATATTGCAAAACGTGACGTTTTGGCAGATCCATTATACAATTCCAAAATTGTAACACGTTTAATTAACAGCATTATGTACGACGGTAAAAAAGGTGTTGCACAAAAAATTGTGTATGATGCTTTTAATATCGTTCAAGAAAAAACAGGAAATGACCCACTTGAGAGTTTTGAAAAAGCGCTAGAGAACATCATGCCGGTTTTGGAAGTTAAAGCACGCCGTGTTGGCGGCTCAACTTACCAAGTGCCAATGGAAGTTCGCGCAGACCGCCGTGAAACTTTAGGTTTACGCTGGCTTACAACATACTCAAGAAACCGCAACGAGCGCACAATGCGCGAACGTTTAGCAGGCGAAATTATGGATGCTTGCAACGGCGGCGGTAACGCTTGCAAAAAGCGTGAAGATACACACAAAATGGCAGAAGCTAACAAAGCATTTGCACACTTCAGATACTAATATTTGTGTCTGTATTATTTTAGGAGGATTATATGCCAAGAGACGTTTCACTTGAAATGACCAGAAACATCGGCATTATGGCTCATATCGACGCCGGTAAAACAACTACAACCGAGCGTATACTGTACTACACAGGTATTACACACAAAATCGGTGAGGTTCACGACGGCGCCGCTACAATGGACTGGATGGAACAAGAGCAAGAGCGTGGTATTACTATCACATCTGCCGCTACCACCTGCTATTGGAGCCATTCTGAGCTACAAGACGATGCAGCTAAAGCCAAAAAATTCAGACACAGAGTTAATATCATCGATACCCCCGGGCACGTTGACTTCACCGTTGAAGTTGAACGCTCGTTGCGTGTTCTTGACGGTAGCGTTACCGTTATGTGCGCAAAAGGTGGCGTTGAGCCTCAATCTGAAACAGTTTGGCACCAAGCAAACAAATATAAAGTTCCACGCATGATTTACATTAATAAAATGGATATCATGGGTGCAGACTTTTACAATGTTTTGAACATGGTTAAAGACCGCTTAAAAGCAAACGCAATTCCAATTCAATTGCCAATAGGCGCTGAAGACCAATTCAAAGGCATTATCGATTTATTACACATGAAAGCCGAAGTTTATTACGACGACTTAGGCAAAGATGTTAGAACAGAAGATATTCCCGAAGATTTAAAAGCAAAAGCACAGGAATATCACGATGCTTTAATTGAGGCAATTGCAGAAACAGATGAAGATTTGATGATGCAATACCTTGAGGGTGAAGAATTGGCTATTGCCGATTTGAAAAAAGCACTTCGCAAAGCAACAATTGATAACTTAATTATTCCTGTTGTTTGCGGAACATCTTACAAAAACAAAGGCGTGCAAAAAGTATTAGATGCTATCATCGATTACATGCCCGCCCCAACCGATATCGAAGATATCAAAGGCGTAAACCCAAATACAGGCGAAGAAGATGTGCGCCCGTCTACAGACGATGCACCTTTCTCGGCTTTAGCATTTAAAATTGCTACCGACCCATTCGTGGGTAAACTTTGCTTCTTCCGCGTTTATTCGGGAACGGTTAATGCAGGTTCATCTGTTTACAACTCTGTAAAAGATAACCGCGAGCGTTTGGGCAGAATTTTGCAAATGCACGCAAACCACCGCCAAGATATTGATATTTGCTATGCAGGCGATATCGCAGCGGCTGTTGGCCTTAAAAACACAACAACGGGCGACACATTATGCGACGAAAAACACCCTGTTATTTTAGAGAGCATGGAATTCCCGGAACCTGTTATCCGCGTGGCTATCGAGCCTAAAACAAAAGCAGGCCAAGAAAAAATGGGTATTGCACTGTCAAAACTTGCAGAGGAAGACCCAACATTTAAAACTTATACAGACGACGAAACAGGCCAAACAATTATTGCAGGCATGGGCGAATTACACCTTGAAATTATTGTAGATCGCCTACTTCGTGAGTTTAAAGTTGAAGCTAATGTTGGCGCGCCGCAAGTTGCTTACCGTGAAACAATTCGCCGCCAAGTTGAACAGGATACAAAATATTCTCGTCAATCCGGCGGTAAAGGCCAATTCGGGCATGTTAAAATTAGAGTTGAGCCAAACGAAGCAGGCAAAGGCTATGAATTTGTTAATGCTATCACAGGCGGTGCTATTCCAAAAGAAT
>CAYJGM010000125.1:0-5333 GCA_964369495.1 uncultured Bacteroides sp. | reverse complement strand
AATGCACATAGAATAGTAAAGGGCGAAATGTTACAATTAAGCGGACGCGATAGCGATTTTTTTATTCTGCAAAACAACAGCGAATTACAAAGCGAACAGCTTGTGTGCGAGCTTATGTGTGAACGCTTACCGCAAACATATAATTACAGTATGCTAGAGGATATCCAAATACTTTGTCCAACAAAAATCGGCAAACTTGGAACAGTTAATTTAAACAATGTATTGCAAGATAAAATTAACCCATATAATAAAAATAAACCGCAAATTAAATTGCAAGATCGTATTTTTCGCCTTGGCGATAAAGTTATGCAAATAAAAAACAATTATGATTTGCCATATCAAAAAAATAATTCAAACGAAAACGGCACAGGCATTTTTAACGGAGATTTAGGCATTATTACGCAAATAGATAATAAAAATAACACAGTAACTGTTTTGAGTGAAGAGCGCACGTATGTATATAACAATGAGTTTTTATATGAGCTTGAACTTGCTTATGCACTAACAGTTCATAAAAGCCAAGGCAGTGAATTTGAAGCTGTAATAATGCCCATATTTGATGTTCCGAAAAACTTAATTTATCGAAATTTATTGTACACAGGTGTTACCAGGGCAAAAAAACTTTGCATTTTGGTAGGCAGGGCAAATATAATTAAACTAATGATAGATAACGTGCAAAAAAATAAACGTTATTCCTGTTTAAGTGATTTTTTATTAGAATATTAGAGGTAAATAATTATGGCGGTAAATTTAAAAAATTTAGCCAAATCATCACAGGCGTTTAAAAAATTATGTTTAAATTTATTGTTTCCAAAACGGTGCCCGTTTTGCGACAAGGTTATCGGCTTTACAGAGTGTAAAATATGTGAAAATGATAGAAATAACAGCTATAATAATATACACGCACCTATTTCACACGATAAATTTAATTTAAATAATGTTCGCTTTTCCTATGCGCCGCTGTTGCATAATGATTTTACAAAAACAATGCTACATCGCTTAAAATTTAATGGTGAATTACACTTAATTGAATATTGCATATATTTAATGGCAAGCAATATAAAATTATGTAATAAAAATATGGAATACGATTATATAGTATGCGTGCCAACAAAAGGAAAAGAACATAAAAACAGGCATAATATTCCTTTAATTTTAGCAAATAGTTTAACAAAGCACATTGATGTTCCATTTAACAATAATATTTTAATTAAAGTTAAAAATACGCAAAGGCAAACCTCTTTAGATGCGCAAAGTAGGCGTGAGAATGTAAAAAATGCTTTTGGGGTAAATGAAAAAATAGATATTAATGGCAAAAAGTTTTTAATAATTGATGATGTTTTAACAACAGGCTCTACCATAAACGATTGCGCACGAGCATTAAAAGAAAAAGGTGCGATTTATTGCGATAGCCTTTGTGTATTTGTTTCAAGTAAATATTAATAAGATTGTGAGAAATTAAATGAATACTAAACATATATTTTTAATTAATCCAACGGCAGGGAAGATAAACCCGCTTGTGCATTTATCGCCCATGATAAAAGCGGCTGCAAAAGAAAAAAAAGTGCCTTTTATTATTAGACAAACCGAGAGCAAAGGCCATGCAATGCAATTAGCGCAAGAATACTGCGAAAGCGGCGATAATGTAAGGCTTTATGCCTGCGGTGGTGATGGCACATTAAATGAAGTTTTAACAGGTGCACTAGGTTTCGATAATGCTCAAATTGCTTGTATTCCATGCGGAACAGGCAATGATTTCATACGTAATTTTGCAACTAATAAAGATTTTATGAATTTTGAAAATTATATTGATGGCACACCGATAGACATTGATTTATTAAAAGTTAATGAATATATTTCTGCTGCAATAACCTCTGTGGGGCTTGACGCCGAAGTTGCATATGGTGTTAAAAATTACAGAAGAGTGCCTTTAGTAAACGGAGCAATGGCGTATCATTTTTCAATTTTGCGTCAATTGTGCAACGAACTTGGAAGAAAACTTAGAATTGAGATAGAAGATGAAGTTTTTGAAGGCGAATTTTTATTAGTTGCAATTTGCAATGGCAAAACTTATGGGGGTGGGGTTAAAGCTTCACCGTTTTCTAATGTGCAAGATGGCATTTTTGAGGTTAATATTGTAAATAAAATTAGCCGCTTAAAAATTGCAACTGTTATTTCAACATATAAAAAAGGTGAACATTTAAACAGTAATGGCACAGTTAAGGATAATTTATCACAAATAATTACATATAAAACAGCGCAAAATATAAATATATTTCCATTAGATAATAAACCATTAATGTTAAATATTGATGGTGAATGTGTTGAATGTGAAAAAATTAATGCAAAAATATTAAAAAAAGCTGCGAAATTTATTTTACCTAATAATATGAATTATATATAATAAAATAAGGGTACAGAGAATATGAAACTAAAAAGTGCAAAATATATTGCATTAACAGGCATGTTTTTCGCATTGGCAATTGCCCTTTCTTTTTTTGAAAGCATTATTGCCGGTTTATTTACTTTACCCCCGGGTGTGAAAATAGGCCTTTCAAATATTGTTGTAATTTATGCGCTGCTTAGCATTGGTAAGATGCAAGCTTTTGTTTTAATTGCATTAAAAGCTATTTTTGCCGCGCTTACGCGCGGTTTTGTTGCCGGTGCGCTTAGTTTTGCAGGCGGTGTTTTATCGTTTATCTTAATGATTTTACTTGTAAAATTGGCTATAAACAAACAATATTATATATTTTGTGTAAGTTGCGCCATTGCACACAATTTAGGCCAGCTTTTATTTTTGAATTTTATTTTAAAAATAAATTATTCTTTATATTATGCGCCAATATTGCTTGTTTTTGGAATAATAATGGGAAGTGTAACATCAATGTCATTAAAAATTTTAATACCTGTTTTAAATAAAATTAACAAATAATTAATAATAATTATCAATTAATACTTGACATCAATAATAAATTATGCTATATTATTAACATAGCTTATAAACAGCTAAAATAACAAAATATCATTAAATAAATGGAGGAAAAATAATATGGCAAAATATGTATGTCTTGTATGTGGTTATGTGCACGAGGGTGATGCACCACCGGAAACATGTCCAATTTGCAAAGTAGGTGCAGATAAATTTAAAGTACAAGGGGATAACCTTGAATATGCATGTGAGCATGTTGTTGGCGTTGCAAAAGGTGTTGACCCTGAAATTATTGAAGGTTTAAGAATGAATTTTAACGGCGAATGTGCAGAAGTTGGCATGTATTTGGCAATGAGCCGTGTAGCAGATAGAGAAGGTTACCCTGAAATTGCACAAGCATGGAAAACATATGCTTATGAAGAAGCAGAACATGCGGCAAAATTTGCCGAACTGCTTGGCGAAGTATTAACAGATAGCACCAAGAAAAACCTTGAAATGCGCATAGATGCTGAAAATGGTGCATGTAGCGGCAAAACAGACCTTGCAAAAAAAGCAAAAGAGCTTGGCCTTGACGCTATTCACGACACAGTACATGAAATGGCTAAAGACGAAGCCCGCCATGGCAGAGGTTTTGAGGGCTTGTTAAAACGTTATTTTAACAGCTAAAATTAAATATATAAAATTTATTAATTAAACCGCCATTATCAAAAATGATAGTGGCGGTTTTAAATTATACAAATTACGCTAATAATAAGCATTATTCTTTATATTCCATAATATGGCTTCGATATGAAAACCCTAATTTTTCATAAAAAGCAATTGCTTTTGAATTGAAATTCCATGCCATCAATTCAACATTGGTTGCACCTTGATTTTTTGAAAGGTAAAGAATTTCATCAAATAATTTTTTTCCAATACCATTTCTGCGATAGTTTATATCTACACACATATTTTCGATATATGCAACTATGCGAGGTTTAAGAAGTGGATTATTTGAAGGCTTACGAATAGTAGTAATACAAAATCCTACAATTTCATTGTCAATCTCGCACACAATTGAAATAGTATTTTCACTATTCATCAAAAAATCAAAATAGCTTTTTTCAAATGGATTAATATCATTATATATGTCGGGCCTGTTTTTACAATGTAATTCGTGCACTTGCTGAACTAATTTTGAAATAGATTGAAAATCTTCAATTTGAATTTTTCTTATATTCATAAAAATCTCCTTAAAATATAATATCCATTGTTTTTATTTAGCGCAGAGCCATTATTAAGAAAATGATATTATTCGCTCCCCCTCAATTTCGCTAAATTTATATTTAGCGAAATAACTACGTTTGCTTATATATTAAATCCCCTAATAAAATCATAGCGCAATAATGTGTAAATGTGCAATCACATGACTTATTAAATTAAAATGGCTTTAGTTAAGCCGATTTATTTCGAACCCGCCAATTTATTAAATTTATGCGATATTTTGTGTTATCCTTACTCACAATATAAAAAATATTATTCGCTCATCTTCCGGTCTAGAGCAAAAATTAAATAATAGGTTCAAAGAATTTTTTATATAGGTTTAAATTAATTATTGTACATTACATTAATATTCAATACCTTTTCTTGCGTCAAAACCTAAATCATATGGGTGTTTAATTTTATTGATTTCTGAAATATAATCTGCAATTTCAACAAATTCTTTTGCCGGCTGCCTACCGCTTAACACAACTTCAGCATTTATATTTTTTATTATATTTAACACCGATTGTTTTTCTAAAGTATTCGTGTTTATTGCTCCTAAAACTTCATCTAATATCAACATATTTTTACTATCATCATCAATTAATCCAATGGCAGTTTTCAACATTTTTTCATGAGATAATTTTGTGTGTTCAAGTTCTTGCTTATTCATTTGAAATGTGAATTTTGTCGTAAGATCGCCTTTTACTATTTTTATTTCAGGTATATTTTGTAAAATATTTATTTCAGCTGTATTCATTCCTTTTAAAAACTGTACAAAAATAACATTATAATTTGCACCGACGGCTCTTATTGCAAGCCCTACACATGCTGTTGTTTTTCCTTTTCCATCCCCACAATATATGTGAATTTTATTAGTATTCATTATTTTTTCAAGCCTTTCATCGTGTAAAGCATTTATACTTTACATATTTTTTGTGTTAATTTTATATCCATGTTAATATATATTTATACATATTATAGCATTATTTCAATAAAAACACCCTATTATTTAATTAAATCTATTTATAATTGTATTTTATTTATTAAACTATTGACTTTTTGCGCATAATTAGTTATTATATTATAGCGCAGTAAATTACTTACATAGGGGTATAGCTCAGTTGGTAGAGCAGCGGTCTCCAAAACCGCGTGTCGAGGG
>CAYJGM010000124.1:0-5424 GCA_964369495.1 uncultured Bacteroides sp. | reverse complement strand
TCGGCGCGGCTTGCACATGCCAATTTATATTAGCCTATGGCTAATATAAATAACCAATACTTTTATTATAATTCATAAATTTATAAATTATAATAAAAAATTACTAATTTACATAATATATTGCAATTTCTTCATTCTCATAAACAGGGTCTTTTTCCCAAGTTTGCGGATTACCTATCGTTTTTTTAACAACTAAATAATCAATGCCTTCGCTTTGAGCAAGTGAAAAGGCATCTTGCTCGCTTAAAGTATAAAATATTGCATCGCTAACTTGCTCAAGCCTACGGCGCACTTCGGTATACATTGCGCTATAATCTAAAGTATATCTAAAACCTTCAATATACGCCCTTCGCTGGCTTGCCGCAGTATAATAGTGAAAAATACCATCGCCGCTACTGTAAAATCTGTTGTTTCTGTTTGTTGCAAAAATAGTATCTTGCTTCGTGTTTTCACGCAACCAATGCATAGCTTGCTCATCGTAGGCAGTTATATAACTTTCATCATACGGATCTTGAACTATGCTAAAAATATTCATTGCAGAGCGAATACCATTACTTGCATAAATTGCAATACTATCAAAAGCAAACACGCTTGAAACAAGACAAAGTAAAATCAAAGCTGCACCAATCATTCTTTTGTGTTTACAAAAATTTAATACAGGTTGTAAAACAGAAAAAATTACAAAAGGAATTGCAATTAAATAAAAATAACTTTGCGAAAATGAATAATGATCATAAAGGCAAAATGCCAAAAAGCCGCCAAGGCCCGCAGAATAAAAAACAAGTGAAACAAAACTTTGCTTTTTAATATTAATAAGAGCAATAATTCCGCAAATAGCAAATAAGAAAAGCAATAAAGGTGAAGAGGAAAAGGCAGAGCTTATGCTTTCACTAATTTTTTCTAACCCAACATAATATAAGTTGTTTATTGCGTTTGAAAAAACAGTTATATATGCAAAGGTAAATGCTAAAAAACTTATTATAATGTAAAATAATGTAAAAAAAATTTTCTTGTGCAAAAAACAAAAAACAATTGATGAACACAAAAGTGCAATTAATATAATGCCTGCAATTGTACTTTTAAATAATGATAAAACAAGTGCATGTGCAAAAATTACAATTGAAAGGGGAATTGAAATTACATTTTTTTTAATTACATAATAAAATAAAATAATAAATGAGAGCGCAATAAATGTTGATGAACCTTGCCCATTCATATTCAATAAATAATCATATTGCAACATAGATTTAGAGGAATTAACAAAAAGCAAAATTGCAGGGGTAAAAGCGCACAATAGCTTATTATTACATACTAAACTTGCTGTTTTATACATTGCGGTACACAAAAGTGCCATAAATGAAGGGTAGTAAAAGAAACATAAAGCGTCGTATGCGCTGATATTTAAAGGATATGCCAAAAGGCCTGCTGTAACATCGTTTAAAAAATGGTAGTTTAAATTTGTGTTTGCAAGGCGCATGTCTTGAAACGGAAAACCATTGTAAACGCTTGCGGCATTGCCTACGCTAAAAAACATATCTTGGTGATAAAAAAATGCACCAACCACAGAAGGCCTAGCAAAAGAAAGCACACCAATAAAAACATATAATATTAAAAAAACACTATAAGTTAAAATTAAAATGCTAATGTTTTCATTTAATTTAATTGCGTGTTTTTGCCTGTTTTTAATTAAATCTATCGCACCTAATACACCAAAAATAATATTAGGAAGAATATATATAAAACTACTACCCAGTGGCTGAAAAATTATATAGCTTAACAATAATATAAAAATTCCAACACTAACAGAACATAAAATTAAATTAATTATATCGGGAATATCAATTATTTTTTTTAGCACATAATAGCCACATAATGGCAAAGATAAAACAAAAAATAGTATATATAAAAACATCGAAATTATATTTGCGCCTGCAATGGCAACAGCCGCAATATATGTTGCAAATGCAATAAATAAAGCGGCTATGCTAAAGATTTTTAATGTTTTTTGTGCTTTTTTTAAGTTCATAAATATAATCTTATATACCTCGTGTTCTTAACGTGAAACAATTTGCTGTTTTTGTAATAAAAAATATTCATTCTTTACTTTGCTTTAGTGTATACAGCATTTATTTGTTTATCGTAATTGTTTAAAAATTGGAAAAACAATTTAACATTGCTTTAAAACAACCCTGAAATTATGCCGTTTTCATCTATATCTATGTTTTCTGCGGCCGGTTTTTTAGGTAGGCCCGGCATTGTCATAATATCGCCCATAATAGCAACAACAAAACCTGCGCCTGCGCTTAAACGTACATTTCTAAGTGTCATTTTAAAACCGGTTGGCGCGGCTAAAAGGGTAGCGTCATCGCTAAAACTATATTGTGTTTTTGCAATACAAACAGGCAAATTATCAAAGCCGTTTTTAATAAGTGCATCAAGTTGTTTTTGTGCTGCTTTGCTTATAATAACATCATCGGCACGGTATATTTTTTTGCAAACAGCGTTTATTTTTTGTGCAATGCTCAATTGATTTTCATAAGTAAAGCTAAGCGATGTTTGTTTTGTTTCATCAATTAATTTTAATAGCTTTTCTGCAAGTGGTACGCCGCCGCTAGCACCTTTTGCGAACACTTCACTAACGGCACAAGGCACATTGTTTTGCTCGCATAAATCTATCAAGAAATTGTGTTCGTCCTCGCTATCTGTAGGAAAAGCGTTTATTGCAACACAAACGTTTTTATTAAACACTGTTTTTATGTTTTCAATATGTCGCATTAAATTGGCACTGCCTTTTTCAAGCATAGAAACATTGGGTATGCCTAGTTTATCCTTGGAACAACCCGCATGGTGTTTAAGTGCGCGTACTGTGGCAACCACAACAACTGCGCTTGGGTTTAAATTGCTTAGGCGGCATTTGATATCAAAAAACTTTTCTGCGCCTAAATCAGCACCAAAACCTGCTTCAGTTACAACATAATCACCAAGTTTCATCGCCAATTTAGTTGCTATAACACTATTACAACCATGTGCAATATTTGCAAAAGGGCCACCGTGCACTAGCGCCGGTGTATTGTTTAATGTTTGAACCAAATTTGGGTTAAATGCATCTTTAAGTAGGGCACAAACGGCACCTTGCGCCTTTAATTGCCCGGCTGTTACAGGTTCGCCTAAATAAGTATAACCAACAACTATCGAACTTACACGATTTTTTAAATCTTGTAAATCTGTGGCAAGGCAAAATATAGCCATTATTTCGCTTGCAACTGTAATATCAAAGCCATCTTCTCTGGGTGTGCCGTTAAATGCACCGCCTAAGCCGTCGGTTATAAAACGAAGTTGACGGTCATTCATGTCAACACAGCGTTTCCATGTTATGCGTTTAGGGTCTATTTGCAGTGCATTGCCATGGTAAATATGGTTATCAATAATTGCGGCAAGAAGATTATTCGCAGCACCTATTGCGTGCAAATCTCCCGTAAAGTGTAAATTAATATCTTCCATTGGCACAACTTGTGAATATCCACCGCCAGCAGCTCCGCCTTTCATCCCAAAAACAGGGCCAAGGCTGGGTTCGCGTAGGGCTAAAATTGTGTTTTTACCAAGAGAGTGAAGTGCGTCTGCAATGCCTATGCTTGTTGTGGTTTTACCTTCTCCTGCAGGTGTGGGGCTTATTGCTGTTACTAAAATAAGCTTTGCATTTTTATTTTTGTTAAATTTTTTTACCAGTGTGTGGTCTATTTTTGCTTTGTATTTGCCGTAAGGCTCTATATGCTCTTGCTTTATATTTAGTAGATTTGCAATTTCATTTATATGCATCATTTGTGCACTTTGTGCAATTTCTATATCGCTTTTCATTTGTAGTTCCTCTCTTAATAAAAAATTTAAAAAAATTTAACTTTTATAATGTGTTTTATGATATAATATATTTATTATAATTATACTTTATTAGTTTAACAAAAAAATGCGAAATATACAAGCCTAATATTGCAATTATTATTCTAACATGTTATAATAAACTAGGTAATAGGATATTGTTTACCAAATAATGCACTATGTAATGTTTTTAATAAAAATAATAAAAAAACATGTCGCACTGCGGCAGAACGGAGAAAAAAATGGCAATACAAATAATAGCAGACAGTTGTTGCGATTTAACCCCGGCACTTCAAAATGTTATGGATATTAAATTGGTTAGTTTTCAAATAAAGGTTGGCGAAAATAATTTTGTTGATGATAAAAATATTAATTTAAAAACTTTACTTGAAACTATAAAAAACACAAAAACAGCGGCATCTACAGCATGCCCTTCACCCGAAGAATTTGCTGATTTTATGCGTAAAGCACAGCAGAGTTTTGTTATAACACTAAGCTCTAAACTTTCCGGAAGTTATAACAGCGCAATTGTTGCAAAAGAGATGGTTTTAGAGGAATTTCCCGATAAAGAAATACATGTTATAGATTCAAAAAGCGCCTCAGCTACTGAAACAAATATAGCAATAGCAATGTATGAACAAATTACACAAGGTAAAAGTTTTGAAGATATTAAAGTTTTTATTGATAACTTCATCAAAGGGTTAAGAACACGTTTTGTGCTTGAGGATTTAAGCACTTTAGTTAAAAACGGCAGAATAACAAAAGCTGCAGGGCTTGTTGGGTCTGTTTTAAGCTTGCGCCCAATTATGGCAGATAACGGTGATGGTGAAATTATTTGTATTGAAAAAATAAGAGGCACAAAACAAGCACTTGTTAAATTAGTTGAAAACGTGAAAAACGAAACACAAAATTGTGCAAAGCAAAGTTTAACACTTGTTATGACATACTGCAATTGCGCCGAAAGAGCGCAAGATGTAAAAAAAGATATTTTGGCAAAATGCGATGCTATAAAAGAAGTTATTGCTGTTCCCACAGCCGGCCTTTCAACCGTTTATGCAAACGACGGCGGCATAATTTTATCATATTAAATAAATTTACATAATAAATATTTTTAATATAGTTAATTATGAGTTGTTAATTTTTATAAACAGATATATACTGGACAATGATATTTCATTGTTTTAATCAAATTTAACGCTATTATGTAAAAAAAACACCCTATAATAAAAGGCAGTTATAGGGTGTTTTATAAAAATAATAATAATTACTATTTTTAATTTTATATTTATCTTGGCCATACTGATATAAAACGAAGCTGTTTTTTTAATAGATAAAAGCCCAAAAACTGTGGCAGTGTGCCTTGTAAGGCGAGAGCATTACATTTGCATGTTTTCTTGTATTAGTATTTATGGCATTATAATAAATTTATTATATAAATTTATATATTTTGTTTGACATTTGCTTTAAAAAATGGTATACTATTAAAGCACCTGAAAAATATCGCGGGGTGGAGCAGTTCGGTAGCTCGTTGGGCTCATAACCCAAAGGTCG
>CAYJGM010000123.1:0-5430 GCA_964369495.1 uncultured Bacteroides sp. | reverse complement strand
CTCGCTACCTCCACCTTGGCAAGGTGGCGCTCTACCAGATGAGCTAAAGCCGCATTTTTGTTGCGCAAATATGCCAAATTTATAATTGTATCATTGTTAATTTTACTATTTTCAAATTATTGCGCACTTAATATTATACAAGAAACAATGATATTTGTCAACTGCTTTGGCAATAATTATATGCTTTTATTGTAAAATTCAAACCAGCGCTATTTCAATAATGTTAATTCTCTTGCATAGCCTTTAGGAAGTAGCGCTAATCCGTCAATTTCGGGCAAAATTATGCGCCATGCTGTGTTATTCTCACTTGCAGCAAAGGAAAAATTTATTAGCTCGGCTGTCGGTATATCATATAAATTTGCGCATAATAGGTTAAAAGAATTTTTTACTTCACCAAAAGCTCTAAAAAATATAAACAGTAGTTGAAACGAGCAATTTTTGGGCTTTTAACTAAAAAACGAATTCTTCCCTATCGGCTATATAATATTTTTTATAAAAAGAGATTTTACAATGTTAATATTTTTAGCCCCAAAACAATTATTCTAAATTTTATTTAAAATGCTTTGTATGTCTAAATTATATTTTTTATTGCAAAAGTGGCACACTACCTCAGCATTTTTTTCTTCTAGCAACATTTTTTCAAGCTCTTTTTTTCCTAGGGATATAATTATTTTTTCAACACGCTCGTCGTTGCAATCGCAAGAATAACTAATTTTTTGTGTTGCTAAAACTTGTGGTTCAAAACCGCTAAGTGCTATATCTATCCACTGTTTTGGGGTTTTACCCTCGTTTAACATTTGTGTTACGCTTTTTAAATTTTTAATATTATTCTCAAGCTTTTCTATCTCTTTTTCGGTTGCGCCGGGCAAAAGTTGAATTATATACCCACCTGCATTTTGTATGCTTAAATCTTTATTAACCAAAACGCCAAGGCCACAAACGGTCGGCACTTGCTCGCTTACTGCGTAGTAATGAGTTATATCTTCAGCAATTTCTCCGCTTACAAGCGGAATTTGCCCAACATAAGGCTCTTTAAGGCCTAAATCTTTACAAACCGATAGCGTGCCATTTGTACCCACAGCACCGCCTACATCAAGCTTTCCATCGTTTCTTATTGGCATATCTGCAAGCGGGTTTGATATATAGCCTTTAACTTGCCCTTTGGCATTTGAAACCGCAAGCACTGTGCCGGAAACACCGCCACCGTTTACACGCAATGTTATTTTATCGTCAACATGTTTCATCATTTCGCCCATCATGCCCGCAGCTATAAGCAACCGCCCCAAAGCCGCCGAGGCAACGGCAGAGGTTTTATGCAATTTTTCCATTTCACCAACAAGCTCGCTTGCATCTACTGCGCAAAAAGCTATGCCGCCGTCTTCTGTAATTCCTCTAATGCAATTATCCATTTTACCCTCGTTTAAAATTTAGTTTTGTTTTGAAATTGCCACTACAAAATATCTTCGTGTTTTTTCGTTTATTTCGCCAAAAGTTTCGCCATCTATAATTGTTTTTACTTGCAAATTTGCGTTTTCACATGCATCTTTTATCTCTTGTAGGCTGTAATAATATTCATAAAAATTTTCTTCGCCCACTTCTTTTTTGTTTTCACTTAATACAATTGAAATTTGTGTTCGTTTTTGCTGTGTTTCAATTGTGTTTTGCCAGTGGTATGAAATATTATCTTGCTTTTCTTCAAATGCGTTATTTGCTAAAACTTGCTCGTGCTTATAGGCCGTGTTTACATCAAAAATAAATGGGCACTCCGGCTCTAAAAACAATGCCGCTTTTTCAATTGCTTTGCAAAATTCATTGTATGGCCCAATATGGTTTAAGGTGTCGAAAGTGCAAACGGCAGCGCGAACTGTGCCGTATAAATCAAGCTGTGTTAAATTTTGCTGCAAAAATAAAATTGTGCTTATGTTATTTTCATATGCTTTATCGCGCGCAACATTCAGCATTTCACAGCTTAAATCAACCGCTATCATGTCGTAGCCTTCTTTTGCAAGGCGCAATGTTAGCTCGCCTGTGCCACAGCCTAAATCTGCAACAATTCCGCTGTTTACATCGTGCGTTTGCAAATGTTTTTTCACAGCAGAAAACAGGGCGTCGTAATCGGCATCCCTGTTTAAATCATCATAAAATTCTGCCAGAACTTCATAAGCCATTATAAATCGTTTCTCACTAAATCTTCAAAACTTTCACGGGCAATTGCAATATAATCTTCTTCGCCTTTAACCATAACAACCGGCAAACGTGCAACCCTGTTATAATTTGATGCCATTGAATAATTATATGCACCTGTTGAAAGCACCGCCATAATATCGCCAACGGCCGGCGTTTGCATGCTTACATTTTCGCCTATTAAATCGCCACTTTCGCAGCATCGCCCTGCAACTGTTGCAATAAAATCTTTTTGTTTTGCCGCTTTGTTGGCTATTATCACATCGTAAGCAGATTGATAAAGCGCATATCTTGGATTATCTGTCATTCCGCCGTCTATTGAAACATAAGTGCGGTGTTCCGGTATTGTTTTAACGCCGCCAACGCTGTAAAGTGTAATGCCTGTATCCCCTACTATACTGCGGCCGGGCTCTATGCAAATATAAGGCATTGGAAAATTACTGTTTTCACAGAAGTTTTTAACTGTTTTTGAAACTTCTTTCATGTATGAATCCAAAGCTTTTGGGTCATCTTCCGGCACATATCTTATGCCAAAACCGCCGCCCAAATTAAGTATGCTTATTGTAAAACCGCACTCTTTGCGAATATCCACTGCAAACTCAAGCATTTTTTGTGCTGCAAGGCAAAATGGCGCTATATCAAAAATTTGCGAGCCTATATGGCAATGTATGCCCACAAATTTTATGCTTTTATATGAAAGCGCCGTTTTAACCGCCTCTAACGCTTCGCCTGTTTCAAGCGCAAAGCCGAATTTAGAATCTATTTGGCCTGTTTGCACAAAACTATGTGTGTGTGCATCAATTCCGGGTTTAATTCTAAAAAGAACATTCGGTATTTTTTTATTTGCACTTGCAATTGAATTTAGTAAATCAAGCTCATATAAATTATCAACAACTATATAGCCCACATCGTTTTCAAGCGCCATTGTAAGTTCTTGTGTGGTTTTATTGTTGCCGTGAAAATATATTTTTTCCGAAGGAAAACCCGCTTGCAATGCCGTGTATAATTCGCCGCCCGAAACAACATCTGCGCCAAGGCCCTCTTCGTTTATTATGCGGTAAATTTGTTTACAACAAAAAGCTTTGCTTGCATAAAGCACAATGCCATTTTTATCGTAAAAATTATCAAGCGAGTTTTTCATTGCCCTGCAATTTTCCCTTATGGCATTTTCGTCCATTACATAAAGCGGTGTGCCATATTTTTCGCTAAGTTCTACTGTGTCTTTTTTCCCAACACATAAATGCCCATTTTCGTTTACCCAAGTTATATTTGCCATTTTTCCACCTCGTTTTATTCATTTCGATTACTAATATATTATTATTTAATCGTTTTGTGTTGTTTCAACATATTGGCCAATTACCTCTTGCAATTTATCTATCCCAAAGCCGTTTTGCGTGCTTGTAAGAACAACACCAAGGCAATTATAGGGTGCACAAATTTGCGTAAAGTTTTCCACGGTAGAAGCAAATTGTGCTTTTTTTAGTTTATCGGCTTTGGTTAGTGCCACAATAAATTTAACATTGTAATGCTTTAAATATTCAAGCATTTGTATATCGTTCACCGAGGGATTGTGCCTACAATCAAGCAATTGCACAAGTAAAGCATTTTCCCTTGCGGCTAAAAAATAATTATTAATTAGCTCGTCCCAGCGTTTGCGTTCGGTGTTGCTAACTTTAGCATAACCGTAGCCGGGCAAATCTACAAAATAGATATTATCTACATTGTAATAATTTATTGTTGCGGTTTTGCCGGGCGTTCCGCTTACCCTTGCAAGGTTTTTACGGTTGCACAATTTGTTAATAAGTGACGATTTACCAACATTACTGCGGCCTGAAAACACAATTTCTGCCCTATCTGTAATAGGCAATTGTGATGACAAACCGTAAGATGAGGCAAATTCTGCCTTTGCATAGTTCATTTTGTTTTCCTTTGTGTTAGATATTATCGAAAAAATTCGACGCCATCTAGTAAAATAATGTAATTAAACAAATATTAAGGGCGATGCGCACACCGCCCTTAATATTTGTTTAAGCTTGTTGTTCACTTACTTGCCCTTGTTTTGTTTTCGCTTTGCTTATAGCCGGTTTTTTACCCGTGGGTTTTTTCGCATTTTGCTTTTTAGCCGGTTTTTTTATAGGTAAAAGCACTAAGCTTAACACTTCCGAAAGCGTTGAAACGGGCTTAAACACCAACTTTTCTTTAACCAAATCATCAACATTATACAAATCGGGCATATTTGCCTTTGGTATAATTACGGTTTGCATGCCCTCTTTGTAAGCCGCCATGCTTTTTTCTTTAAGGCCGCCAATTGGCAAAACTTCGCCGTGTAAAGTAATTTCACCTGTCATAGCAACATCTGCTTTTATTGCCCTTTTAGCCAAACGTGAGATAAGCGCACTGGCCAAAGTTATGCCTGCCGAAGGGCCGTCTTTCGGAATTGCGCCCTCGGGTGCATGAATATGGATATCGTGGTCTTTAAAAACTTCAGGTGCAATGTTATATTCCTCGGCGTGCACTTTTGCATAGGTTATGGCAAGGCGAGCGCTCTCTTTCATAACATCGCCCAGCGAGCCTGTAAGTTCCAGTTTGCCCGAGCCTTGCGGAATAAGTTGCACTTCAATTGGTAAAATTTCTCCGCCTACACGTGTCCACGCAAGGCCGTTGCAAACACCAATCGCATCATTTCTACTGCAAAATGATGGTTTAATGCGTTTTGGGCCTAAAAGTTCTTGCAGAGAATCTGCTGTTATGCTGATATTTTTTTCTTCGCCAGCTGCAATTCGTTTTGCGCATTTACGCAAAACTTCGTTGATTGTGCGCTCTAAACTGCGCACGCCAGACTCTTGCGTATAGCCGTCTATAATTCCCATAAGGGCAGATTGGCTGAATTTAACGCTACCTTTTAAGCCTGTTGTGCTTAATTGTTTTGGCAATAAATGCCTTTTTGCAATTTGAAGTTTTTCCGTTCTTGTATAGCTTGAAAGTTCAATAACATCCATTCTATCTAAAAGCGGGCGTGGAATAGTATCAAGGCTATTCGCCGTTGTAATAAATAAAACATCACTTAAATCGAACGGTATATCAAGGTAATGGTCTTTAAATGTGTTGTTTTGCTCTGGGTCTAGCGCCTCTAAAAGCGCCGCGGCCGGGTCGCCCCTAAAATCGCTTGCCATTTTATCAACTTCATCTAACAGCAATAGTGGGTTTTTGCTTTTTGCCGTTATTATAGCGCTTATAATTTTACCC
>CAYJGM010000122.1:0-5520 GCA_964369495.1 uncultured Bacteroides sp. | reverse complement strand
CAGTTTTTGGGCTTTTGGCTAAATAAAAAACGGGTTCGTATTATTCCCTAACGGCAAAACGAAACAAACCAGAAAAAGCTAGTTTTTTTAGTGTGGCAACGAAAGTTGCCACACTATTTTTTATGAATGTTTAATAATTGATTTTTTTTAAAAAAGAGGTATAATAACTATAGAATAATAAATATCGCAAAGCGTTATTTTGTTGCGCTTTACGCTTTGCAATAAGGAGAAAACCATGCCATTAGTACTGCCTAAAAATTTGCCCGCATACTCACAACTTGAAAGCGAAAATATATTTGTAATGCACATGGCAAGGGCAAAAAAGCAAGATATTCGCCCACTTAAAATAGTTTTGGTAAATTTAATGCCAACAAAAATACAAACAGAAACACAGCTTGCACGTGTTTTGGCAAACAGCCCATTACAGGTTGAAATAAGCCTTTTGCATATGGATAGCCACGAAAGCAAAAACGTTAGCGGCATGCATTTACAAGCATTTTATAAAACTTTAAACGAAATAAAAACCGAGCGTTTCGACGGCATGATAATAACAGGCGCACCTGTTGAAAAAATGCCGTTTGAACAGGTGGATTATTGGGGCGAATTGTGCGAAATTATGGAGTTTTCAAAAAAAAATGTATACAGCACATTCCATATTTGTTGGGGCGCACAAGCCGCGCTTTATTACCATTATAATATTGGTAAAACAATGTTAAGCGAAAAACTTTCGGGCATATATAAGCACACAGTAATGCGCCCTAAAAATCCGTTAATGCGTGGTTTTGATGAAGAGTTTTTTGTGCCGCACAGCCGCTATACCAAAGTTGATGAAAGCGCTGTAATAAATTGCGATAAATTGCGTGTGCTTGCACAAAGCAAGCAAGCCGGTTTGCATTTGTTATCCACCGAAAACGGCAGACAAATTTTTGCGTTTGGGCACATGGAATACGATAAACACACATTGCAAGAAGAGTATAAAAGAGATATTGCAAAAAATGCAAACACGAAAATACCTGAAAATTATTTTAAAAACAACGATGTAAACGGGCAAATTAATTATTGCTGGCGTGCGCATGCGCAGCTTTTGTTTTCAAACTGGTTAAATTACTACGTTTACCAAAACACGCCTTATTCGCTTGAAGATTTATAGAAAGATTAATTTCTAACTTCATCACACAGATGTTTTTGATGTGCAAAATTAATTTAGAACATATATTAAAGCTAAAAGAACGCTGCAACAGGCGTTCTTTTTTACGCCAAAAATAAAAACGCGGCCTTTGCCACCCTTTGAGAAAACTCAAACAGGTAAAAATTTCAATAAAATACAGTAATTCAAAAAAGAACGTTTCATCGTTCTTTTTTGTGTATATAAAAAAGTTTTACAAATACGCTTTCATCTATATAAAAGCAAATAACTACAAAAAACTATTCTAAACTTATAACTTTTACCATGTAATTTTTTGCCACGCAATTTTTACAATTATTGAACATTTGCATTAAATTAAAAAAAATAATACAAGGTAATATTTCGCCATTAATAAATATACAATTTTTTGTATATTTATTAATGTTAAAAATAACTAACTACGCAGTTAAGAATAAGTTAGTTATTTTTAACTGCGCCAAATGTAACAATATGGGTAAAAATTGCAAAATAATGTAAAATAAATTTTTGCGCAATGTTAAAACTTCAATAAAATTTTCGCTAGCATGTACAAATTCGTTAAATTTTTGCTTGTTAATAATTTAAAATTAATGCAAAAAGCACAATATTTATTGAAAAAATATATTAAAAAAGCCGAATATCTGCAATTGGAATGATTTTACTTTGAATTTAGATGAAAAATATGATATAATTCGTCATTATAGCTAAATAATAATGAAATGATAATGTAACTTTTTTCACGCAACTTTAAAAAACTTGTAGAATTATGCACTTCAATGGAGTATAATGTAATAAAGTATTTATATATTTATATTATTGTATAGTTTAGTTAAATTTTATTTGTAAATGTAAATTAAAATTCGTTTAAAAGTATGGAGGGTAAAATGGAAATATTGAACACTAGCTCCATGGAAATGATGCAAAAATCATTAGACTTTTTATGGGAAAAGCAATCTGTTATTTTAAACAATATTGCAAATGTTGAAACACCTGATTTTAAAATGCAATATGTTACATTCGAAGAAAGTTTAAAAAGCGCAATAGAAGCCTCGGCAGACGAAAACGGAAATGTTAGAAATGCCGATAGGGCAATTGGTTCTGCCCAAATTGAAGTGCACACCGCCGAAGTTTCAACAAGGCTTGACGATAACGGCGTGAATATTACAGAGCAAAACATAGAGCTTGCGAGGAACGCATACCAAATGCAATATTTGATGGATTCAATTTCTAACGATTTTACAATTTTACGAACGGCAATTAAAGGTTAGGAGGAGAATAAACTATGGGTTTTTTAAATTCAATGAGCGTTGTGGGCTCGGGCCTTACCGCCCAGCAACAAAGAATTGATGTTATCGCAGAAAATATGACAAACATCAACACAACAAGAACTGAAGACGGCGGCGGAACATATCGCAGAAAAATGGTTGTGCTTGAAGCGCAAGACAACTCGTTTTCAAGCGCCATGGCACGTGCCGGTAAAGCCAACAGCGAAGATTATATGGACGGCGGCGTTAGGGTTGCACAAATTGTTGAAGACCAAAGCGATTTTAAAATTACTTACGACCCAACACATCCCGATGCAAACGAAGATGGCTATGTAGAACTTCCAAATGTAGATTTAATTATTGAAACCGCAGACGCAATGGCGGCAAGCCAGGCATATAACGCCAGCGTAACGGCTTTTAATGTGCTTAAAGAGGTTGTTGCAAGCGGTTTGCAAATTGGCAAATAATAGCCGAAACAGGCAAGCTGGGATTATTTCCTTTTGGCTAAGGGCGCTTAATTTATAATTTAATATAATGTGCCAAATACAAAATAGCCAATGCATGTTGTTGTTTGCTAGGCAAAGCCGCGCAAACAACATTTCGTGCGGAATGGAGAAAGTATGGAATTTACACCTATTGGGCAAATTAGCCCACTTACACTTACAGAACAAACACAACAATTAAACAAAAACGAAGATTCGGGCATGTTTGCACAAATTTTTGATGCTGCAATAGAAAATGTTAAACAAACAGATGAGCAAAAAAACGATTTGCAATACCAACTTACAACCGGGCAACTTGATAACCCTGCATTGCTTTCAATAGCTGAAGTTCAAGCTGCAACGGCGGTTGATTTACTGGTTGAACTCAGAAACAGAACAGTTGATGCTTACAGCGAGTTAATGAGAATAGGCCTATAATAAACCGTCCGGGGGTAGTGTAACGTGCAAGAAAACGTTAAAAAAATATTTGGCGGCATTGTGGCTTGGTTTAAAAAGCTATCGCCGCTTGTTAAAAAATTAATTATTGGCACCGTGGCACTTGTTGTGGTTATCGGTGTCGGCTTTGCGTTGTTTGGCTCATTGTTTAACACATACGCCACGTTGTTTACGGGGCTAACTTCTGAGGATATGAATAATGTTGTTACATATCTTTCAGAAAACGGTGTTACACAATATCGCATAGAGGGCCAAGATACAGTGCTTGTGCCTGAATCTCAAGTTGCCGCACTTAAAGCAGATTTACTGCTTGCCGGCTACCCGGATTCGGGCTTTAGCTATTCGACATATTTCGATAATGTTAGCTCGCTTACAACCGAAAGCGAGAGAGATGTTTTAAAACTTTACAGCCTTGAAGAGGAAATGGAAGCCGTTATTCGAGAGTTCGATTTTGTTTCTTCGGCGCAAGTTAAAATTGTGCCGGGCGAAGATAATGCCTATGTGCTTGATTCGGGAAATGCAAGCGCCGCCTCTGCCTCGGTTTTGGTAGAGTTGCAATCGGGCCGCCAACTAAGCCAAATGCAAGTTAGTGCAATTCGCCAACTTGTAAGCACAGCCGTGCAAGGGCTTGAAATTGGCAACATAACCATTACAGATACCGCCGGAAACACCTATGCCGAGGACGAGGGAACCGACACACAAGGCGGCATAAGCTCGCTTAAGCTAGATTTGGAAAGTGATATAAACAACACCGTTCGTGCTAATATCATCAATGTATTAGAGCCGCTTTTTGGCACAGAAAACATAAGGGTTAGCGTAAACAGCGTTGTTGATATGGACCACAGCATTACCAGCACCACAGAATACACCACCGAAGAGTGGGGGCAAGACGGCAGCACAGACGGCGAGGGAATTATTGGCAGCCAAGTTTACGATTATGAAATCAGCCGCCCGCAAGACGAAGAGGGTGGCGTTGCCGGCGCAGAGCCAAATGCAGATATAAACACATATACCGAAGACGAGGCTACACTTGACGGCACCGAAGATTACATAGCAAGCTATGGCGAAAAAGAATATCTTGTGGATACCGTAACACAGCAAAGCGAAAAACTTGCGGGCACTGTATCTGATTTAACTGTTAGTATATCCATTAACAGCAATGCCGCAGGCGATATTACAAGCAACGATTTAATTAGCACGGTTGCAAGGGCGGCCGGCATAACAAACGAATTACAAAATGAAAAAATAGATATATTGTTAGCGCCGTTTGTTTCAAACGATGAACTTATCGAAGAGCAAACAGGCCTATTAATACCTTCTTATATGGCTATACCTTTAGCGGGCCTAGCGTTGTTCTTGTTAATAATGTTAATTGTGATAATACTATTGCTTTCAAGGCGTAAAAAACGCATACAAAAAGCCAAAGAAGAAGAGCAAAAACAAGAACTTGAACGCTTAAGCGCCCTTAAAATTATTCAAGCAGATGATGGAGGCGTTGATGTTCTTGAAGTTGGTTCTAACAAGGGCATGGAATTAAGGCAAAATGTGCGTGAATTTGCCGAGAAGAACCCCGAAATTGCCGCCCAAATGATTAGAAACTGGTTGCGAGAGGAGGGTAAATAGTGGCACCTAAAGACAAAAAAGGAAAAAAAGATAAAGAGCAAGAAGAAGTAGTTGAACAACCTACTATACCGCAACCTATTGAACCACCTGCGCAAGATTTAGAACAAATGCAAAAAGCGGCGGCTGTTATTGTTTCGCTTGGAATGGAAAAGGCCGCAACTATATACCAACATATGGAGCCCGACGACGTTGAAAAACTAACGGTTGAAATTGCAAAATTGGGCTATATAGATGCACCCACAACAGAACAGGTGCTTTTGGAATTTTACCAAATGTGCCTTACAAACAAAGCCGTTACAGAGGGCGGCCTTGAATACGCAAGGGCGGTTTTGGAAAATGCTTTTGGCAAAGAGGCAAGCGAAAACTTGCTTGATAAAGTTACAAAAGTGCTTGTTAGCCGAGAGTTTGATTTTCTTAACAAAGCCGATGAAAAAAGCCTTTTTGGCGCACTTCAACACGAGCGCCCGCAAACAATTGCACTTATTTTATCGTATGTTGATACCGCAAAAGCCGCCGCAGTTGTTGAACA
>CAYJGM010000121.1:0-5550 GCA_964369495.1 uncultured Bacteroides sp. | reverse complement strand
TAATGAATAAAGCCCCATGCCAATTGAGGTTGAAGGTATCATTATTGGCGCGAAAATTAATGCATACCAAAACCTTTTTTTAGTAAAGCCTTTTCTTGCAAGTGTTCTTGCGGCAAAAAGTGTTATTAAAACTGTAAAAAATGTTACACAAAACGACATTGCAATAGAATAAAGCACAGAACTTACAATTTGTGAATTACCTGTAAATAAATGCGCAATTGCCCTTGCTGAATAACTTTCAGGCAATAAAAGCGGCCATTGCCAACGTTTGCTAAAAGCCCATAAAAAAAGCGGAATAAATGATAAAATAATGCAAACACAAATAAAAATTGCAAGATTTTTACCAAATACTGTGCGTGTATTTGAGGGAAGATGGCTATCCATATTATATCTTTTTCGTTTTTTATCAAACCTTATGTATATATGTAAAAGCACAAGGCAAAATACGGTTATTATTACATTTATAACCATAGCATAAACTCTGTCGGTTAGTTCATTGCCCGTATAGAATTGGTAGGCTAGAGTTGGTAAAGCTTTTGGATAAGTTGGCCCTAAAAGGTATGGTATTTCAAAAGCGCCGAAAGAAAATGCAAATAAAATTATAAAAGATGTTATAATATTAGGAAGTGCAACAGGTAAAATTACTTTAAAAAATGTATGTAAATTACTTGCGCCTAAATTTTGTGCGGCATATGATAATTTTGAATTAGTGCTTTTTAAAACCGCTAAAATAGTTGTTAAAACAAATGGGATACCTTTCCACATATAAGCTAGAATAATACCTAAACCTAAATTATCTTGCGTTAGAATAAAAAAATCTGATATTTCGTTAATTAAATTTAAATGATAAAAAATTCTTGAGATAATACCACTTTGTGAAAACAGCAAGTAAATTATTAAAGTTGCGATGATATGAGGCACTAAAATTGGCATTCTAACGATATATTCCGAAAATTTACCTCTGTTATCATTTTTATAAAAAACAAAACCAAAAAACACCCCAATAATTACTGAAAACAATGAGGAAGTAAAAGAAAAAAACAAAGTAAATTTTAATGATGTTAAAAAATCTACACTTGTTAATACTTCAATATAATATTTAAATGTGAAATCGTATAACCCAAGGGAAGGGAAGTAACCCAAACTTTGAAATACACTTATCAACATTGGGAAAATAAAAAACACTATTAATATAAATAATGTTATAAGCATATAAAAATGATATTTTAATTGTTTGTTTTTCATTTAATACCGTTTTTCTAAAGATTATAAAATGCATGGGGCGATGCTTTTCATCGCCCCGTTAAATAAATACAAAAATAAAGCTAACTAATTTAAAACTTGTTCTTGCCAAATTGCATCTATTTTTTCAATTAATGATGCATGTGATTCAGAAAGTGGTTCGCCTAAAAGTACGCCTTGCCCCATCATTTCTTTTTCAGCATCGGAAAGCATGGTTGGATCTAATACAGATAAATCGCCCCAATTATCGCGCGAAGCTTTTGAAGCTTGAAGTTCTACCGATAATAACTCATTAATTAAAACAAGTGCGCCGGCAGGGTTTGGGCTGGTTTGTGCAATGCTTAAAAAATGTGTGTTTGAAAGGCCACCGTTTTCAAAAGTATACGCAACAGTGCCCTCAGGGAATAACCCATCACTTATATTTTTATAAACGCCATCTACTGTGTAAGTAATGCCAAGGTCAATTTCTCCATCGGCATACATTGTTTGTAATTGTGCAAAATTTGCAGGATATGTAGCGCCTTCACGCCATAAATAGGGTTTAATTTCATTTAACAAATCCATGCCGGCTTGTGTTGCTGTTGCAATTTCTTCATCTGTTAAATCTGCATTTCTAAGTGCTAAACCTTCATCATATTGCATAATAATATTTCTTACAAAAGCGCTACCGTTAAATTCAGGCGGTGCAGGGTATGTGAATTTTCCGGGGTTTTCTTGCACCCAAGTTGTTAGCTCGTCTACATTTTGCGGTAAATCTGTTTTAGTTGAATCTCCAAAAAAAACAAGCTGAGCTCTTCCCCAAGGGGCTTCCATTCCCTGTGTATCAACACCAAAATCAGTTGTGTTGGCAGTAGAGTTTAAATTTAAAAATGCGTTTGCATTTGGCAAATATTCAAGGAATGTTCCAAATAACAAATCGCTTTCTTTAGCTGTGTAAAAATTTTCGCCGTTTATCCAAACAACGTCTACACTGCCTTTTTCTCCTGCGCCTTTTTCAGTAAGCATTCTAGTTAATATTTCAGAAATATCCATTCCAACATGTTCTACAGTAATATCATATTTTTCCTTCATTGTGTTTGCAACTTCTGTAGTTATCCATGTGTTAATTTTATCATCGCCACCCCAACCATAAAAAGTAACAGTGGTGCCTTTAGCGCTTTGCACAATATCATCCCATTGCATTTGCGTTAAATTTTCGGCTGTAATTACTGAGCTTTCTAATTTCTCATCTTCACTAGTTTGTTGTGCTTGTGAAAGTGAAGAACTTTGTTCTTGTACACTTTGGGAACAAGCGCTAAAGGCAATACTCATTATTAATAAAATACAAAAAATACTAATTATTCTTTTCAAAATATTCCTCCGAGATTATAATATTGCAAAAAAATAGGGCAAAGTTTATACAATGAAAGCTTTGCCCTATTTTTAATTAAATAAGTTTAGATTGGCCCGTTGTTATCTGTCCATCTATCTGTTAGTGCTAAAACGCTTGCTTTTAAGTCTGCATCAACATCGGTGCTCGCCTCTGACGCAACATAAGACCATTCAAGCCATGAACCATCGTAGTTATAAACTTCTTCTACGCCAAGCATTTCTCTTAAAACTATCATTGTGTGAGAACTTCTAACACCTGATTGGCAGAAAGTTATAACTTTTTTACCATCAATAACATCGCCGTAAATTTCTTCAAGCTCTGCTATGCTTTTTAATGTTTTATCTTCGTTCAAAGCTTGTGTCCATTCAATATGTACTGCGAATGATATTGCGCCTGTGCCGTGTGCACCTGATGAAGAACCAGTTTCTTCTCCGTTAAATTCGCCGTCGCTTCTTGTGTCGATAATAACCCATTCATCGGGATTTTCAACTGCTTCAATAACATCGTAAATATCTACGCCAAGTTCATCAACTTTCCACTCGCTTACAACATCGCTGCCTTTTTCCTCTTCGTCAACAAGTGTTGTTTGGTCGCCTGTATCAAAGCCTGCAGCTTTCCATGCGTTAAGGCCGCCGTCAAGATAAAGTGGGCTTAAGCCTAAAAGTTCTAATTGCCAGCCAAATCTTGTGGAATCATGCATGCTGCCTGTTGAATAAACAATAATTTGTGTATCTTGGTTAATACCCGCTTTTGAAAGCAAAACATCCATTGAAGCTTGGTCTAGGCGGAAACCGGTAACATTAGGGCTAATAGCTTCCGTAGAATCGCCACCGGAGTAATCCGGGCGCCAAACCCTGTAAGAGCCGTCAATAGGGGAACTTTCATCTGAAAGTGGTACAAGTGCTGTTGTTCCGTTCAAAACGCCAATAACAACAACATCATCGCCTGAATCAATCAAAGCTTTTGCATCTTGTGCTGAAATAAATTGTGTGCCTTCTAATTCGGGGTTGTTTGAAACCGGTTGTTCAGGCTGGCTAGAGCAAGCTGTAAAAGTAAACAATAACATTGCTGAAACTATAGTTAATAAAAGTGCTTTTTTCATAAAATTATCCCTCTCTTAATTTATATAAATACTAACAAAGCTTAAATAAAAAATTTATAAAAGCTTATAAACAACAAATAAACTAAATTAATCCATTTTTATTCCTTTTTTCTTTGCAATGTATTTTGGAATTAGTGAAATTAAGAATAAAACAACACCAGCAACGGCAAATTGAATTACTAGTTCAATTGAGAGGCCGTTTGTTGCAATTTCACCGGCTAAAAACGCATAGATGAAAGAGCCGGGAGCCATTGTGATAAATGAAACAATAGCAAATTGCGCTATGCTTACCGATGTAATACCATATGCATAGTTTTGCACATTGTATGGGAATGCCGGCACAAGCCTTGTTAGAATTAAAAAGCTGGTTCCGTTTTCATTAAAGCCGCTTTCAATTTTTTTGAAAATTGGATTGTTCTCAAATTTTCTTACAATAAAACCTCTTGCTATGTATTTAGCAATGATAAACGCAACTGTTGCGCCTATTGTGGCACCGATAAGTGATAACAACCCGCCTAAAATAGGGCCAAAAGTAATGCCTGCAACAATTGTAAAAGCAGAGCCCGGTATCATGCAAACGGCAACCACTATATAAAGTAATATATAAGCTATGTAGCCAATGAAACCAAGTTGTGCAAACCAAGCTTGTAGCGCATCAATATCGGTTAAAAAGCTAATAAGGCCGGTTTGATATAAAATAAACACAACAATACCGATGACAGCGAGAACGATTAAGATTTTTACAATAGAATTTGATTTTTTACCTTTTGCCTCTGTGGCGTTTTCTACTTGTGGGTTTTCTGCATCCTGTGTGATTTTTTCATTATTTTCCATAATACAGCTCCGTTCTGCCACATAAAGTGGCATATAATTTTATAAATATATTATAATATTTAATAAATTTATCTAGACATTATTTTTTTAATGCCTTGTTTTGTTTTAAAGCGGTTTCCCCAAGCTTTCATTGTTTGTGAAAGTGTATCTTCCGGTGGGGTATCGCCTTTATTAACAACATCACCATAAATTAAATCTAAAATATGCCATGCAGGTGCACCGCCTAAAAGCATAGATTGCCTACATGCCGCACAATATGTAACAACTTGGTCTGTTGGGAAATCATTTACACGTCTTTTCATAACGCGCATTGCAATTTCAGGGTTAGCGGGAACAACCATTCCGCCAAAACCGCAACATCTGGTTGTTTCTTTTGTTTTTTCGGGCTCCTCGTATTTATAACCAAGCTCGCTCATTATCCAGCGTATTCCATCGTGTATTTTAGCATATGGCCTAACAGAACATGAATCGTGCATTGAAAAAACCGCGTTGCTGTTTGCGGCTTTGCCTTTTAAGCCCTCGGGCAAACCAATTTCAGGGAAAATAGCCCATAATGAGGTAACTTTCACGTTTTCATTAAGGCTCATGGTTTTATAACAGCTTTGGCAAGCCACGATAACTTCATCAACGCCACAATCTTCAAGGTCTTTTGTAAGCCCGTCGAAACGTTCGTGAAATTTGTCTTCTTGGCCTATTGCTTTTGTTGGTTTACCGCAACATTTTTGAATAACCGATAAATCCGGGTAAACAGATTTTAAATGCTCTATTGTTTTTAAAACAAGCTGAGGGTTATACGATGATAACGCACAACCGCCTATAAAAGCTTTTCTTCCCATTATCGTTTACCCCCTTTTGTTTTTACTGTGAACAATTTGCTAAAGCCCAGCATTTGGTGCATATTAATTGCACTGTGGCCTTTCATTGGTGAATTGTGTTTTGGGTCATTTTTAACGAAATCTTTACGAATTAAGCCAAAAATTTCCGCAAGTTTAACCTCTTC
>CAYJGM010000120.1:1078-5840 GCA_964369495.1 uncultured Bacteroides sp. | reverse complement strand
GCACACCTGAAGATTTAGCAGGCCCTGCCGTATTTTTGGCAAGCGATGCAAGCAATTTTGTAAATGGACACATTTTATATGTTGATGGCGGAATTTTAGCTTATATAGGTAAACAACCATGACAGATATAAGGCTAAAAATAAATAATGCAAGCGGAAAAACGCTTGCAATAAGTAGGCCTTGTGCAGATGGCATAAGCTTAGTATATATGGCTGACTATCAAAAAGGCGATAGAATTGAACTTGAAACAAATGCAAGTGGACACTATTTTATTAAATTTGATGAGACAATGCCGGAAACACTAATTTTTGTTGAGCCTTTTGCTTTTGGCGGCTTTGCTAGTTTTACAGTCCCACTTGATGATGAAAAAGTATGTTACAGCCCAAAAGCTTTTTATGGCAATTGCCATTTGCTCACAGCACGAAAAGCGCAAAAAGAAGAAATAAACGCATATAGAAACCTTGCATTTAACCCTTACGACAGGCATAATAACAAGGGGTTTTACCCACACGCCAGTGCAAATGTCGAAACACGAGGCGAAGCAGTTTTCGCCGCAAGAAATGCAATTGACGGAATACACGAAAATTCATCGCACGGTGTTTATCCGTATGCTTCATGGGGCATAAATAAAGACCCAAACGCCGCTATAAAAATATCTTTTGGCAGAGAAGTAAAAGTAAACAAAGTAAGAATTACCCTACGGGCAGATTTTCCTCATGATAATTGGTGGGTAAAAGGCGATTTAATTTTTTCTGATAAAAGCGTTATTACAGCGGATTTATGCAAAACACATTTGCCGCAAGAAATTTTGTTTGATACCAAAATAATAAATGAATTAACATTTACAAACCTAATAAAATCCGATGAATTATCACCATTTCCTGCATTAACACAAATTGAAGTTTGGGGCAGCTGAAATGCTTAAATTCATAATGCAAAGTTAATTTATAAAATCAAAATATTAAAGCAAGCCTCGGCGATTATTTTTTAGTCGTCGGGGTTTTTTTAAGTTGATATGGTGGGTAATAAGTTAAACTGTTATCATATAATTTGCCGATAATAATTGCAAAATATATGCAATATGAAACGTAGTGGCCCGCTTAAATAAATTGTAAGGTTGTAATTGTTATAAAATGCTTGTATAATATACAATATAATAAAAATAACATGATATTGTTAAAAATTAATCTCGAACAATTAAAATAATATTTTTACAAGCAATATATTATAAAAAGGAATTAGAATTATTGTGAAAAAATCAACACAAAAAAATATACTCGATGCATTTGTTTTTTTTAGCTTGATAATTTTTGCTATAGTAATTGATAATATTATAAGATTAGTACCTATATATAATTTTTTTATATATGGGTTAAGTTTTATTTTTTCAACAAGTGTTTACATTGGGGTTTATTCTTATTGGATAACTAGCATTTATAAAAGAATAATGCAAAACCGTGTACGCAATTATTTAATGCTAATTGGCGCAAATATAATTTTTTGGTTATCAACGCGATCTATAAAATGGTCGGCTTTTGAATTTGTTATCGATGCGGATAGATTTTTATGGTATATGTACTATATACCGATGATTAGCCTAAGCCTGTTATTCTTGTTTGTTTCACTTTATGTAGGAGAAAAAGAAGATTATCGCCCAAGCACAAAATGGAATTTGCTTTACATTCCTGCAATATTACTAATTATTGCCATTCTTACAAACGATATACATAAAGCTGCTTTTCATATAAATACATCAGTGCATGCATACGGCCGCGATTACACTTACGGGCCTGTTTATTATATTGTGGCTATGTTTATATTAAGCATGGTGGTTTTGGGCGCTGCTATAATTATTCGAAAATTCAGCGTTTCAAAAAGCGCAAGGAAAAAGGCCGTTGGGCCTGCAATAGTGATAATTATAATTATATTATATACAATAGCACATATTTATATGCCGGTCTACGGCATAGGCTATTATATTGATATAACGGTATTTGGTTGCACTATGGCCATTGTATTGCTTGAAATTTTTATAAGAACAGGATTAATTCATTCAAATATGGGGCACAGCGAGTGCTTTTCAATGGCAAACATAAGCACACAAATTTTGAACAATAAGGGTGAAACTGTTTATATATCCGATAATTCATTGCCTGTTTCAAAAGGTGATTTTGAAACATTAAAAGCTGAGAAAAGTGTATTTTTTAACTCTTCAACTCTATCACAAATAGCGCCTATAAACGGCGGTTATGTGCTGTGGAACAGCGATGTTTCACAAATTACAAATATGATAGAAAAACTAAAAACAATAAGCGATAAGCTATATAAAGAAGTAGATCTTTTAACAATCGAGAACGAGCAAAAAAGTGAGAAGACAAGGCTTTTAAAGCTAAATGATTTGCATAATATTATGTTGAAAGAAATTATGCCTATTAGCGATAAAATAAAAAGGGAAATACAAAGCCGAACAATAGCTAATGAAACTGAAATAAAACGCCTTTTATTTGAAACAAGCATGAACTCAACGTATATTAAAAGAAAAGTTAATTTAATTTTAACACAGCAAACGGAAGAATTTATATGTGCAGAAGATATGCGTTACTGCTTTTTAGAGTGTTTTCAGTTGCTTAAGTTATATGATATTACATGCGTTATAAATATTATTAATGATTTTGAAATGAGCATAAAAACGGCAATTGCAAGCTTCGATTTATACCAAAATATCGTGCAAAGCGTTGATTATAATTTT
This sequence comes from uncultured Bacteroides sp., assembly GCA_964369495.1. Taxonomy (GTDB): domain Bacteria; phylum Bacillota; class Clostridia; order Oscillospirales; family Ruminococcaceae; genus Ruthenibacterium. Next base: position 3,091 of record CAYJGM010000120.1, on the reverse strand, counting down.
GATGCTATTTATGTTACGTACAATACTGATGAAAACAATATTGTGTTTGTGCTGCAAATTTCGGGTGATATTAATTTAAAAGCTAGCGATATAATAAGCGATAATTTGGATATTCTTAAAGGTAAAATTAAGATTATCGACGAAACCGATAGTTATTATATATCGCTTATTGTGCCAAAATAAATATGTTATAATATTTCCACCCAAGCGAAAGGAGCAGTGAACTTGACATTTTTATCTTTAAACGATACAGCTAAAAGCTATATAATTGCACTTGTAATGCTTGCTGCTATAATATTACTTATTACAGTTATTGCAAATATAGTAGAAAAAAGCAAAAAATCACATATTATTTTGTATTTATGCTTGTTTTTTATATGCGTTTTTAATTATGCTTTATTAGTAGAACTTAACAAATATGAAAGGTTAATATATAATTCATCGCTAACCTCTATATCTGTTTTTGTTAATAGCTTACCTATATATACATATATAATTATGAATATATTTTTTATATTAATTTGCGTATATTCAATGTTTAACATTTATAAAAACGGTAAAAACAAAATCAATATCTTTTCTGTGAAAGAAGCACTTGAGAATTTGCCTACGGGTATTGCATTTATGACGAACGACATAAAATTGCTGCTTTCAAACCATATTATTCATGATTTGTGCAAGGAACTTACAGGCAAAACACTTTATGATGCACAAGAATTTTGGCGAAATATAACAAATTTGCAAAACAACGAAAATTGCGTTATTAAAGGTGAAAAGCCGGCGTATGTTTTAAACGACGGCAGAGTATTTCAATTTTCAAAAAAATTATGTATATATGATGATGAAGATTTTTACGAAATTACAGCAACAAATATTACACAACTTTATGAATTAAGTGAAAATACACGCGCTGTGAATGAAAAACTACAACAACAACAGCAAAGATTAAAAGAACTTACAAATATGATAGAGGAGAATGTTGAAAACGGTGTTGCCTTAAACATGAAAATCAACTTTCATGATAATTTTGGCAATCTTCTAACCCTTACAAAAAAAACACTAAGAGAAAGCGAAAATATAGATGAAGCTAGAACTCTTGTTGATTATTGGCAAAATTTGAACAGCGTAATTAAAGAGCTTTCCAGCGATGACAAGCATAGCTTATCATTGCAGCAAATTTTGATATTTGCAAAAAAATTGGGGTGCGAAATAATAATTAACGGAGATATCCCTGAAGATGAACACAATAAAACAACAACGCTTTTGTGTATTAATGAAATGCTTAAAAATGCTTACAGACATGCAAACGCGCAAACTCTCACAGTGAATATAACACAAGAACAGGGCACAATTGCGCTTAATATACAAAATGAAACAGAACATAATTTGCCGGAAATTAAAGAGGGCGGTGGCCTTTTTGGGCTAAGGCAACGAGTTGAACTTGCGGGCGGAAAAATGAGCATGTCTTGTGATAACGGAGTGCGCATGTCGGTGAAAATGCCAATAGGGGGAAAGCAATATGTATAATGTGATGATTGTAGACGACCAAAGCAGCTCTCATGCGCTTATGCAATATGCTATTTTGCGCAGTGAGGGCAGATATAAAATAACAAAAATTTTTTTTAATGCCGATAGGGTAGTTGATGAACTAAAATATGAAGCTGTTGATTTAATACTTATGGATATACATACGCTTGGTAAAGAAAACGGTATTAAAGTTGCCGCAAAAGTTAAAAAATATTATCCAAATATAAAAATAATAATTTTAACATTTGTTTTGCAAAAAAAATATATTGAAGAAGCCAAAATTGCAGGTTGTGAAGGTTTTTGGTATAAAGACCATGCAGATACGGATTTATTGCTTGTTATGGATAGCGTAATGGACGGTAAAACTTACTACCCCGAAGAGCAACCTGTTATTAAAATCGGTGTTGCAAATATATCGGATTTTACACCAAAAGAACTTGAGGTTTTGCAGGCGAAAGTAAATGGCCATTCAAACGAAATGGTTTG
>CAYJGM010000120.1:0-1068 GCA_964369495.1 uncultured Bacteroides sp. | reverse complement strand
AACAGGTTATAGCAACTTGCTTAAACTTGTTGCGGATGTGGCATCAAAAAAATTTATTATATCAAATGAGGATGAGGATTTTTAAGCAAATTATTTTAATATTACATATCTAATAAATATATTTGCGAACGATAACTTTAAAAGATATGCATTTGCAAATTTATAAAATAGCGTAAATACACGATGTTTTATGTTGTTTTATTTGTTATACTCACATTAAACTGAATGAAGCTATCGAGATACAATGAAAATTAGTTACAAAATCGAGAATGTTTTTACAGAATTCAACGGCTTTGTATCCTTGTTTAAAGATAAACAAAATTAAATAATTATAAGATAATGAGGTGATGCAATGAAAACGATAGCTGTCTATATCCAAAACAAACTTTTATCATCGGGAATTACCCATGCTATCACCGCAAAAAACCAAAAAACGAAAATTGAGACTATACCCAGCATTGAAAGTTGCTTATCTGTTTGTAGAAGCAGCAGTGCGGATATTTTACTTGCAGAACTCAGGGATTATCACCCACTTGCTTTAGATGATTGGCTTGAAAGAGTTGAAAAAATAAAAGATGCTGTTCCCGGTTGTAAAATTGTTTTGATAGTAGATGAAGAGAATTTTCCGAAATCGGCAGCTATTGCAAATTCTGCGTTTAAAAATGACGAAATAGACATGTTTTTATATAGCTCATCTGGGCTAAATTTCCTTGTGGATGTAATTACAAATTTATAATTTTAGGAGGATATTATGAACAAATGTGAAAAATGCGGTTATGAACTTGCACAAAATACGAAATTTTGTGACAATTGCGGTGCAAAGGTAGAGGTGGTAAATGCCCCTGTGCCTAATCAAATTACTGAGCAAGAAAGCCAACAAAAAACCGGCGAGCCAATGCAGGCGCAAAATTTTGCGCAAAACAACGGCCAAACAGGCGGGCAAATGCCTACACAGGGCAGCTATAATGCCGCACCACAGCAAAGCCAACAAGCGTATCAAGCACCACAAAATAATACACCTTATCAACCTCAAGCAAACGCTTTTCCTGCGCAACAACCAATGCAACC
>CAYJGM010000119.1:0-6099 GCA_964369495.1 uncultured Bacteroides sp. | reverse complement strand
CTAACAGTTAGAATGACATACGCTCACGATTACATTGTTCTAATTGTTGCTAAATGGATATGTTGATATAGTTTATTTATCCTATTAAACTTTTGTTATAAAGCTAGTTTAATTTTTAGCTTTGAGAATTGCATTTTAGATTTATTTTATTTTTTTATAAAATTGCACTTAACCTATATCTTAAAAACAAAAATAGTATTGGCGCAAAGCAAAAAAATAAACACCGCAAAGGCAACGCCTTTGGGTGCTTATTATTTATTCATTGGCAATGCTATTTCAAATGCAAATTATGCTGTGCTAAAGTTTACATTGCCGTTATGCTTCTTTTGTTCCTTGCGCAATTGCACTAACACCTGCAACAAGGCCGCCTAAATTTTGAAGTTCGCTTGGTATAATAAGTTTTGTTGCTTTCCCATCGGCAACTTTTTCAAGCGCCTCTAAGCTTTTAATAGTTAATACTTGGTTTGTTGGCGCCGCCTCATTCAACATGCGAATGGAATCTGCCAACGCTTGTTGCACGGTTAAAATTGCTTGCGCTTCACCCTCTGCCTCGCGTATACGTTGTTCACGCACGGCGTCTGCACGCAAAATTGCGCTTTCTTTTTCGCCCTCCGCAACTAAAATTGCGCTGCGTTTTTCGCCCTCTGCACGTAAAATGCTTTCGCGGCGTTCACGTTCTGCTTTCATTTGTTTTTCCATGGCGTCTTGAATTTCTGCAGGCGGTATAATGTTTTTAACCTCAACTCTATTAACTTTTATGCCCCATTTATCTGTGGCTTCGTCTAGCGTTGCTGTAATTTTTGTATTAATTGTATCACGGCTGGTTAATGTTTCCTCTAAATCCATGCCGCCAATAATATTTCTTAAATTTGTTGCTGTTAAATTTTCAATAGCAACCAATGGGCGCTCGATATTATAGGTAAATAAATTCGCATCTACAATTTGAAAAAACACAACATTGTCTATTTGCATTGTTACGTTATCGCTTGTTATAACAGGTTGCGGCCTGAAATCCACCACTTGCTCTTTAAGCGAAACACGTTTTCTTATACGCTGAACAAAAGGCACTTTAAAATGCACGCCCGCACCCCATGTTGTATGGTAAACGCCCCATTGCTCTATAACATATTCATCGGATTGCGATACAATACGTATGCTTGAAACAAGCAATATACATACTATAATAAATAAAAACACGCCTAAAACCAAACCAAAATCAAACATAATTATTACCTCCAAAAAATTAATTTTAAACCGTTTGCTCGCTGTTAGCGGGCACTACAATTACCGTTGCACTTTCTAGGCTTTGCACAACGCACAGTTCGCCTACTTTTAATACTGTGTTGCTTTTTGCTGTCCAATCAACGCCGTCTACCTTAACACGCCCCGGCATTTGCGGGCTAATTTCAACAACAACCGTGCCTGTAAGCCCTATATTTCTTTGTGCGTTAGTTTTTAAACTTTTATTAGATCGGTATTTTTTTGCAAGCGGCAAAGTTGCCAAAATAAGCGCGATGCTTATTACAAAAAACACAATAATTTGCACCGTTAAACTGCTTGTTATAAGCGAGGTTAAAAACGCAAATAGCGCACCTATTGCAAACCAAACCGAAACAAGCCCCGCCGTTACTGCTTCTAGCACCAAAAAGCCCACTACAAGTAAAAGCCATACAAAAGATGGTTGCATAGTATCCTCCATTTCTTTTTGTGAATAAAATTTTTCTTTTACCGCCTGATTTTTCGCCGTTACAGCGGCTTTTTAAAAGATTTTCTATGTTTTACAGTATATCATGTTGTAATTTAAAACACAATGTTCAAAAAATGCTGATTTTAGCTGAATTTTGCCAAAATTGCCTTATAGTTTAATTGCCGCACTTCGCGCTTATCGGCGCTTGTCGGCGCTTAATCGCGCTTGCCTGCACTTAAAATTCTTAAATATAAAGCATAATTTGTGCTTATAATGCTTAATAATATTTTCAAGTTTAAAAGTAATAACTGTTTTTTGCTATTATATAGTAAATTAGCCAAAAAGATATCTTTCAAAACTGCCTGTTTCAAGCTTAATTTTCCTTATCTTTTTGCATGCTTAATATATATGGCTCAAAGCTTTCGCAAGGGCGCACACCGTCTTGTTTATGTATACATAAAACAGTTAGTTTGCCGTTTTCGTTATTAAGTGTTATAGTTCCGGGCGTAAGCGTTATTGATGCGCCTATGATATTTTGCAAAAACTTATTTTGAATTTGCTCGTTAATATTACATTTTACAATGTTTGGTTTTACATCGCCTTTTAAAATGTAATATGTCGCCTTAATTCCGCAAACATAAACAGAGTAAATCATAAAAACGCTGTATTTTATGATTTTAAAGGGCGAAATATAAAATGTGTTTGAAAAATCTATATCTAATAACCTTGATGAAAAATAAATTGCCAACACACCAATTATAACGCCAAAAACAACGTGTAAAACGCTTACTGTTTCATTCATGATAAGCCAAACGGCTAAGATTGTTAAAACCGTAATTGCTTTTCTTGAAAGCTTTTTCATGTTTCACCGCCTTTTTATTATAAACCATTGATGTTAGCCGTTAGGGAGTAATCTGAACCCGCCTATTTTGGCAAATTTATGCGCTATGCTGTGTTATCCTCACTCGCAATACGGAAAAGTATTACTCGCTCGTCTGCCGGCCTAGCACAAAATTTGCACAAAATAGGTTCAAAGAATTTTTTATACCGCCAAAAGTTCTAAAACAAGAAAGTGTGCCGAAGTAAGGCTTTCGCCTTACGAGGTGCACTGCCGCAGTTTTAGGGCGTTTGGCTAAATAAAAAACAGGTTCGTATTATTCCCTAATGGCTAGGTTAATTTTAACAGATATAAGACATAAAGTAAACATTTAAAACTTGCTAAATTTAAAACAGGTGAAATATTATTAATATAAAAAATTAGATAAAAATATATTGTAAATCATTATAATAACTGATATACTGTAGAGGTAAAAATATCATGCAATTTTTAGCAACTAAATAGCTGAAACAAAGCGTAGATTAGGTATAATTTACAGCGTAAAAACAATTAAATGCAATTGGTTTTTAGCCAAACCAGCAGAATGGATACAAATATGCATAAAACTCCAAAAATGTTTCTTTTAGATAATGCTTTTTCCATGAGCGCATATTGGGTGTGTAGCGGCATAATTGTTGCCGGTATTACAAGCTATTTTAATATTTCTGTAAGCACTTCTAATATCCTTGCGGGGCTAACATCTACCCTTGGGCTTTTACAAATGCCGGGCGGTTTAATTTACTCATACAGCAAAAACAAAAACTTAATAATTAGGGTTTTAAACATACTGTGGCGCATATTATTACCGCTAACATTTTTTACGGTTCTTTTACCGCAAAACATAGGCGCTATGGCATTTGTAATTATTTTGCCGCTTATGGTTGGTGTATTGCAGCTTTCTATGCCCTCTCAAACCGCTTGGATGGTAGACGCAGTTGAAGGTATTGCAAGCCCAAATTATTATTCAATGCGTGAAATGAGCTATATGTTCTACCAAACAGCTTTGCTTTGCATTTGCTATATAATTATTGATATTTCAAATCGTTATAATATGCAAAAGCAAGGGTTTACATTAATAGGTGTATTTGTTAGCATCTCCATACTAGCAAGTTTTTATGTGTTTGCACAATTGCCAAACGTTAAAAACCTGCCTGAGCAAAGCACACAAAAACAGCGTTTTAATTTAATAACAATATTTAAGCCGGTGCTTCAAAATAAAATGTTTTGTAAAGTAATGCTTGTTAATATTGTATGGAGTTTTGCATCTATGTTTGTTGGCACATTTTCCGCTGTTTACCAGGTTAGAACATTAAGCATACCATTTTTATCAATATTGATTTTCGGCACAGTTGCCAATATTATACGTGTTTTTTTCAGCCCTGTGGTGCAATATATTTCGCAAAAATTTTCATGGCAACGCGCCTGCCAATTAATGATGATTATTTATATATTTGGCGCAGGCGCATGGCTTTTTACAACAATTGATAATTTTATGTTTATTTACCCTATTTCCACAATTTTAACAACAATTCCACATGCAGGCCTTGGCGTTTCCTTTTTGCAATTGCAAGTAAGTTCTATGCCAAAACAGGCAGACCGAACAATTTACTTTTCGCTTTTAGCAATGCTAAACGGAGTTGCCTCTTTGCTTGGAAGTGCTGCGTGCAGCTCGCTTATAGGTGTGTTTGAAAGCACATCTTCGCAAGATTTACGCCCAATTTTCGCCATAGGAATAATTGGAATAACAATTTCTGTGTTATTGGCACAAAAGCTTAATATGCAAAATAACAATACAAAAAACAGAATTAACGAAGCGATATCAAAAATTAAAAAAGCATATCCCAATTTAAAATTTGAACCCTTGCCAACCAAAAAAAGAAATTTTTTTAATAAAAGGAAATGAGGTTATATATGGCTGTTACAAGTAATTTTTTCGCAAGAACAACCGAAGAAAAAAAAGACGTGTATGAATTTATTTTAACAAATAAAAATGGCGTAAAAGTACATATTATAGAATATGGCGCAAGCATAACAAAAATTATTGTGCCCGATAAAAACGGCAATCCAACAGATGTTGTTTTGGGCTACGACACTTTGCAACAATACGAAAAAGGCACGGCATCTCACGGTGCTTTTGTGGGCAGGGTTGCAAACAGAATAAAAAATAGCGAATTTGAAATAGACGGAAAAGTTTATCATTTAACGCCAAACAGCGGCAAGCATCATTTGCACGGTGTGCTTAACAAATATGTTTTTCATGGCAAAATACATGGTGACAGCGCTGTTTTTCAAGCAACAAGCCCCGATGGCGAAGATGGTATGCCGGGAGAGTTGAAACTTACAGTAAAATATACCCTAACTGAAGAAAACGCCTTAGTTATGGATTATATTGCAAACACAAATGAGCCAACAATAATTAACCTAACAAACCATTCTTATTTTAATTTAAATGGCCATAGTAGCGGCGATATGCTTTCACACAAACTATATATTAATGCCGACAAATTTACCCCTTCCGATAAGGAGTCTTGCCCTATTGGCACAATTGAAAATGTTCACGGCACGCCTATGGATTTTCTCAACTCAAAATTAATAGGCCAGCACATCAACGATGATTATGAACAGATACAAATGGCAAATGGATACGACCACAATTATGTTCTTAACAAAGAAAAAGGTGAACTTGCACTTTTTGCGTGTGCCGTTGGCAACGAAAGCCATATTTCAATGGAAATGTATACAACGCAACCCGGCGTGCAATTGTATACGGGTAACTACCTTGAAAGCGATGCGCAACAGCCTGCAAAAGATGGCGCTATTTACAAAAAATATCATGGTTTTTGTATGGAAACACAGCATTTTCCATGTTCAACTTCATACAAAAATTTTCCAAGCATAAAGCTTATGCCAAAAGAAGAATATCATCAAACAACAATTTATAAGTTTATATGATAAATAACAACATAATTGAAATTTAAAACTTAACCAAAGATTATGGCAAAGGCAAGGGAATTTTCGATATAACTTTATCTGTACAAAAGGGCCAAACAATGGTTTTTTTTGGCAGTAACGGTGCAGGAAAAACCACAACCCTACGCCATTTAATTGGCTTTTCGCATTAAAACTCGTTTGCGATTTTGTTGATAATAAAGCTATGTTATATTTGCTTGCAAGCCCAACTACGCGTTTAAAATTATTACAACTCAATGTGTGGCATTGCTTTGCCGTATTGTTACAATGTTACATATGCCAAAGAAATTTATGCCCTTGTTATATTTTAAAATTCATCTAAGCTTATATTGCAAAACATTGTGCAAGTTTTTATATAAAACTATTGACATTCAAATGTATTTTTGCTATACTTTTATAGCACCTTGTTTTCAGGGTGCTTATATATGGGAGAGTTCCCGAGTGGCCAAAGGGGACAGACTGTAAATCTGCTGGCTATGCCTTCGATGGTTCGAATCCGTCCTCTCCCACCAAAAACAAAACCTTCACCGTATCCCGGTGAGGGTTTTGTTTTTTGTGTATGGAG
>CAYJGM010000118.1:0-6177 GCA_964369495.1 uncultured Bacteroides sp. | reverse complement strand
CCCGACCTACGCCCTTAGCAGGGGCGCCTCGTCACCACTTGAGTACTTCTGCAAAATGGTAGCCGGTATATGCTATTAAATTGTTTATTAAACTTAAGTAAGGTTGCAAGGTTACGTTAGCGGCAACGGCAAGCAGCCGATATGGCCAATAAAACCTAGCTTGTGTTTTTGTTTTTAGCGTAGGTGCTGTTAGCAAAATTAAAGGGGTAAACAACACTTAAAACACAATTAAAACTAAAAGTTTAAAAAGTTGGCGGAGATGGTAGGATTTGAACCCACGGACCTGTTACAGTCAACGGTTTTCAAGACCGCCTCTTTCAACCACTCAGACACATCTCCACGTGATATTCGCGCACTTTATTTATAATGTATAATATAAGCGCTTAAATATATTACCACATAGTGCGCCTAAAGTCAAGCCACATTGCGCATTACTGTAAATTTAATTATTTTGTGTAAAATAATTAATAATTTATAAAGTTAAAAATCGCTTTTTTAAATAAACGCTAATTATGTAATTTGCCTATATTGGTGTTTATATAATTATTTTTATGGTTTTAACCCCGAGCGAACAATTAAATTTCTTGCGGTTTGCTGTGAAATAACGCTGCCCTGAGAAACGATTTTGCCATTGATGGCAAACGCCGGCAAATCTACAAAACCATATTCTCTAATCTCTTGCGTATTTAAAACTTCAACAACTCTATCGGAAAACCCAAGTTCTTCCACGGCTTTTTTTATGTTGACGTAATTTTCCCTATCGTGTAAGTTTTGCTTGCCTAAAGCGGCAAATTTTGGCTTTGCTTTGTTGCCATATAACGAAGACGTAGCGCGGTTGGTTGAATTATCCGCGATTTCTTGTGTTGTTGGTTTCTTTTTTGAAAATAAGCCCATAAGTTTACCTCCTATTAAAGCGTTTTTTTAAGCGCTAATTTTTTGGCAGTGGTAAAAAGCAATGTTTTATCAATTAAAATTCGTATTAATTTATTGAAAATAATTTTTACAGTATTGTAACATATTTATTCGAAAAAATCAATTGTTAAACATGTAGTGTTTTTGTTTTTTTACATTTTTTAAATTAATAAATAGCCTTGTTTATTGATTTAAAAAAGCGAATTTCTTACTGCACTATAAGGCCAAAATATGAAAATATTGTTAAATACAAAAAGATGGTAAACACCGATAAAATTGTTGTATATACAACAATTTGCCCCGCAAGCTCGTGGTTTGCGCCTGCGCTTTGCGCCATTGTGTAACTTGAAACAGCCGTAGGGCTTGCAAATAAAATTAAAAGCGTAACAAGTTGAATGCCGCTTATGCCAAGAAAAATTGCAAACGGAACAAAAAATAAGGGCATTAATATAAGCTTTGAAACAACGGTTATGCTCAACTGCTTAAAATACTTTTTGGTAGAGGTAAATTTAAAACCGCCGCCTATTAAAATCAACGCAAACGGCGTTGTAACGCCTGTTAAATCTTCAACAACACCTAAAACGGGAACGGGCAATTTTATATTTAACAATATGAATATAAATGCAAGTGCGCAAGCTATAATTAGCGGGTTTTTTAAAACCTCGAACACCGTGCCTGCAAAACCGCTTTTTTTATCGCAGTATTTTTGCAGTGCAACAACACTTAAAATATTAAAAAACGGAATTGCAAAAGCCGTTATTATAGCGGCAACTGCCGTGCCTTCTTCGCCAAAAAGTGTGCCAACAATTAATACCCCGTAAATTGCAAAATTGCTTCTAAAAGAACCTTGTGCCATAACGGCACGCTTTTTGTTGTCTTTTTCTATTTTCGGCACAAGCAAATTTACAAATATAAACATTATAAAAACGCATATTACTGTATAAATAATAAGCGTTGAATTAAATGCAGTTGCAAAATCACTTGTGTAAATATTATAAAAAAGCGTTGAGGGTAAAAACACCTTAAAGCATAAATTATTCATATGCTTTATATTATCGTCGTTTAATAGTTTTAAAAGGCGTAATATAAAACCTATTATCATCATGCAAATAAGAGGAAATACCGCAAAAAAAGCAACTTCTATGGCATGTAACATTAAAAACTCCTTATTGTTTCATTGCTTTAAATTATAGCATACTAATTTTAAATTATAAAGCTTTATTTTACTGCTAAAAGCATAATGTTCTTTTTATTGGGTAAAATTTAGTTATATTAATTTGTACGAGGTAAAAACAATGAATATTTCAAAGCAAGATTATTTACAACTTGTAAAAAAAGCCGAGCCACACTCAACCTCGCTAATAAATTGCACATGGGCGTTTTTTGTAGGTGGCACAATATGCGCTATCGGCGAAGTTCTTCACACAGGTTTTTTGTATTTGGGCTTTGCGCAAAAAGATGCCTCGCTTTTAGTTAGCGCAAGTTTAATAGCATTAAGCGGCATTTTTACGGCACTTGGGCTTTACCAAAAAATTGCAAAAAAGGCGGGCGCAGGCACGCTTGTGCCCATAACAGGTTTTGCAAACGCAATAGTTGCGCCGGCAATTGAATTTAAATGCGAGGGTTTTATAACGGGCGTTGGCGCAAAAATATTTATTATTGCAGGCCCTGTTATCTTATACGGCGTTTTAACAAGCGTGCTTTACGGTATCATATATTTTATTGTTGGGGGTAATATATGAAGCGCATAAACGGCACAATAATTTTTGAAAAACCACCTTGTTTTGTTTCATATGCCGCGGTTGGAAGCAAAAAAGAGGGCGAGGGGCCACTTGCAAAAAAATTCGATTTAATTTTAAACAACAGTAATTGCGAGCAAAAAACTTGGGAAAAAGCAGAGAGTGTAATGGTTAAAAAATGTTTGCAAAGTGCCATGCTTAAAGCAAATATAACCACGGAAAACTTAGATGCCGTTATAGGCGGAGATTTGCAAAACCAGTGCACGGCAACGCATTTTGCCATGCGTGATTTTGATGTTCCGTTAATTGGAATATACGGCGCATGTAGCACCATGGCGCAAAGCATAGGCATTAGCGCAATAATGGCGCAAAGCGGCGCAATGCAAACCGTTGCGGCAATTAGCAGTAGCCATTTTTGTGCGGCTGAAAGGCAATATCGTACGCCGCTTGTATATGGCGCAAAACGTGCGCCCACCGCGCAATGGACGGTTACAGGCGCAGGTTGCGCTATCATAAAGGGGCAAAGCGATGAAAAAACCGCGCAAATTAAAGGCGTAACCTTTGGCAAAGTGCTTGATTTTGGGGTTAAAGACATTACAAACATGGGTGCGGCAATGGCGCCGGCGGCGGCGCAAACAATAATGCGCCATTTAAATAACACAGGCAATGACCCTTTGCATTACGATGCAATATACACCGGCGATTTAGGGCATATTGGGCGTATTTTATTGCTTAAAATTTTAAAACGTGAAGGCATAATTTTGCGTAACCACAAAGATTGCGGGCTTATTATTTACGACAGGCAAAAACAAGATGTAATGGCGGGCGCAAGCGGTGCTGCATGTAGCGCAACCGTTTTATGTGCAGATATTTTACCCAAGTTTAAAAGCGGTAAATTAAAGCGTGTTTTATTTTGCTCTACAGGGGCACTTATGAGCCAGGCAACTTTTTTGCAAAAAGAAAGCATACCTGTAACGGCACATTTGGTGGAAATAAGCGCAGTAAATACCGAATAGTTTCAACTGTTATCGTTGTTATGTAGACATTGTCTAATTAAGAGGTGGAAATTTTGAATTATATTATAGCGTTTGTTGTTGGCGGTTTAATATGTGTTGTGGGGCAATTGCTTATAGATTACACTAAAATGACACCCGCACGAATTTTGGTTTTGTTTGTGACATTAGGCGTTTTTTTAAGCGCTTTGGGAATTTACGGCCCGTTTTTGGAATTTGCAGGCGCCGGCGCAAGCGTGCCGCTTATAGGCTTTGGGCATTTGCTTGCCGAGGGGGTAAAACAAGCCGTTGAACAGCAAGGCTTAATTGGAGCATTTACAGGCGGTTTGCAAAGCAGCGCAGGCGGCATTACGGCATCGCTGATTGTGGGGTTTTTAATGTGCCTTATTGCTAAAAGCAAAGATCAAAATTAATATGGCATGCCTTAAAAATTCTAAGCCGACATACAATATTTTATAGCCAAAACTTTAAAACTGTGGGCTTTAATCAGCTTTTATCTGCTTTGCTTGAAATTTAATAATATTATAATTTTTTATTGCAAAACAGCAAGTTTTACAGCAAAAACAAAAGCGTTTATTGATTTTTAGCCTATTTTAAAGCAACAAAAAACGCCATTCTTAACGAATGACGTAAATTAATAGCATTATTTCGCTGCGTTAGCTGCTTTTGCTAAACGTGCTACTTTGCGAGATGCTGTGTTCTTGTGTAAAACACCTTTGCTTGCGGCTTTGTCAATTGTTTTAATCGCCGAGGTAACTGCTGCGCTTTTTTCTTCTGTGCCGTGGGAAATGGCAGCTTCAGCCTTCTTGACGACTGTTTTCAGGTTTGACTTTATCGCTTTGTTGCGCGCCGTTTCCTTTTTAGATTGAATTACACGGTCTTTTTGCGATTTAATGTTAGGCATCGTACCACCTCCTTATCTAATTACCTAAACAGTTGTAATTAATAATACCACTTTTTTGCACATTCGGCAAGTGTTTTTTTAAAATTTTTTAAATTTGACGAAATTTGCTAGCGCAATAATAAATAAAGAGGAGCTAAAATGAAAAAATACAGCACAGATATCGCAGCGGAAATTTATGCGCCGTCTAAAGGCAAAGTGCCTGCAGGGGTTAATATTAAAACGCATAGTGGCGATAATTTAAACATAACCACGGTTGATATATTAAAGCATGGGTTAAACCGTGAAAAAGGTAGATACATCACCATAGAAATGGCAAATATGATGTATTTAAACCCCACAGATGAGGGGTATATAAAAGCTATTTCAAAGCAAATACGCTCTTTTTTGCCAAGCGATAACGGCAAGGTTCTTGTTGTGGGCGTTGGCAACAGGGCAGTTGCGGCGGATAGCCTTGGCCCTTTAACCGCCGATAAAATTTTTGTTACAAACAACAGGGAAAATTTAGGCATACCGCTAAGGCAAGTTGCCTGTATAGCGCCCGGCGTAAGCGGCGCAACGGGAATAAGCACTGCAAGGCTGATACATTCGGTTTGCATGTTGTGCGCGCCATCGTGCGTTATTTTAGTTGATAGTATTTGCACAAGCAAAACCGCTCGTCTTGGCGCATGTGTGCAAATTTCAAACACAGGTTTAACAAAAAACGGCGGCGAAACGCTAAACAAAGAAACGCTTGGTGTAGATGTAATAGCCGTAGGTGTACCCATGGTAATTAATTTGCAAAATCAAGGCGAAAACACAGCCTTGATGATGACACCAAAAGATGTAAACGCATTAAACGAAAGCGCTTCAAGTTTACTTGCGCTTTGTATAAATAAGGCGCTACAAAATGCGTTAAGCATAGAAGAGCTTTCATATATAGTGTCTTAAATTCGTATTGCGCAAAAGAATAAGAATTAAGGCGAAAAATACAGCGGCGTAAAATAAAATGTAAACTTATGTTTAATTTGGTAAAAGCTGTTGTAAAATTCCCATATTTAAGTTATAATATTAGAAAACATTAGGTGCTTAACACCGGAAAGAGTGTAATATTATGAAAAAAACCGCATGTATATCTTTATTTGTTGTTTTTGCCGCAATTGCAGGTGCACTTATAACTATGTATATATATTTGCGCCGCCGTGAACAAGAGGTTTACGAGTACGAACAAATGCTTTTTAACGAAGATTTTAATTACGAAGAAGTTCCAGAAGAAAATTTTGATAGCCTTACACAAGAAAGCGAAGAAGCTTAAAACATTTTTTAATTTTGCAAGCGCAAATAAACAGCGCAAAATTATAGCATATTAACGCTTTGTATATTATTATAGGGGCTGTGCCTTATTGGCCTGAAAGTTTGCAATTAAGCTTATTTTCGGGGTGATAATGGCATTGCCCTTGCATTTTTTATATGGGTTTGCAGTTTAATTTTTATTGTATGTTTTGTACATAGGTTTTGTACATTATTATTTGAAGCGAAATAAATTTAGTAATTTGTTTTTTAGGCGGTTGTTAATTATTAAAGCTGGTTTCATTGAAATGCCCTACTTTTCAGCGTGAAAAGTAGCAAAACC
>CAYJGM010000117.1:0-6413 GCA_964369495.1 uncultured Bacteroides sp. | reverse complement strand
CTAACAGTTAGAATGACATACGCTCACGATTACATTGTTCTAATGTTGCTAAAGGTTTTTTGTTTTTAGGTTTATTATCCTATTTTAGTTTTATTTTAAAGTTTGCTTTATTTATAGGTTTGTGAATTGCGTTTTAACTACTGGTTATTTATATAATGGAAAGGAAGAGTAAATTTATGTGGATAATATTTGGAGCAGGTGCAATTATAACATTGATAATAAATTTAGGATTTTATATGGCTAATAAGAAATCTGACATATATAGATATGTTAGTTTATCGTTTACAGCATTGACGGTATGTGATTTTTATGCTCAAAATAAAATTTGGGTTATAAAAGAGGATTGGAGTGCGTTAATGGATGTTGTTCCCGGTGTATCAACGTTGTTGTGGGTGCTTGTTATTATTTCAATTCTTGCTAATGGTATTTCTCTGATAAAAAGAAAATCAGACAGGTGATTGATGTAAATAAAATGAGCATTTCCCAAGGTAATATTATGCACTTACCAAAACGAAAACAAATTCAACTAAAAGATTATGATTATTCACAAAACGGCGCTTATCGCAGATTGGAAATATTGTAACGCAAGAAATAGATGTGTTATTAATACGCTATCCCGGCATTGTAATTTCAAATTTTGTTATCATGCCAAATCATATTCATTTGATTATTTTGATGAAAAATATCAATAACCATAGGTTATTTATATAAAACAAAACATTTGGAGGAAAAAAATGAAAAAAACAATTCTAATAATATTATGCATGGCGTTATCGCTAAGCTTATTTGCTGCATGCTCGCAGCCTGTACAAGAAAGCGAGCCTGCACAAAGCGAACAAACACAAGAGCAAACAACCACACAGGGCCGTGAGCTTAACCTTTACACATGGGAAGGCATGTTCCCACCGGAATTGCTAGAGGAATTTACCGCCCAAACAGGCATAGAGGTAAACTATTCAAGCTTTGATACAAACGAAACAATGCTTTCTCGCTTACAAGCGGCCGAGGGCGGCGACTACGACCTTATCATTTGCGATGATTACATCGTTGAAACCGTTATTTCACAAGGCCTTGCACAAGAATTGGACAAAGCAAAACTTACTAACCTAGGCAATGTGAACCCACTTTACCAAGGCCAATTTTTCGATCCTGAAGACATGTACACAGTGCCCCACGGCGCAGGCGTGCAAACTATTATGTACGACCCCAATTTGGTTGACATTGAAATTACAAGCTATGCCGATTTATGGGATGAATCGCTTGAAGACAATTTAGCTATAATTGGTAACTACCGTGTAATTAACGGCATGGCGCTTAAAGTTTTAGGCGAAAGCTACAATGTTGAAGATGTTGCAACAATTGAGGCGGCAGGCGAAAAATTATTAGAGCTTGCACCGAATATTCGCCTTATAAAAGACGATAACTTGCAAGATGATTTACTAAGCGGCGAAGTTGGCGCGGCAATTATGTACACAAGCCAAGTAACAATGGCGGCGCTTGCAAACCCCGAACTTGAAATTGTATTCCCAACAGAGGGCATAGGTTTTGGCCTTATAACGCAATTTATACCGTCTAATGCGCCAAATGCAGATGCCGCACACACATTTTTAGATTTCATGCTTGTGCCCGAAAACGGCAAACAAGCTTTTGAATGGCTTGGATACTATTGCACAAATTCAGCAGCCGACGAGCTTATCTCGGAAGAATTTAAACCATTTTTAACCTTGCCTGAAGATTTCAGCAGCGACACAGAGATGATTTTTAACGTTAGCGCCGAGGCAGACGAGGCACATACTAAAGTTTGGACACAATTCAGAACAGCAACAGGCCAATAATATTCCAATAAAATATATGCCCAAGAAAGTAATTTTCTATGGGCATATATTTAAAAATTGTTTTTGCTAAAATTCGGCAATCTTTGCCAATTTTCGAGGTTTTTATGAAAACATTGTATGTAAGTGATTTAGATGCAACGTTGCTTAACGAACACGCACAATTATCGCAAGAAACTAAAGACATTTTGCGCCCTTTAATTGATAGCGGCATGAATTTTACGGTTGCAACGGCACGCACACCTGCCACAGCCGTAGATTTATTGCGCCCTTTAAATGTTAAACTGCCAATAATTGCAATGGGCGGCGCCATGGTTTACGACATGCAAACAAACCAAACTTTAAATGCAAATAACCTGCCGCAAGACGCTGTTGAAGACATTTGCGATATGCTTGAAATTGTTGGCCAAAGTGCACTTGCTTATACGGTGGAAAACGGCACACTTTGCGTTTATTATAAACAAATCGAAAGCGATATAGAGCGTGAATTTGTAGATAGCCGTAAGGGTTCTCCTTATAAAAAATTTGTAAAAATTGAAGATTATTTTACAGCACTAAACAACAAAGAAGTAATTATGTTTTTGTTTTGTATGCCCGATTTACGCAAAATTTACACCTATTACGATTTTTTAAGCGCAATACCGGGCTTAATGTGTAATTTATATCCCTACGAGTATAATAACAAGGGTTATATACTAGAAGTATTTAGAATGGGGACGGGAAAAGGCGAGGCATTAAAGCAAATGAAACAGCAATTTAATATTGATAAAATAATTGCTTTTGGCGATAATTATAACGATATATCGATGTTTCAAATGGCAGATGAAAGCTATGCAGTTGAAAATGCAATTGACGATTTAAAGCAAATTGCAAGCAAAACAATAGGTGAACACAAAAATAACAGCGTTGCAACATTTATAAAAAATCATTATGAAAACCATGCAGAAAAAACATATTAAACTAGCAAATAGTTTTTAATTAAACGCTTTTTAATTGCAGTTTACATGTATTCACAGCTTCATCGCAACTGGCAAAACATTATTTTGCAATTAAAAGCAAAGGCGGCAAGCCGTTTTTTAGCCAATAAACTTACAGGAGGCAAATATGCCAAACGAATTCTTGCAACAAATGCGCACACAAAAATTAAGCGCAATTATCTTTCAAAAAAGCGGTAGAAATGCCTTTAGAGATAGAATTACTTTTTTTAACGACGAAAATATTTTGTTCGAGCGTTTTTGTTATGGCGAGGCGGCTGGGCTTGTTTTTACACTCAGCGCAAACAAAATTGATGAAGAAAATAATATTCTATGGGACTACGACGCTTGTAACAACAGCAAAAAAACCGATGCGCCCATAAAATTTAAAATAGAGGATAGCAATAACATAAGTTTTGATGATAAACCCACGCTTTGGGAATGTGTTGAAAAGAAAAAAGCGGGAATTTTAGCACGCATTTTTCGCAAATAATATTTCTTACTGTGCTTAAATATATAGGTTTTGTGCATTGTTGTTTTGAAGTGAAACACAAATTATTTTATTAGGCACTTATAAAGTATTAAGATAGAGTATATTGTGCGTTCTTCTTTTCAAAGTGAAAAAGCTAATTTATCGTTTTAAACAAAGCTAGCAAATCTTTTTGAGCAGGTGTAACTCATCAAGGCAGTTTGCATTGTATTGCCCTTCTTTTCAGCGTGAAAAGAAGCAAAAGGCCGAAAGTTCAAGAGCCGCCTACGGCGGTTAACTTTCGGCACTAGCACTGCGGTGCGTCGCGCCATGAACCCCCAACGCCGTGCCCATTATCCCGGGCAAAGAACAATCACAATCGCTCGCTAACAGTTAGAATGACATACGCTCACGATTACATTGTTCTAATGTTGCTAAAGGGTTCTGGTTTTTAGGTTTATTTATCCTATATTAGCTTTGTTATAAAGCTTGCTTTATATTTTAATTTGTTAATTGCGTTTTACATAAATTTTTTTATTTTCAAAAGTGTACTAAACCTATATCATAAATTATTTAATATTTATTAAAGAGGTAAAGCATATGCCGCACAGATATTTTGATGAAAATTTCAAACCAACAGATAAAACAGCAATTTTAACAGGCCAAAATGCACACCATTTGGCAAATGTTATGCGTGCCCAAAACGGCACGCATATTATTGTTTGCGATGCAAATTATAACGATTATTTTTGCACCATAACCGCTGTAGATAAAAAAAATGTAACAGTGGCAATAAATTCCACAAAAAAATCTGTATCAGAACCCACTGTTTCGGTTATGCTATATGTAGGTTATCCCAAACAAGATAAATTAGAGCTGATAATACAAAAGGCGGTAGAACTCGGCGCCGTAGGCATTGTGCCTTTTTTTAGTAAAAATTGCGTTGTAAAGCCAAAAAATGAAGAGCAAAAAAATATACGCTACAACAAAATTGCGCTTGATGCCGCAAAACAAAGCGGTAGAGGAATTATACCCAAAGTATATTTACCGCTAAATTATACAGAAATGTTGAAACAAGCAAGCAATAGTGAAACATGTATTTTTTGCTATGAGGCAAGCCAAGATACGCTCTCTATACATAGCCGGGTTGAAAAAGGCGTTAAAACCGTTTCAATTATCACAGGCAGCGAGGGTGGCTTTACGCCAACGGAAGCACAGCAAGCAATTGATGCAAATTGCTGTGTTACAGGGCTGGGCCCGCGCATTTTAAGGTGTGAAACCGCACCTATTGCTGCGCTTTGCGCTGTTATGCTGAGTACCGGCAATTTACAATAAGCCGTGCCGTTTTGCTTTTTGGCAACTTTCGGCAAGGCGAAAGGGAGTTGTCTTATTTATGAAGCAAAAAGCAATTTTTACGGTATTTTTATTTATTGGAGTTTTTTCGTTAATGTTTACAGCTTGTTTTTCAACCGAGGATGAAATTATGGATAATTCAAAATCACACAGCAATATTCCAAGCTCGCAAAGCACTTACAACAGCGAGAGTATCATTGAAAACAATAGCCAAAGCACAACATCTTCAAGCACACAAAACGGTTCGTCTTCGCTTAATAATTCGCACAATAACAGCGAAAACACGGCTTCGCCTTCTGATAATACCGACAGTTTAACAAATGAAAATTCATCTTCAAGTATGCCTGCATCAAATATTCTTGGCAATGAATGGAACTTAACGTTAGTTAATGCACAAAACCCTCTTAAAGAGGGTTTTAGTGTTAATTTAAGGCAAATTTACGGTTATGAAGATAGGCTTTTCGACGAAAGAGCCGCCGACGATTTAGAGGCAATGTTGAACTCTGCAAAAAGCGCAAATTTAGAGCTGTACTTAGTTTCAGCATATCGCACGCCCCAAAGGCAAGCAACATTGTTTGAAAATAAAGTGCAAACTTTTATAAACGAGGGATTTATGCGAAGCGAGGCAGAAAAACAAGCGGCAATGTGGGTTGCACGCGCATATACCTCCGAGCATAATTTAGGCCTTGCGGTAGATTTGGTAAGTAAAGATTGGTACACAAAAAACAGCGATTTAACGCAAGAGTTCGAAAATACCGAGCATTTTAATTGGCTTGTTGAAAACTGTGCAAATTTTGGTTTTATACTTCGCTATCCAAACAATAAGCAAAACATAACAGGTGTTTCTTACGAGCCATGGCATTTTAGATATGTAGGGCAAAGCGCCGCGCAGATAATTATGCGCGAGAACATAACGCTTGAAGAATATTTAAACAAAGTTTAATATATAGTTTTAACTGCGGTGGTTTTTATAAAACCGCCGTTTATCTTCTTTAAAGGCAAACTTTTAAAAAACACTGTCCCGTTTATTGTACTTATAAAACATTATAATTAAAGCATACTAAATAACTTGCCGCTGTTAAAATTTTGCCGGCAAACAAAAAGGAGTGCCTTATTATGATTAGAATGGCTGAAATTGCACCTAAATTTATTTTTGAAGACGATGAAATTTATTTTAACCCCCCAAAAGAGGAAATATACGAGCGCCATTATGATGATTTTACGCGTAATATTGAAGAAATATAATTACCGTAAAAACGAAACCTTCACAAAATAACATTTACAAAAATAACTGCAAAGTTTTTGTAATATTTAATTAAAACGCCTGTTAATGCACACGATATTACCACGGCATTTTTTATATTAGCATAGGCTAATATAAATTGGCATGTGGCTATGCCACACCATTTATATAATGAGTAGTTATATAACAAACAAAGTTATAAATAAAACCCTTGATAAGACAAACAAAGCGAGCAATTTATTTTTTGAGCAGGTGTAAATTATCAAGGCTGTTTGCAATGTGTCGTGCTTCTTTTCAGCGTGAAAAAAGCAAAAGCGTCGGGGTTTGGCAAAAAGCTAATATGTCTTTTTGAGCAAGGTGAGTAATTTGATTTTTAAGTAGATGTAAATTATCAAGGCTTGTTTCATTGAAACCTTCTTCTTTTCAGCGTGAAAAGAAGCAAAAGCGCCGGGGGATTGCGATACCCCCGGACCCCCAACGCCGTGCCCTAATATCCGCAACAAAGAACAATCACAATCGCTCGCTAACAGTTAGAATGACAT
>CAYJGM010000116.1:0-6510 GCA_964369495.1 uncultured Bacteroides sp. | reverse complement strand
ACGGTGTAGGCGGAATATTAGCAACACCGACGGGGATAATTGGCGGCGCTACTAACATAACAGTTACAGGCGGAACTGGCGAAAATGGCACAGCAGGTGTCGGAAATGGCGGAGCCCAATTCGGCAGCCATGTTAGCCTAACCGTAACCCCGCCTCCAACTCCAACTCCAACCCCGAGTACAGGTACAACCGAAACATACAACCCAGCAATTTCACCGCAAACAGGGGTTTACACATACTGATATAATTTAGCATGATAAAAAAGAAGATGTCATTTTTTGTGGCATCTTCTTTCTGCGTTTATTATGCTTTTTGAACAGAGCCGCATTTTCGGTTTGCGCCCATACTTTGGGTATCTATTTTGTACAACCCAGACAGTCAGAGTGTTCTTATAGGATTTCACCTATAAGAACACTTTTTTGTTTACACTTCTGGTGCCCATTCCACCCCTTTGCGCATTTTTAATTTCACAGGTTCTGATTGCAACCGTTCAAGCTGGTCGGGATGCACTTGCCCAACATAGTTGTAGTGTATCTCTAAACGTTGCTTCAAGTATCCATCTTCTTTTTTTGCAAGATGCACTATAATTTTCAAAACAAGGTCATGTAAAATTCCCCGTGTCAGCTTTTTCACCCGTGTATACTTTTTAATTGTAGACATAAATGCTTTGTAGTTTGATGCTTTTGCTTCAAGCTCTTGTAGGTATTTCTGTTTATCTATAAGCGTGGTTTCAAGTTCTGACTGTTCCTCGTTGTATTTCTGAGACATCTGTGCAAACCTATCGTTTGTGATCACTCCAAATATGTTTAGTCATATATTACCTCTTATATATAAATGTAGTATGGCTATAGGTGGCCACCCCCAACGTTAAACGCAGTTCAATTTGTCACAGGCTTTAAATACAACGAATGTCTATCTTATTAGTTAGCACTAAGCATATAACTAATAAGATAGACAATAAATTTATTTAATATTCTTACCATAATCTATTCTTTTATAGCAAAAAACAGTACCTAATAAGGCTACAATCAGCCATATCACAATGTTTTCTTTCCAACCTGAAATCTCACTAAGTTTTGCCATACCATACACCGAAATAGTGCTTCCTATGTAAGTGAATAAATTAAGTGCACCTGAAATAGTTGATATTCGCCCATACTTAACAAATTTTGCAGGTAAATTTCCAATTAAAAGTAAATTTGTTCCATGCATGCATGAACTTAATATGGTTAATGTTGCAACTGCAATAATAATATTGTCTGTAAATAAAAATAAAATTATAGCAGATGCTAACGCAATCGACCATATACATGTTGCCAACAGAATTTCATTATTTGTTTTTTTACTAATGTTGCGTACTATAACAACAGCAACTATACTAAAAACAGGTAAAGTGGTGGTTGTCAATATAGACATTGCTGCCTGCTGACTAAATAGCTCATTCAAAAATGTTGGCATCCATGTTGTAATTCCATCACGTAATAAACCTTGCAATATAATTACAAAAATTATGGGAAGCATTTTTCCATTGAACAATAATTTTGATATAGAAATATTCTGAACGTTTTCAGTTTTGTCTTTGTAAGAAGCAAGTTGTATGTTTTTTGATGAGACATACCAAATAAGCAACACAACAAAAGCAAATGCGCTTGAGGCTGCGAAAATTAGTTTATAATTAAAATAATAAATGCACAAAGGCGTTAAAAGGTAAATGCAAACTGTTGCAATAGATGCCGAAATTATTACGTTTGCACATACTGTTTTGTATTGTGTGCCATCAAAAACACTCAACATTATTTTTACAAGGGGTGGCCATAAAAGGGCTTGTGCAATGCCATTAATTGTCCAAAGTAGCATAATGAAATAAATACTACTTGAAAACACAACTGCTAAATTCATACATGCAGTTAAAAACATCCCTAATGTAATAATTTTTACACTATTGTATTTATCGCCCAAATATCCGGCCACAATTTGCCAAATTCCATAACTGAAAAAACTTAATGAAACCGGAATTCCCGCTATTGAATTTTCAATGTTAAAATATTGTGCAATATCAATTACAGCTGCACTATAATTAACTCTTGTTATGTAACTTGTAAAATAAACTAAGCAAAATAACAATCCTAAATTTGTTTTTTTAATCACCAATTAAATTTGCACGCCTCTCCTTACAAACCAAACCACTTTATTATTATACTTCTTCAACAAATTTAACTCCTTCCATTGCGCTAATCATTTCTATAACATCAGAATGAACACATCTTTTTTCAGAGGTAATAGTTGTAAGCAATGATACAGTAGTTATTCTTGAGTTTTTGATTTTATTGATTTCTATATCGGCAAGTCTCATATTTCGTTCTCTAATTTGTTTCATAAAACTGCTAATATCCTTGATGTTTCTAAACTCAACATATAAATCCATTGTTTTGGAACGAGATATTATAAAACCATCAATTTTTTGTAATATTGTAGAAACAAGCCCAATGGCAATACACATAATTATAGATGCTGTATAAAAACCTATACCTATAGCAAGACCCATGCATGCAGACGCCCATAAGCCGGCAGCTGTTGTTAAACCCTTAACCTGTCTTCGTCCTGTTACTATAATAGTGCCCGCACCCAAAAACCCTATTCCACTTATTACTTGCGCGCCAAGCCTTCCCGGGTCAACATCAATATCAGGATAATTAACCACTATAAACTGGCTGATTATCATCGATAATGCCGCACCAAGGCAAACTAAAATATGTGTTCTAAATCCAGCCGGTCTGCCTTTTCTTCCACGTTCAAGCCCTACAAGTCCGCCACAAATAATAGCCAAAACTGTTCTAAGAATTAAAGATTCTATATTCAAATCAAGCAGATGTGGAAACAAGTTTTCGATTAGCATTTTTATCCTCCATTATACATATTACTATAATTAAATTATTCGATAAGTTCATCTAGGCAATGTCCATCAGCATGTGGCAATGAAAAACCAAGAAGTTTTGCAATTGTGGGCGCTTCATCAACAATTGCACAACGCTCTACAACAGCACCGGATTTTACGCCAGGCCCACAAAGCAAGAAAACAGGTTGTGGCCCTTTGTCGGGTAATTGTCCATGTGTTGCTCGCCCAAAACGATAATCGCTTACATCGAAATCTCGCACAAGAGGGCGATTCCAATCATTGCCAAACGAAGTGTAATTATCAGTTTCTACCACAAAAGAAAAATCTCCGTTTAGGTTTTCTAATTTATCAATTTCATCACATGTATATACTTCGCTAATGCCATAAACCTCATCTTCTTTTAACTTTAAAAGAAATTTATGTACTTGATTATATAAATTTTCATCACTTGCATTGTTTAAATATATTTGTGAAGAAAGTGCAGTTGAACGGCTCCATGCTTTCCACGATGACACTTGTCCGTCCTCATCTACAGTTAAAAATCCGGCTTCGCGCAATAATACATTAAGATGAAGAACACGTGAAATATTAAGCATGCCGTGGTCGCTTAAAATTACAAAAACAGTTTCATCATAAACACCGGCCTCTTTTGTGGCTATAATTAATTGGTCAAGCCACTTTTCAACTTCATTCAAGCCTTGCGTAACTTTATCAGAAAAAAGCCCTGTCTCGTGGCGATAAGCATCTACATTTCCTGGGTGAAGAACTAAAACATCAGGTTTGTAATTAGTGATAATATCACAAGAGCAGTTTACAACAAAATTATCTGTATCTGGATGTGTGCGAATTTTAAGGCCATCCATATAAGGTTCTACACACTTTTTATATAATTCTTCGCTTGTTCCGCTACGCAAAAAGGCTTTTTTGGGCGTGTCGTTTTCATCTTGGGGCCAGTATTCGTTGACAAGATAATCTATAGCGGAATGATTACCTGTAACCGGCCAAAAAACAGCCGCTGTGCTTAGACCAAATTTCTTTGCGGCGTCGAATAAATCAGGGCACTTTACAATATCGTGAAACCAGTTCCAATCATCAGTTGTTTTTCCGATAGTTAAAATATCATTACTGCATACCCCATGTTTGTTGGGGTATGCACCCGAAGCAATGCTTACATGTGCAGGATAGGTTAAAGACGGGTATATTGTTTTTACACGATTAACCTTAGCGCATTTGTTTAAAAATTGATTAAAAGTTGGAAGTTTATTTAAATACTCTAAATCTTCATATACCATTGCATCAACAGACATTATTATTGCTTTTTTCTTCATATAGAATTCCTTTTCTGTAAAATAATAATAAAAAATAATTTTAAAAATAAACACAATAGAAGCTAATATTAAATATGTTTATTCGAAGTTATATTTGCTGCATGGATAAAAACAATTTAAAAATTAAAATGTTTTTTGCTGTAAGTTTTAAATTACATTATAATGTGTTAGTAAAATTTTCTCTGCATCGCCGTTCCACAGGCCATTATTTGCTTTTACACTCTCTGATAATTTTGCAAATAATGGGTCTGTTTTGCCTTTTTCTTCAAACTCATCAATTGCTGTAAGTGGCATATTAAATTGGGTATAACTTAAAATTTTGCCTGCCCTTATCTCCGGCAATTTTGCTGTTGTGTCAGCAATTGCATCAATGCCGCAAATATGGCTTACCATAACTGCAGTGTGTAACTTTTTCTCCTCTGCAAGTTTTATTGCCTCTTTTAAGTCGTCGGTGTTTCCGCCTGTGCTACCCAAAATATGTGTAGATGTATAGTGGCAATTGTAAAGGTTAATGTTTGCTGTAAAATCAGAATTAGAGGGGCCTGCAAAGAAATTCATGCAACCGTCAAACGCCATTAATTTATCGCCAAGTTCGCAAAGCTCTTTAATTGGCACATATACAAAAACATCGTCGTACCCTTTACCGTCTGACAGTGTCATTAGCTCTTCAAACACATTGCTTGATTCACTTGGGTTAAAATATGTTAATTCAACGCCGTTTTCTTTTGCAAATTCAGGTGTAATAAGCTCTTTCGCCCTTGCTAACCTGCCGTTATCAACATCTGTTACAACAACTTTATTTGGGCGATTTCCAGCAACAAGAGGGTATTCTATAGCGCCCAGACCCATTGGGCCACAGCCACCCAAAATAAGTACATTTCCGCCCTCTTTTATGCCCATTGCGTGGTCATAATTCACTTTGTTTGTGTGGTACATAATATTATAACCACCAATTACACAGCTCATGGGCTCGCCCAAAGATGCATCAAAATAATTATCTCCGTCGTAATGTAAAAGGCAACCTAATTCCATAACTTCTTGCGGTATTACGCAATAAGTTGCCGCACCGCCAAAAAATTTATATGAATAGCCGGGGCTATCTAATTTGCCTTGATAGTTTAAAGCAGGTTGCAAAGCATATTTTTCTCCTACTTTAAATTCATTTTGCCATTTTTTGCCCACTTTAACTATGTCGCCTGCAAATTCGTGGCCGATAATAATTGGGTTTACATCTACATCTTTAGGGCAACGTTTATGCGCTTTGCCTTGCCTTAATAATTTATATGTAGACATGCAAATGCTATCGCTTATAATTTTAACCAATATTTCATCGTCTTTAATCTCGGGTAATTCAAATTCCTCTAATCGTAAATCATCTGCTCCGTATAATCTAACAGCTTTTGTTTTCATATATCATCAATCCTTTCATGATAAAGTTAATATAATTTTTCTAGTTCAACTTTTTGTTTTAATTCGTTTACAAGCTCTAGGCTTGGTGGGTTTGTGCCCTTTGTTGTAACGGCGCCTGCACTGCAAGCCATTGCCAAAGTTGCAGCTTGCTCTAAAGTATAATTTTGAAGTGTTGCAAAAGCAAAGCTGCAACCATACTATCGCCTGCACCCACGGTGGATTCTACTTTAACATCAATCGCTTTTGCTTTATAGGCTTCATCTTTGCTGATAAAGATTGCCCCTTCGCCCCCTAGAGAAAGCACCACTGTATTTATGCCGGCATCAGTAAAAGTTTTGCACATATCAACAAGTTCTTTTTCGCTTGCATCTTCTTTATTAAAATAGCGTAAAAGTTCTTCTTTGTTTGGCTTAATAAAATCGGGTTTTTCTTTTACAGCAAAGCTAAATGCTTCGTTATCAGCATCTAAAAACACCTTTGCACCCTTGTTTTTTAATTGCTGTGTTAAATATGCATAAAAATTTGTTTTTGCATTTTTATGCATACTTCCCGCAAGCACAAATATATTTTCACTGCATGCATATGTCATTAAATTATCATGCACTAATTTTTCTTCCTGTTTTTCTGATACAACCATACCCGGTTCGTTTACTTCGGTTATTCCATTAACAGTATCGTAAAGTTTTAAATTAACCCTTGTGTTTCCATCAACTTTAATAAAATCGTTTTTGCAATTAATTCCTCTTAATGCGCTTTCAAAAATCATGGAATTTTTCTCGCCTATAAAACCTGTGGCAACACTGTTTGCACCAAGCATAGATATAACCCTTGATACATTTATGCCTTTGCCGCCTACGTCCTCTTTAAAACTTTTAA
>CAYJGM010000115.1:0-6553 GCA_964369495.1 uncultured Bacteroides sp. | reverse complement strand
TATTGCTTGTGTTGGCAATTAAAACTGTGCGCTCCATCATTTTTTTGCCGCTTTTAGGGTCTTGCAATTTGCTGAATTCTTCAAGAACGTCTGTCATTTCGTTTCCGCGCTCGCCACAGCCCACATATACAATAATGTCGGCATCGCACCATTTTGCAAGTTGGTGTTGTGTCATGGTTTTGCCTGTGCCAAAACCGCCCGGAATTGCAACCGTGCCGCCTTTTGCAACAGGGAACAGCGCATCAATTACCCTTTGCCCTGTTATAAGCGGCACATTTATTGGCAAGCGCTCGCCTACAGGGCGCATAGAGCGTATAGGCCATTTTTGCGCAAGGCAAATGTCTATAATTTCGCCATCGTCTGTTTTAATTTTTACAATGGGCTCGTTTACGGCATAAAGCCCGTTTTCTGCTGTAAATTCCACACGGCCGCCTAAGTTTGGCGGCACCATGCTTTTATGTGTTATGATATCTGTTTCGGGGCAAGTGGCTATAATTTGCCCTGCGCTTACATAATCGCCAACGCTAACGCAAAGGCTAACGTCCCATTTTTTTTGCATATCAAGCGCATCTGCCTTTACGCCTGTGGCAATTAAATTGCCCTCGCGCTGTGCAATAACCGCTAACGGGCGCTGAATACCATCGTAAATATTTGTAATTATTCCGGGCCCAAGCGTTGCGCAAAGCGGCGCGCCGCTGCCTGTTATAGGCTCGCCCACTTTAACGCCGCTTGTGTTTTCGTAAACTTGTATGGTGGTTAAATTATCGTCTACCCTTATAACCTCGCCCAGAAGGCCGGCATCGCCAACTTGCACCATTTCAAGCATGGCCAAGCCGCTTTGCCCTTTAACGCTTACAACAGGGCCGTTTACAGAGTAAATTTTATTGCTGCTATTCATCTGATTGCTCCAATCCAATTGCGTCTATATGCAATTCGCAGTGAACAAGAAATTCTTTGCGGTATTCGCTTAGCCTTGTGTCTAAAGTTTCATCGAATAAAATGCGCCCACAAGTTATTTTAGCGCCGCCGATTTTTATTTGTGCATCGCTTTTTATTTTAGCTTGCGGCAACAATTTTTTTATAATATTTTCGCCTTTTTTATCGTTTTGGCGCAATAAAACAATGCAATCTGCGCCTTGCTCGTTTGCACATTGCATATAAGGCGCAAGCGAGTTTTGCAAAAACGGCGTATATTCTTTTGTGTTTGTAAAATCTAAAAGTTGTTCTGAACATTCGGCAAAAAGGCCGTTTACAAGCTGTTTTCTATATATAATAAGCTTTTTTAAATTATCTTGTTTTATGTTTGCAACGCTTTTTCTAAGCAATGAATTTAGTTCGGTTTCATGCGCCTTAACAGGGTCGCCGTTATCTTGCGATAAAATGGCGGCATAAAGTTTTTCACTTTCAAGTTTTGCGTTTTCTAAAATTTGCGCCGCTTGTTTTTGTGCCGCTTGTATAACAGATAGCTCAAAACTGTTTGCACTTGTTCGCCCAAATGTTTTTTCGGGCGCGTTTAATTGTTCGTTTTGCGTTGTTGCCAACACGCTCACCTCAAATCTTAATTCCCACCACTTCGGAAATATATCGTTTTATGTTTTCGCCGGGGTTTTGTTTGCTATGCCTGTCGGGCATTTCTACAATAAGCGGCGTTCTGCGTTTTAGCTTGTATTCGAATATCATGTCTTGAAATTCGTTTACTAGTTTTTCGGTTACAAGAACAAGGCCTATTTCCTCGTTTTTAAAAACAGCCTCCAGCGCCTCTTGCAATTCGTGGCGTTCGTGCACGATTACGCCGTTTACGCCCACAAGCCGCATGCCTGCAAGCGTATCAACATTATCGCTTATTAAAAAATATTTCATAACATGCTCCTTAAATAGTGCCTGCTGCTATATAAACTATACGGTATCGTTAATTAAAGCAAGAACTTTTCCGCGTTTTTTATACTATAACGGCAAAAATCACGCCGAAACAAGGCAAAAAACGCATGTAAACAATTTGCCCAAAGGCCATATGTTTTTACAGCTCTGCTAAAATTAATATGGAAATAAGCATGCCGTAAAGCGCCATGCCCTCGCCCATTGCAACGAAAACAAGCGATTTACCAAAAGTGCTTGCATCTTCGGTTAAAGCGCCTATTGCCGCAGGCGCGCCTGCCGCAACCGCAATGCCCGAGCCAATGCCGGCAATGCCAACGGCTAAAGCCGCCGCAATAAGGCCAAGGCCTTTATCGGCGCTTTGGGTTTGCGCTGTGCTTTCTTCTTGCTGTGTGGCCTCTTGGGCTTCGCTTGCAAACGCAAAAACTCCGCCTGCCGCTAAAATTGCCATAATCAGTGTTGTTGCTATCATAATTCTTGCTATTAGTTTTGCTTTATTGTTATTCATTTTTTATCTCCGTTCTGCCGTTTTATCGGCATAAAATTTGTATTATAATTTATATATTTAATCTTTTGGTTTAAATAGCATAAACACTATCTATACTAAAAGCAATATTTTTGCATTGCAATATTAACATTAAAAATTGTATTTAAGCCAATTTTTTGGCCTAAACGCTAACCTCTTTAACTTGTGTGGTATTAACTTTCAAAGGCTCGAACGAAGTGCCGTCTGCCTTGAAAAAGCGGCTGAAAATTTCGTAAAATTCAAGGCGCAAAACTTGAATTCCAACAAACAAGCCCTCTATTGCCATTACGGCGATATTGCCCAATATATATACAAGCACAATGCCTATCGTGCCGCTTTGCATGTCTGCAAGCGCGTGAACAACGCTCATCATTCCGGCGTGCACAAGAACAAAGCCGGCAACGCGCAAAAAGCTCATTGTGTTAGAGGCAAAGCTTAGTAAAATTTCAAACATTTCAAAAAAGCCGTTCAATAAAACTTGGCCAAAACTCTCGTGCAGTTTTTTCTCTTTTGCAATTTCACAAATTGCATCGCTGAAAAAAACAAGCAAAAACGGCACTGCTAAAAACAAAATATAAAATAAAGTGCTACCAATAAAGGGTAAATTAATGCCCATGGCAATTTCTACAACAATTGAAATTATAGCGCCATACATAATAAGCCCGCATATGCCGTTTACGCCAACAAATGCCTTAACCGCTTGCCCGCTTCGAAACAGCGTTATTATGCTTAGCGTTATTGATGTGCATATTATAAAAACGCCTGCCGCAACCGCGCTTATTAATATATTTGTTAAATTATCCGGGTGCATAGGGATAATAGGCAAAAATTTTACGCCTAAAATATCGTGGTAAAAAACCTCCATAATATGTTCAAAGCCAAACACACTGCCAAAAATAAAGCCAAAAATAACGCTGAAGATGCTACATCTTGCAAGCACAAGGCCTATGCCGTTATTCATTTTTTTATACATTACAAAATAACCAAAAAGCCCAAGAACAAGCCCTTGGCCTATATCGCCAAACATAATGCCAAACAAAACGCTATAAGTTATTGCAACAAAAAATGTTGGGTCTAAATTTCCGTAAGAGGGCAAGCCGTACATTTTAACAAATATTTCAAACGGGCGGCAAAACCAATTGTTTTTAAGCTTAACGGGCGGTTGCTTTTTGCTTTTTGGGCCAAAATCCTCTTCGTCTAAAATAACTTCAATGCTTTCAACCATGCTAAGCGTTTGTATTAATGCGCTAACATTTTCCGCCGGCGTATAGCCGCTTATATAAAAGCTGTTATCAAGAAAAACCACATAATTTTGCATTTCAAATATTTGGCTTTCATAATTAAGCCACGATGCCATGTTTTCGATTAATTTAATGTCTTGCTCGCTAATGAAATTATCGATTTTTGTTAAATGTTTAAGCTGCTGTTCAAGTTCTGCTTGTTCTTTAATAAGTTTTACAAGGGCATCTTGCGGTGTGCCGTGTACAAAATCGGGCACCCACATGCGCTCGAAATAAAGCGAGGCGAAAATTTTATCAATTTCCTCGCCGTAATTTTCAGGCGCAAAATACACGCCCCAGTAATATTCGCCGTCGAAATCGTAATCGTTAAAAGTAAACGGTTTATCGGCATAATAGGGCAGTTTTGAAAAGCTATCTTTGGGCAAACGGCCAAAGCGCACTTTTAAATAGGTGCACGAGAATATTTCGTCTACATTTGTGTGTAAATTTGTTAAATGGTGAAGTTGCACTTTTGTTTGCTCGAAAGTTGTTAGCTTTGCCTTAATTTGTGCCTCTTCGGCGCGCCTTTTTGCGTAAAGAGCGCTGAATTTATCAACGGTTTGCTTAACTTCGCTTAAACTGTAAACATCGCCCTTGTAATCTATAATGTCATCGCCGGCTTTAAGCTCTTTCAAAAGCGAAATGGCATTTGTTAAAATGGGCGCAAAAATATTTTCTTTGGCGCTTTGTGTGTCTTTTGCTTCGTCGTTATAATCTGCTTGGAAACATTCCTGCTTTGCAAGTAATTTCATTGTTTGCTTTATGAAGTTATCTCTTCCGTAGATATTGATATGCTTCATTTCAACCATTCCCAAAGGGCTTCACCTCTTTTTTATTTTTGGCGATATTATAAATAAAATTGCATTTTGGCGCATAATTTTTATGTTTGTGCTGTAAATTGTATTTATGTTTTGCATGCTTAATTTTTGCGTTTTTTACATTGTTGTTAGCATATATTTCAAAATGGAAATAAAGCATTAATTGTTTAATTATGGCGCATTTATGCCTGCTTTTAGCGTTTTTTATGGTAATTTCAAAAATTTTTCTATGTTTTCGGGCGGCATATTATAGCGCACGCCCTCTACAATTGCAACAATATTGCTTTTTTCTAATTGCGCAATGCACATTATAGCGGCAAGCGCACATTCGGGCGATATTGCAAAGCGTAAAAGTTTAAGCGCTTTTCTGTATAGTGCACGGTGTGCCCTGTCTTTACTTGGGCGCTCGATATCGGCACGTTTTCTTCCATAGCGCACGCCGGCTTTTCCGCCGTTATAAATTTGCAAATATTGTTCGATGTTTGCGGTTTTTGCAAGCGCATATATTTGTTTTTGGTTTAAAACAAGGTAATAAGGCAAAAGC
The DNA here is from genome assembly GCA_964369495.1 of uncultured Bacteroides sp. GTDB lineage: Bacteria > Bacillota > Clostridia > Oscillospirales > Ruminococcaceae > Ruthenibacterium. The sequence goes on along the minus strand of CAYJGM010000115.1, from coordinate 1,510 downwards.
AATTCTTTTATTCGCTCGAAAGTAAATTGGGCATTATAAAACACTTTAATTCTGAAAAGCATGTCTAAATTATATATTTCAGCTTGCATTAAAAAAAGTTGTGTTACTTCTTTTTGTGCTTTGCCTTTTAAATCTTTTTGTATTAATTTAAATACATAATCGTAATAATAACCCTCGAAAGCACGTTCACATAAAAGGTAATCGCTTAAATTTTTATTTTTATCTAAAATGCTTTGTACAATTTCAAAATAAGGCGTGCCCTCTAGCAGTTTACAAAAGGTTTGTATATCGGTTGCGGCGGCAATTTCCATTAAATTAAGTTTGGTTTTTTCAAGCAAAAAACCCGGCATTTGTAAAATATATTGCCCGGGCATTCCAACGCTAAAAAGTTTAAGTTTTGAAAGCAATTCGTTAATTTCACTTCTAACAAGAAAATATGAACCAAAATGGTTTTTTTGGTACACATATCTCATTAGTTTTTCGTATTTTGAAAATACATCTTTATTTAAGGCTTGTTCTAATTGTTCGCGGTGTAAATTTGTGCGCGCTAGCCCGCCTAAACTTTGCTTGTAATAATTGTGGTTTTGCAAAACCCCAACAACTTCTATAACGCTTGTTCGCCGCATTAAACTGCGGTATTCTTCGCGCGTTAAACGCTGCGAGGCAATATACCTTGCCTTTGGCAATGCCGCAAGCGCAGATTTTCTTAATAGCACAGTTTTCACCCTTTCATGCGGTTAGTAAATATATTGCGGCGTGTAATAAAAAGCGCATTTTGGCTTATAAAACAACTGCTTTGCGGTAGTTTGCTTTATTGTGCAAAATTAAAAGCACAGCATAATATTATATGCTATTTTGTGCTAATAACAGCTTTTATTATATCCGTTTCCCATAAATCTACATTATCGGCAAAAATTTTATCCATTTTTTTCTTGGCATTAAGATAATCTTCGTCTGCCTTAATAAGCGCTGTTTTTTCATCTTGATGCATTTGTTGTTCGCTGTTTTGTATTTGCTCTTGTTGGTTTTCTTTGCGGCGTTCTACCTCGCGCAGGGCTTCAACCTTTGCCATCGCAAGCTGATTTTTAGCGTTTTTTTGTGCTTGGTCTATAATAGCACGTGCCTTTTTATCGGTTTTTATGATATTATCTACAAAACTCTCCATTTAAATCTCCTTTAGTTTGCTTTGTATGTATGTTTCTTTTTATTCTTATTAAATAGTACACCTTTAAAACAAATTATGCAATGGCAAAATGGTGTAAATATAAATAACCCTCGTAGTTTTTTTTGTTGAATTTGCGAATTGTAGGTTTAAAAATTGAACGCTAACTAAGTTGTTTAAAATTTTTTTGGTTATTAATATTATAGGTTAAGTGCAATTTTTTTCGATTTGAAAGTGAGCAATTTATTCTTAGAGTAGATGTAAATTATAAAAGTAGTTTGCGTTGAAGCCCTCTTCTTTTCAGCGTGAAAAGAAGCAAAAGGCCGAAAGTTCAAGAGCCGCCTACGG
>CAYJGM010000114.1:0-6823 GCA_964369495.1 uncultured Bacteroides sp. | reverse complement strand
CCAGCGGTTTTGCTACTTTTCACGCTGAAAAGTAGGGCGTTTCAATGAAACCAACTTTAATAATTAATAACCGCCTAGAAAACAAATTGCTTACTTTGCCTTAAACAGCAAGCTACTTTTCGCACCAAAAAGCAGGGCATTTCAATGAAACCAACTTTAATAATTAACAACCGCCTAAAAAACAAATTACTAACTTTTTATAAATCAAAACATTAGCCTATCACGCTGAAAAGTAGGGCGATACAAATGCATACAACATTAAAAATTAACAAGCACTAATAAAAACAAATTACAAACTTTGTTTCACTTATATAAAAACAACTTTAACCACAGATTATTTATAATACTAAACAAGCGTTTTGCTTAAAAGCACATATTTGTTTTGCTTTTCAATTTTTTCGCCAAAATAATTTGCCGTTACCTTGCCTTGTTGAATTAATGCGCCAATGCATTTGAGTTTGCGTTTATATATTTGTTGTTTTACAATTTCACCCATTGCTAAACCTAGCCCGGCGTGGCCTTTTTTCACACCAAGATACATTATTGCAAATTCTTTTGGGTTTTTCTTTTTAATTATAAATTCAATGAATTTATATGGCGTCATTTTTCCGCAAAGGGTGCTTTTGTAATTTGGTATTGCAACAAAAAAACCAACAAGTTCGCCTTTGTAATACGCTTGTTTTAACATTGAAAAATCTAAAATTAATTTCAATTTCATGTATAATTCTATAAATTCTTCTTGCGTTATAGTTTTAAATGCTGGAAAATCGCTGTACAAATCAATAAGCAATTTGTAAATTTCGCCTAATTGTGCCGCTAAATCATCTTTTTTAGGGCTTTTTATAACATAACCTTTGTCTATTTTTTCCTTTAACCTTTTTATGCCTTTTTCGCTTTTTACCTCATGTTTTGTGTCGTAATAGTTCGAAATAAAACAATTTAAAACGCTGTAACCCTCTTTTATAAAAAAATCGGCATAATAGCTTTTGTTATAAGGCTCGCCTGTAAAATAATCGCTAAAATTATTGGTTTTAAAGCGGTATTTTATCCATATGCTGGCATCAACCGGGCCAATAATTTGAACTTTGCCGTGCTCTTTACAATAATTGTGCGCTGTATCTAAAAGCAATTTAAAGGCATCTCGGTTTTCCTCGCACTCGAAAAAACCTATGTAGGCAATATCTTCGTTTGGGTAAAATGTAACAACACAGCGCGCAATTGCCTTTTGCTTTTCATTTAAAACCAAAAAAGCTTGCACTGTAAAATAATGCGATAATACATGCGTTCCCATTAAAATTTGCTCTTCTTGTGTTTCGCTGTTTGTAAGCATATTTTGGCTGTATAATCTCTTTGGCAAATTTAAAAATTCCCGCATATAATTTGGCTCGTTTTTAAACTTAATCGTTTTCATATTACCACCCTATCTTTTTTATCCAAGAGCTTGGCATTGCATTTATTGCTGTGAATTTTCGCAAAAATAAGTAGTTTTTAATTGTTAAAAACTACTTATACTTAAATTATATTATTTCGCCACTTTCTATGCGCTGTTTTAAACTTTGCATTTTTTCATGTATCGTTTTAATTGTATGTAAAAATTCATCATCGCTTTTACCGCTCGGGTCATCAAGGCCCCAATCTTCCCTGTGTTTTGCCGGAAAAGCCGGGCATTGCACATTACAGCCCATAGTAATAACAATATCAACGGGCGGAATATCACTTAAAAGCTTGCTTTTTTGCGTTTCTTCCATATCAATATTATATTCTTTTTTCATTAAGCGCACGGCATCTTGGTTTATTTGCGCTTTAACTTGCGTGCCGGCAGAATAGCTTTCAAATACATCTGCGGCAAGGTGCTTGCCAAGTGCCTCGGCAATTTGGCTTCTGCAAGAATTATGCACACATATAAATGCTACTTTTGGTTTCATTGTTTTATACCCGCTTTTTCAATATAATTTTTTGCATCTTTAACGCTAAGCGCCCTGCCATAAACCAAAACTTTGTTGTTAATTACAAGCGCCGGCGTTTGCATTACGCCGTATTTTGCAATTTCTATATTATCGCCAATATTTTCAACGGTTTCGTTTAATCCAAGTTCAAGCACGGCCGTTTTTACGTTTTCAAATGTCTCACTGCTTTTTTTGCAGCATGCGCCAAGAACAATTATCTTTGCTTTTTGCCCGCTTTCTTGTGCGCTTTTATCGCAAGCGCCGCCGCAATCGCATGCTTCGCTTTTTACTTCTTCTTTAGGTGCGCAAGCGCCGCCGCAATCGCATGCGGTTTCTTTTTGTTGTTTTTTTCCAAAACCGAATAATCCCATAATATTCTCCTTGTGTTGTAAGTAAAAGTTCATATCAAAAATTTTTGATATGTTAATATTATACCAAAAATTTTGTTTTGTCAAGCACAATTAATTAAAATTATAATTCATAAATTCCACCCGGCAAAAATATAATTAAAAAAAGGGGGAATAATAATGCAATTATACAATTTAACACCCAAATATCAAATGCGACGTATTTTAATGTGCGAAAGCGAACAAATTGTTGATATATATAAAACGCTAAAAAAAGATGCACCTTTTGTTGGGAAAGTTGCGGTAAAGGCAATAATGCAAAACGGTGCATTTTACGGAATTTTTTTGGCAAATAAACTTGTGGCATGTGGCGGCTATTGCAAAAAAGGCACGCCTATTCCCTTTATAAAAAGGCTTACAAATGCACTTAAAACGCCAAATAAAAGCGCTGTAATTTTACCTTTTGCCGGAAATGTAAAACATTGTGTTAAATTGTTGAATTATTTTTGTGGCCACAGTAATTTTGAAAATTATGTTCTGGCCATGCCCACAACAAGCGAAAGTGCGCTTTTTATGGCATGTTTTAAACATGAAATGAAACTTGTTGCGCTTTGCCCTTTGGAAAATTTACGAATTCACTACATTTTTTTAAGCAAAGGTACTGTACAAAGCACCGCAAAACAGAGTATAATTATTTTAAAGCAAGACAGTTTAATATTATCACGTTCGTTAGAACAAGGATATGTTGGTGTTGAATTGCAAGATAACTATATTCGATTGGAGAAGCAAAATGAAGGCAGTAATACTGGATAGTTTTGCCCTTAAAGAGGGAGATTTAAACTGGCAAGGCGTAAAACAACTTGTAAGCGAGCTTACAGTTTACCCAAGAACCAACAAAGAAGATGTGATAGAGCGTTTACAAGGTGCTGATATAGCAATTGTTAATAAAGTTAATATAAATGAACAAGTGCTTTGCGCTTGCCCAAATTTAAAGTGGGTTGGCGTTACCGCAACAGGGGTTGACACTTTAGACATAAAAGCTTGCCGCAAGCATGGCGTAAGTGTTGCAAATGTTCCCTCTTATTCAACACACAGTGTTGCCCAGCTTACTTTTGCGCTTTTGTTAGAGCTTTGCCAAAGCCCCGGAAGATACGATAAAAGCGTACGCAGCGGCGCATGGCAAATAGATATTAAGCCAACAGCGAATATTTTACCGCATATGGAGCTTTACGGTAAAACTTTAGGGCTGTTGGGTTTTGGTGATATCGCACAGCAAGTGGCTAAAATAGCGCAGGCTTTTGGTATGAAAATTTTATGCAATACACGCACAGTTAAAGAGGAATATAAAAATACAGGCGTTAAATTCGTTAGCTTTGAAGACATGATGAAAAACAGCGATGTTATAAGCCTGCATTGCCCTGCAACAGAGCAAACAAAGGGCATAATAAATGAAAAATCGCTTATGCTTTGCAAAAAAGGTGCACGTTTAATTAATACCTCACGCGGTGCGCTTGTAAACGAAAACGCAATGCTAAATGCTTTAAAAAGCGGCCATATTGCCGCATTTGGCACCGATGTTGTTTCAAAAGAGCCAATAGAAACCGACAATGTTTTACTAAATGCGCCAAATTGCATTATAACCCCACATATTGCTTGGGCAACGCCGGAAAGTTTAAACAGGCTTTGCCTGCAAGTTGCCCTTAATTTACAAAGTTTTTTAAACGGCGAAAATTTAAATGTTGTGAATTAAAAATTATTTGTTTTATTTATAATATTTTAGCTAACGGATATAGCACAGTGAATTGAAACCAGAGCATTTTAAGCGGTTTTGCTCTTTTGTTAGAAATAAAAAAACAAATCGACATGTGGCCATACATCGCAACTAAATTGCCCTGCAAGCAAAAAACAGCCTTAATATTTTTTGTGAAAACCATTGTGAATAACTGCTGTTATAAAAACAGATAATCTTAAATTTTTTAAACTACGGAGGTATTCAATTGCATTTTAAACGTAAAAAAAGCAATAAACCGCTTGCAATTGCTCTTTTAGCACTTGTTGCAATTTTAGTATTTATTCTTGTGTTCTTATTGTTCGCCTCAGGCATTATAGGCACAAATTCAAAAGCCGCGCCTTTGCAAATTAACGGCAATGTCAATGGGCTTTTGTTAAACATCAGCGAAATAGATGAATTTTCAGCGCTTAATACCACTGAAGAGCAACAAGCTTATTTAAATGAATTTATTAGTTATGCAAGCGCAAACAATTTTAACAGCGTTTTTGTTAATATAGTGCAGCAAAATTCCGAAGGTTATAGCGTTTTTGCAAGAAATAAAAATGCAAAAACCTTGGCTAATGTTAGCGCAAATGATGAATTATTTAATAAATTCGATCCTATGCAATATTTAATTGATGCCGCTTTTGCGCAAAATATTGCGGTTTATTCTGTTGTAAGCGAGGATTTTATCAGCGACAGTGAGCAGGCTTTAATCGCACAGGAAATATATAACGATTACTCTTTTACCGGCATGTATTATAAAGAAAACACCGAAGAAAGCATAGGCTTTTTACAACCGCTAACCGAAAACACAACTATTTTACCCTACACAAACGAGGGTGCATGGGCAAACACAAGCCTTGTTTTTTTACAAACTTTAAAGCAAGATTTTACAGGCTTTGTTATTAACGATTACGCCTTATCACGTAAATTCACAAAAGAGTTTTCTGCAATGCAAAGCGCAATTGTTTATCCTGTGCAAAACACAAGCCTTTTAAATTATACACCCGTGCAAACTTTAGCGGTAACTTACCCTACACAAGGCACAGTAATTTACACAAGCACCTGCTTTGTTATGGGAACATCAGACCCAAACGTGCCTTTATATATAAACGGCAACGAAATTCAGCGCACGAATGATGAAGGCTTTTTCGGCGTGCTGGTTGATTTAAGCACAGGCGAAAACCACTTTGAATTTACGCAAGGCGCCTCGGTTTACACGCACACAATAACAAAAGGCGGCTATAGCACATCTTCGGGCTCTACATCTTCGGGTTCTACATCTTCGGGCACTTCGGCAACCTCTTCAAGCGATGGCACAGTATCGCGCGAGGGCGAATTTGTTATAATAGAGCCATGGATTGCAAGCGTTTTAAACGACGCCTCAAACGATGGCGATATTGCCGAAACAGCAAGGCAAGGTGCGCAAGTTTATGTGCACAGCAGCTTTTTAACTTATCGCAGTGGCTCGCCTACTTGGGCATATGAAGTAAGCGGCGGTTTTTATGTGCTTGCACGCAATACCACTGCCGCACCGCAAGATGTTACCACCGCCGTATTAAACAGCGCAACAGCGCAAGAGATGCCGGAAATAAACGGTGAAAAACTTGTTTTTTCGGGCAGTGGCACACCGCTTTCTTTTTCAAATTTAAGCAATAATTCACTTATACTGCGCTTTTTCGATACCGAAATTCCCGATATTTTTTCGATTACAGGTTCTTCAATGGTTCAAAGCGTGCATGTTAGCACAACACAAGATGGCGCAAAAGAAATTCTATTAACATTTGCGCAGGCCTTGCACGGGTACAGCGTTGAATACGAAAATGGTGCTGTGGTGTTATATTTGAAAAAACAACCACAAATTAACACTGAAGATTCAACAAAGCCGCTTTTGGGCGTTAGCGTTCTTTTAGATGCCGGCCACGGCGATACAGACCCTGGCGCTTTAGGCGTTGGCGGCCTAGACGCACCAAGCGAAAAAGATGTGAACCTAGCTTTAACCATAGCCGCAAAAACAAGGCTTGAACAATTGGGCGCAACCGTGCATTTAACACGCAGTACCGACGTATTTTTAGAGCTTTCAGAACGAAACCAATATATAACACAAATTAAACCCGATTTTTTCATATCGCTTCACCACAACAGCATTGCCCTAACAAGCGATGCCAACACGGCAATGGGCATTGAATGTTATTACTTTACGCCGCAAAGCCAGCCCCTTGCGCAAAGCCTTGTGCAAAATACAGTTAATGCAACAGGAAGAGATAACAGAGGCGATAAGTGGGGTTATTACTATGTTGCACGCAACAATATTTGCCCCTCGGTGCTTTTTGAGGCAGGCTTTATGGTAAACCCCGCAGAATACAGCGAAATTTTAAGCGACCAAAACATGTGGCTTATGGGCGATGCCATTGCCCAAAGCATATTGGATAATTTAGCCAACCCGATGTAATTAAAGCAAACCTACATTAATGCCAAAGTTTGACATCACATTAAAAAAAATGTATATTATATAAATAATCTGTATTTAAAATGCAATTTGCGAAATTAACAAAACAAAGTTAGTAATTTGTTTTTTAGGTGGTTATTAATTTTTAAGGTTGGTTTCGTTGAAACGTCCTACTTTTCAGCGTGATAGGCTAATGTTTTATTTTATAAAAAGTTATTAATTTGTTTTTATCAGTGCTTATTAATTTTCAAAGCTTGTTTCATTGAAACGCCCTACTTTTCAGCGTGAAAAGTAGCTTGCTGTTTAA
>CAYJGM010000113.1:0-6937 GCA_964369495.1 uncultured Bacteroides sp. | reverse complement strand
TGGCGTGCCATGCACATACCAATTTATATTAGCCTACGGCTAATATAAATAACCTTTGCATATAGGTGCTAATATAAAATCATAATATTTTTTTTACCATTATAGTTTTCTCGTTTTGAAAATCTATTGTAAAGCCGTTTTTTAAAAATAGTTTATATGATGAATTATCGGCTGCTATGTCATCATATAATACCAATACTCCGTGTTCTTTAGCTAAAGAACATAGCATATTTATAGCTTGTGAGCCAAACCCATTATTTCTGTATTTTGCCAAAATAATAACATTACATATATGAATTTTTCTGCTTTTATCGAAGTGATATGCAATTTCTCCAACATACTCATTGCTTGTATCATCTTGCAAATATCTATAAAAAATATTGGCTTTTGGCCCATTAACCCAAGTTTGATACCATTTATCCCAATTTTTCTTTGGAAAAAGCATTGTTCCACCCCAAGCATGGTTATACGACATAGTGTCTTTATCAGACATCAACATTTCTCTAAACCACAAATCCTCTAAATTGGGCTTATATACTTTTAGCATAATGTAAATCTCCAAATCTAATAGAAAAAAATCAATAAGCTAATTCTAAAGTTCAAAAATAAAACTAGCAAACCAACAATAATATTATACATTATTTCGTGCTATTTTGCAATTGCCCAAACGCATCTGTCGTGGCCGTTTGCGTCTTTTTCTATATTAATATTTTTATATTTATTTTCTGTTAAAATTTCATATAAGGGCCCGGCTTGCTTATGGCCGATTTCAAAAATAATAACGCCGCCTTTTTTAAGCTTTTCTTTATAATTTTTGCAAATAAATTTGTAAAAAAATAGGCCGTTATCCTCTGCAATAAGCGCTGTTTTTGGCTCGAAAAAAAGCTCTGCTTGTGCGCTTTGCATTTCGCTTTGGGCTATGTATGGCGGGTTAGAAATTATCATGTCTAGGCTGTTTTGCGCAAGTTTATCGTGGTGTTTTTGTACATCGTCTTTTATTGCTTTTATATTTGGCGCATGTGTTTTTATGTTGTGCAATAAATATTTAAACGCTTCGTCGTATTTTTCAACCGCTAAAACTTCGCTGTTTTTTATTTTATTTGCAAGCGTAATTGCAATTGCGCCGCTGCCGGCGCATAAATCTGCAATTTTGTAATTTGTTTGTGCGTTTTTTAGGCTTTTGTTCGCTAAATTTATTGCAATCTCACACACGGTTTCGGTATCTTGGCGCGGAATTAAAACACCCTTGCCAACTTTTAAAGTAAAGCCGTAGAAATTCCACTCGCCCAAAATATATTGCAAAGGCTCGTTTTTTGCACGCCTATTTACAGCTTTTAAAAATTCATTTGCTATATCGCTTTCTATTTTTGCATTTGGGTAAAGGCGGCGGTTTACATTGCAAAAATGAAAAAAAAGCTCGTTTGCATCAAATTCTGCGTTTTCAATATTGTTTTCTTTTAATAATTGCACGGCTTTTTTCCATAATTCCTGTGCGTTTAAAGCGCCGTTCATCACCATGCGCCCTCGTTTTGGTTTTCTGGTAGCACGGGTAAAATTGCGGCTATTGCAACTTCAATCATTTCATCGTCGGGTTCGTTTGTGGTTATAAGTTGTAGCCAACGCCCCGGCGCCGAGATTATTCTTGAGATAAAATTATCAAACCTGCCCGTTAGCTTAATAATTTCGTAACTGATGCTAACAACAATAGGCAAAGTTATAACTTTTAATAAAACACGCAAAAATGTGTTTTCCCACGAAATTAAACTGCCCACAAGCACGCTTATAACAATAACAATTAAAAGAAAACTTGTGCCGCAACGTGGGTGAAGCCTTGAATGTTTTTTTACATTTTCCACGGTTAGCGGCTGGTTGTGCTCATAGCAGGCAATTGTTTTGTGCTCTGCCCCATGATAGCCGAAAACTCGCTTAATATCGGGCACTTTGCTAACCGCAAACATATAACAAACCAAAATAATAATTTTAATTATGCCCTCTATAAGGGTTTTGAAATTACCCAGCGCAAAAAAGCCATCAATAAAACCAACAATTAAAGTTGGTATTATCATAAACAAAACAAGCGCTAAACTTCCGCCTAGTATTCCGGCTATAGCCATTATTACATTATTGCCTTTTTCGCCAAATGTTTTATCTATCCATTTATCGAATTTACCCATTTCTTGTTTGTTTTCTTCGCCTTCCATTGAAATATCTGCGCTTTTCATAAGGTAGCTATAGCCTTGAATAAGCGTTTCGGCAAAGTTTAAAACGCCGCGCACAAATGGCCATTTGCCCCATGGGCGCACTTTAATATCTTTAACTTCGGTGTATATTTCTTTGTTTGGTTTTCTAACTGCAAGCGCAGATTTTTTCGGGCCGCGCATCATTAACCCCTCTAGCAAAGCTTGGCCGCCAATGCTGGTTTTGAAAATTTCGCTTTTGTTTTGTGCCATTTATTTCTCCTTGTTTTTTTATTTGCGTTTTATGGGTAAAGTAAATTTTACGCTTGTGCCCTTGGTATAAACGCTATCTATATCAAGCGCACCATTGTGTGCAACGGCAATTTCATTTACAACAGCAAGGCCAATGCCGTTGCCGCTTAAAGAATTTTTACCCTTAAAAAATTTTGTTTTTATATGCGGTAAATCGCGTTTTAAAATGCCTTTTCCGTTATCTTTAATAATAACCGAGGCGCTGTTTTGGTGTGTTTTAATGCTAACGGTAATATCGCTGTTTTTTGGGGAATATTTAACAGCGTTATCAAGTAAATTTATAAATGCTTGCCTAAGCCTTGCGGCATCGGCATAAACGGGTATTGGCAATGGCGGCTCATCAAAAATAATATTAACGCCCTCTTTATTTGCACGTTGTAGCACAATTATAACGCTTTCGCTAACTTCTGCCGTTAAATCTAAATAGTTGCAGTTTAGCACAATGCCGTGTTGCATATGCGAAAAATCCAACAATTCCTCTACCATATTATAAAGGCGGTCGGTTTCATTGCCAAGCACGCTAAAGCCACGTGTGTATAATTCTTCCGGAGGGTTTTTAGTATCACGAAGGGTTTCAACCCACCCTTTAATAGATGTTAAAGGCGTTCTAAGTTCGTGTGAAACGCTTGAAATAAATTCGTTTTTCATTTTTTCGGCTTGCTCTAGTTCTGCTGCCATATGGTTTATTGTATTAACAAGTTTTCCAATTTCATCTTGGCGTTTTTCCTCTTGCAAACGTATATCAAAATTGCCCTTTGCAATTTTTTCAGCCGTTTTTTCAATTTCTGCAATAGGGTTTACAATGCTTCGAATAAAAAATAAACCGCTCCACACACTAAAAAGCAAAATTACCGCCAAAATAAAAATGCTTACCCATATATATATTACGATTGTGCTATCTACAAGTGTAAGGCTTGTTACAATTCTAAGCGCCGAAAAATCTTCTACCGCACTGTTTAATAAAAGGGTTAATGCCATGGTTTTTTCGCCTGTATCGGTATAAAAAATGCCGTCTGCCATATTGCCTTGTAAAAGTGCATCGCTGAAATCTTGCGGCACTTCGCTTGTGCCCGAAACATAGCCAGAGCTTGAGAGCACAATATGGCCCTGGTTATTTAAAAGCATAAGCTCGAACTTATCTTTTTCTGTAAATTGTTCAACTAAACGCCTAAGCACTAAACTTTTGCTTTGTGCGCTTGTGGCGTCGCTTAAATTAGCTTGAGTTAAAAGCGTTTGTGCCCTGTTTTCAAGCGCAAATTGCACAGATGAATAGTGGTTTGTAATAACTGCCCACAAAAAAATTGTTTCGGCCAAAACCAACATTAATATTGTTATTAGCAAACTGCCGCGCACCCAGCGCTTTGTAATGCTGTTCAAACGTTTGGCCTCCTTTAATTTAGCCGGCATGGGGTACTTCATAACCCGTATATTTCGGTAAATATTGCGCTAAGCCTGTAGACGAGCGAGTAATATTTACTGTGTTGCAAGTGAAGATAACACAGCATAGCGCATAAATTTGCCAAAATAGGCGGGTTTTGGATTATATCGGCTTGGCTATGCATTCCATCTATAGCCATATCCCCAAACTGTCATAATAAACTTAGGTGTTCCCGGTTCGTCTTCAATTTTCATGCGAAGACGCCTTATGTTCACGTCTACAATTTTAACATCGCCGTAATAGCCCTCGCCCCAAACGCCCTCAAGTATTTTTTCCCTAACAAGCGCAACGCCGGGGTTTTCAAAAAATATTTCCATAATTTGAAATTCAACTTGTGTTAAATCTATTTCTACATCGTTTTTGTATAGTGCACGGCTTTTTTTATCCAGCACAAAAACGCCGGCAACAAGGCGCTCATCGTTTGCCTGCGCTTGCATGTTTTGTGGGTTTTGCGTGCGGTGCACACGCCTAACAAGCGCCTCAAGCCTTGCAAGCAATTCGCTTACGCTAAAAGGTTTTGTCATGTAATCGTCTGCGCCAATGGCAAGCGCGCGAATTTTATCGGTTTCAAGTGCTTTTGCACTTAGCATAATAATTCCAACCCCGGTAGATTTTTCACGTATATTCTCGCAAAGGCTAAAACCGTTCATGCCCTTTAGCATAATATCTAAAATTGTGGCGTCAAAGCTATCATCAAAAAGCGAAAGGGCTTTTTCGGCGCTGTCGGCTTCAACAACTTCATATTGAGCCATGCGCAAATTAAGCGTAATTATTTCACGTATGGAGTCTTCGTCTTCAACAACAAGAATTTTTCGCATATTCATGCTCCGTTCCGCCGCATTGCGGCATATTTAAAAAATTAAAAAACCATTTCTTATAATTTGCCGCTCTTGCTCGGTACAGTTTGAGCCAAACAAAACAAACAAATTATTTTCGCCTATATCTGCGGCAAGGGTATAGTTGCCGGTTAAGCTGTTCTCAGGCGAAATTTTAATGCTTACAAGCAAGTTGTTTGTGTTTTTATCACGCACATGCCATTCGCCCGGCGAGGCGCTATCTGTAACTGTAATTTTACCCATCCACTCATCGGGGAATGTTGCAAAATAACCTTGTAGAGAATCGTACACACCGAAAATAGGGCGTGTTGGTATTTCAATAAACTTAAGTTCTTCATCTTTGAAAATAATTTCTTCGGGCAATGCCACGGTGTAAGATTGCCCAAGCGTTAGCAATTCGTTTTGAGAAATATTTGCATTTGGTATGCTTTGAGGTAAAACATTTTCTTCGCTTTTATATTGTAAAACAGGTATATTTATATTGCCCAAATAATCGCGCCAATTTATATAGTAAAACCTGTTGTTTTCAAAGCCCGCATTTATTAGCGTAACGCTTGTGGGAATATATAATGTGTTGTTTGCCCCAAAAGCGGTTGTAGTTAAATTTTCGCTTGAGCGCAAGCTTAAAAGTGCAATATCGTAATTGCTTTGCGGCCATATTTCAAGCTTTAACTCTTCGGGTTGTACACGGTATACAGTGTTAGATATCCAGCCGCTTGCAAAAGTGCCCTGTAAAATAATGCCCATATTACTGCTAGAGTTTGCATATTTAATTTCATCAAATGAAACATAGCGTTCATCAAGGGTAATAGTTTGCATAACACTAAAAGAATTGTTGTTTGCAAGCATCCAATTTAAATTAAGCGTGTTTGTTTCTTCATCTTTTGCAATAACAAGAAAATCCACTATTCCGTCGTTATTAATGTCTTGCGCTAAATAATGTTGATAAGATTGCTCGTAAAGGCGTGTGATGCTTTCGTTTTTATATTCGTAAACGCTTAAATATTCATCGGTAAAAGAGGAATTTGAATAGCCTACAATAATTTGTGTGTTATCGTTAAAATTAACAAGCTCTATGTCGGTAACTTCCGAGGATACACCTTGAACTTCTTGTGCTACATCCCAGTTTTCACCTAAATTTTCCAATATGGCTAAAAACACATTTTGGCTTTCGTCGGTTTTGGTATAAAGCACAACAGCCTCGCTAATGCCATCGGAATCTAAATCGCGCAATATAACCGGAGAGAGTTCTTTTTCGCCACGTGGATACTTAAATTGCACACTGGTTTGCGCAAAAGCGTTCAAAGCGGTTTGGATATCGCGCAGTTGGGCTGTTGGCTGTGGTGCGCGCAGTAAATCTTCAACGCCTTGGCCTTGTGAAAAAGCATTACATGCACTTAAAAGCAAACACAAAAAAAGGGCAAAAAACAATTTTGATTTTTGCAAAGAACTCCCCCTTTAAAATTATTTTATACACAAGGGCAAAATTAAATATATTGTGTTGACATTGTGTGCCAAAAGCACAAAATGTTTAGCCGCTAGGGAATAATTCGAACACGTTTTTTAACCAAAACCTTGAAATTTGCGGCAGCGCACCTCTTAAAGCGAAAACCTAACTTAGGCACACTTTCTTGTTTTTTGATGTGTGTTCGAATATTGTCACCCAAACTATTAAACAACAACAAAAGTTTATTTGAAAGCTTTTGTATAAAGGTGGGCACTAAATATTTATTCTAACATTTAAATATGAATTTAATATTACTATTTTACACTATTTTAACGAATTATACAAGAAAAACAGCAATTTGCATAGCTAAAACACCGTTGCAAATTCCAAAACCGGCTAAATTTCCATGGTTATAAGAATAACTTTCAAAAATTAATTCAAATGCACTTACAAACAGCATAATTCCCGCTACAAAGAACACAAGGCCGTTTAAAAACAAAGGCGTTATGAAATTGCGAAAGAAGGCATATGCTAAAACTGCGCTTAAGGGCTTGGCTATTCCTGAAAAAAGCGCAAATATAAAACCGTACAATTTGCTTTTTAAACAAACATAAATTATCAAGGCTGTTTGCGCCTTGTTATTCTTCTTTTCAGCGTAAAAAGAAGCAAAACCGCCGGGGATTTGGCAAAAAGCCTAAGTGCCGCCTTTGGCGGTTGGCTTTTTGCA
>CAYJGM010000112.1:0-7037 GCA_964369495.1 uncultured Bacteroides sp. | reverse complement strand
AGAACGCCCGAGCGTGCGCAAGAACGCTTAAAGCGGCGCAATGCGCTATCAAGCGTTTCATTATCTTTTACTCTAATTTCCGACATCTTTGTCCCTCCCTTAACGTTGAGGTTAAGAGCTGGCTTATAACCAACTATATTAAATTATACAATTAAACTATCATTGTGTCAATATTAATTACATGGAATATTCAAATTTTGTAAAAAAATTTTATATTTTTTTATATTATTCAATAAAAACAGCATTAAATATATAAAATAACACACAAATACATTAAATTAATACAAAAACTTATTACAATTTACCATTCAATATAATTTGCTGCACATACCATGGTTTTTTTATACTTATTTCCATATTGTTTAAATACTCAAAGCCATTAACCATATTATTAAACTTCAAACTATACGCACAAAGCAGTTGGTATTTGGCTTTATATTTTCTGTTCAAGTTTAAATTTCCGTATTTGCTATCACCTATTATTGGCATATTTAAATAGGCTAGATGTGCACGAATTTGGTGTGTTTTTCCGGTAATTAAATTTATTTCAAGCAGCGTTAGGCTTTCAGCTTTTTTTAAAATTTTGTACTCGGTAATTATTTTTTTTGAATTTTTAATTTTATTTTCAAAAATTTTAACTGTGCCACTATTTGCATTTTTAAGTAAATAAGCGGTTAAAACATCTGTTTTTTTTGGCGGTGTTCCATTAATTACACATAAATATTTTTTTTGAATGTTTTTATTTTTAATAGCATTTTCTATATTATTGTATGCTGTTTTATTTTTTGCAATTATTAAAAGCCCGCTTGTGCCTGTATCTAGCCTATGGCATAAACATGGAGCAAAACCGCTTTTATAATTGTATTCGTTTTTATTATATAAATAAAACATTACTCTGTTTATCAAAGTATCCGGTTTTATATTGTTTTCATCGCAAACTATCAAACCTGCCTGTTTATCAACAATCATAATGTTTTCATCTTCATACATTATGTTTAAATTGTTGTTTGCTTTCATAAAAAGCGGTATATCATCATTTTTTTGTTCTAAATCCAAAATATATAAATTTATAACATCGCCCACAACTAATTTTGTGTTAAGTTTTATTTTTTTACCGTTTACTTTAATTTTATTTTGGCGCATATACTTGTGTAATACTCCCAAGGTTAAAGCCGGGTATTCTTTTATTATTAAAGCGTCAAGGCGCATTTCTTTTTTAACTATTATACTTTGCATTAGCGCACCTTTCTATTAAAAACATTATGTTTAAAACCATATAATGATTATACATTTAAGCACACTAATAATCAAGTATAATTAAATATGTGAAAATAAATTTTTTACTTGAAAAACGCTATATAACGTGATAAAATTAAATAAAAAGAGGTAATTTTTTATGAAAGAAATAATTGCAACAAATAATGCCCCGGGGGCAATTGGCCCATACTCACAAGCAGTAATGGCAAACGGCACCCTTTATGTTTCAGGGCAACTTCCATTAAACCCAAACACCGGTGTTTTTGCTGGCGATGATATTAAAAGCCAAACATTACAATCTTTAAATAATGTTAAGGCAATTGTACAAGCTGCCGGCTTAAGCTTAGAAAATGTTGTTCGTGTTGGAGTGTTTTTAAAAGATATGAACGATTTTGCCGCAATGAATGAGGTGTATTCACAATTTTTTACAGAAAACTGCCCTGCACGTGCTGCAGTAGAAGTTGCAAGGCTTCCAAAAGACGCCCTAATTGAAATTGATTGCATCGCAATTAAATAAAAAAAGAATTGGAGAAAATTATGGGTAAACGAATAATTATCGCTTTAGGTGGCAACGCGCTGGGTGAAAATTTACCCGAACAAATGATAGCAGTTAAAAACGCCGCTGCTTCCATTGCAGATTTAGTGCAAGCCGGGCATGATGTAGCAATAGTACACGGAAACGGCCCACAAGTTGGCATGATACAAAAGGCAATGGAGGAACTTACAAAAACAAATCCTCAAAAATATGTCCCCTGCCCTCTTAGCGTTTGTGTGGCAATGAGCCAAGGTTACATAGGTTATGATATGCAAAACGCCATAAGGCAAGAACTTCTTAATCGTGGTATAACAAAAGGCGTTACAACTGTTTTAACACAAATGCAAGTAGATGAAAACGACGAAGCTTTCAATAAACCCACAAAGCCTATTGGCGCTTTTATGAGCAAAGAAGAGGCCGATATTTTGGTTAAAGAGCGCGGTTTCACTATAGTTGAAGATTCAGGGCGCGGATATAGGCGAGTTGTTGCATCACCCAAACCTCAAAAGATTATTGAAATAGATAATATTAAAGAATTAGTTAGTTCCGGGCAAATTGTTATTGCTTGCGGCGGCGGCGGAATACCTGTTTACAGCGCAGAAAATAACGATTTAAAAAGCATTGACGCAGTTATTGATAAAGATTTTGCAGCTTGTGCGCTTGCACAGCAATTAGATGCAGATTTTCTTATAATTTTAACCGCAGTTGAAAAAGTTGCCGTAAACTTTGGCAAACCAAACCAAATTTGGCTTGATAGTTTAACACCAAAAACCGCACAAAAGTATATAGAAGAAAATCAATTTGCACCCGGCTCTATGCTTCCAAAAGTACAAGCGGCGGTTGCCTTTGCAAATTCTAAACCGGGCCGTAGCGCTTTAATTACTTTGTTAGAAAAAGCAAAGGAAGGCATCGAGGGGAAAACCGGAACACATATAACACAATAATTTTTAACACAAAGCCCTTGTTTTGATTTTACCAAAACAAGGGCTTTGTAAATTGCATACAAAAATAATGTTTAAAATTAAACTTTTACCTACTTTAATAAATAAAACATTATAATTTATAAAAAACCAAGTAATATAAATCGATTTAATTGTTTAACTACTTACACAAAAACATATGAATTCTATACATTTTTTATAATGATTTGTTATTTTTTTTTAGAAAACAAAGACAAATATTATGTTTTTGGTTATTTTGTACAATTTATTAAAAAAAATATGTTGACATTGTCCAATGATGTGTTATAATCTAATTGAAAGCAAATAATATAATATTATCTGCTAGTATAATAATAATAACACATAAGAAAGGTTGATTTATATGTCTGAAGTAAAATTACATGATATTGATTTAAAAGAATTTAATGATGTTTTATTAACTTGTAAAGGTGATGTTTATATGGTAACTAAAGAAGGAGACCGTTTAAACCTTCGCAGTAAACTTTGCCAATTAATAGGTTTTACAAAACTAATTGAAGGCGGAAGCATTGCAAATGCAACATTAGAGTGCTCTGATGCAGAAGACCGTTCTAAACTATTTCGTTTTAATCTTTTCGGCGTAAATGAAATGGAAACGAAATAATAATTTTGTATTTTAAAATTATTATTTGCAAAATTGGGTTGCTACCTTTATAAAAAAGGTAGCAACCTTTTTGCATTGTTTAATTGCTTTAACTATATTTAAATATTATTTTTCTTACTTGCTAATTTCACTTGTAAGGATGCATAAATATACTTTAATGTTTTTCTTGTATATTTTTGCTGTTTAAATACAAATCATACAAGATATTTTATATTAAAATTTAATTTTCTATTCAATACAGAAAAAATATCTCTATTTTAGTTTTATTTATTACAGATTTTTCAAAATAAGTAAACAAAAATACATTTTAATAAAAATTTAATATTATATCGTCTATTTTCGACAAAAAAAGCAAATAAAATAGTATATATTATTATTGTAAACTATAAAAAAATGCATATTTAAACATTTTATATAGTTTTAAAAAATATTTTTTTAGAGGTGAAATATGAGCAACATAATTTTTTCGGCAAGTTTTTTTGGCTACACCCCAAATTCCTTGAATTATAGTTTTAATGAGAGCTCTGATGTATGTGCAAATATAAAAAACACCCTTTTTACACAAATTTGCGAACTTTACAAAAACGGTGTTCAAATATTTTATACAAGTTGTTTTCTTGGAATTGACATGTGGGCGGCAGAAATTGTGCTTAATTTACAAGAGCTTGAAGAGTTTAAAGACATTCAACTTGTTTGTTGTATTCCCTACGAAGAGCAAGCCGCAACTTGGCCAACACATTTAAGAGATAGATATTATACAATATTAGAACAAAGTGCGTGCAATATTTATATTAAGCGCAGATATACCAAAGATTGCATATTGCGCACATATAAATTCATGGTGCAGCATAGCCATTTTTTAATTGCACTTTGCAACGATAAAACAAAAACCTATGAAAGTGATTTTGCGAATTATATTATTGATTATGCTATTAATTTGCATAAAGGTGTAATTTTTATTAACCCACATAACGCAAATATAACCCCAATTACCATTACATCTATTGCCAAGTAAAAATATTATTTCATACCTTATTTTTGTTATGCATACAATTATTATATAGAAACTATATTCCTAGCACATATAATAAGGGGGCAACGTATGCAAAAAAACTTATATATAAAAAATGCCGCAATTTTAACAGCAACAAGCTTAATTCTTCGTGCCGCCGGCATGTTTTTTCGCATATATATTGCGGCGCAAATTGGCGCAGCGGGCATGGGGCTTTTTCAATTGATTATGACAGTTTATGCGCTTTGTGTTACCTTTGCAACGGCAGGGCTTTCGGTTTTAGCAACACGTATTACAGCCGAACAAATTGCAAAAAACAAAAACGCTGTTCGCTCTAGCATGGGTAAAGTTCTAAAATTAGGCTTTATTTTAGGTTTTGGTTTTGCAATAATATTATTTTTTGTTTCAAAGCCCATTTCTATTTACATTTTACAAGATATTAATGCCATTTTACCTTTACAAATTTTAGCACCCAGCTTACCGTTTATGGCGCTTAGTGCTGCAATGCGCGGGTATTTTCTAGCTGTAAAACGTGTTGGGCCAAATGCACGTGCACAAATATTAGAGCAAATTTTAAGAATTATAATTGTTATTGCAGCTTTATACCTTATAAACAGTGATGATTTAATGCTATTTGTAAGTGCGGTTGTTATTGGCAATACTATAAGCGAAGCCGTTAGCTGGTTATATATGCATATGAGTTATAAAAAAGCAATAAAAAATTTACATAAACACGCAACACAGCAAAGTGTTAGCTTCATTGCAAAAATATTAGCACCAATAGCAGCAGCACAATATTCAACCGGCACTTTAAGAACACTTGAAAATATATTGGTTCCAGCGTGCCTTGCGATATTTTTAGGCAGCCGCGAGCTTGCCGTTGAACAATTCGGTGCATTAAAAGGCATGGCTTTACCTGTGCTATTTTTTCCGTTTTCTTTCATTAGCACGCTTGCAACTTTGCTTTTACCCGATATCACAAGCGCATACATTCAAAAACAAGAGTTAATTTTAAAACGATTAATTTCAAGGGTGCTATTCATAACTTTAAGTGTATCTGTTCTTGCCGGCGGTTTTTTTTCAATTTTTTCATATGAAATAGCAATGCTTTTATACAATGATAAAACAATTGCATTTTACATTTTAATTCTTGCGCCTTTAACCCCATTTATGTATTTGGAAAGCATGGTAGATGGCATTTTAAAAGGTTTAAATGAACAAGTAGCAACATTCCGATATACTTTTGTTGACTGCATATTACGAATAATATTAATTTTTATATTGCTTCCACGTTTTGGCATGATGGGATTTTTATTTGTAATGCTTGTTAGCAATTTACAAACAAGTTTATTAAATTTAAATCGATTGTTAAAAGTATCAAAAATTAAATTTTCATTTAGAGCATGGCTTTTTGGCCCAATACTAGCATTTGTAAGCGCCGGTTTAATATGGAAATTTTTATTAATACCATTTCTAACTTCATATTCTATGATAAATCAAATAATAATAGGTAGTATATTTATTTTATGTTTTTATGCGGTTGTGTTGCCAATTTTCACAGGGGTTAAACTTTCTAAAATTATATTTAAATAGTATTATTTTTTCTGAGAAATTAATTTTACAGTATAATTTATAAATTTTATTGGCTATATAATAAATGTTGGGGTAAAAAAATTAGAACCATTAAAACAAGGCTGATATTCTACAATTATTCGCAGAATATCAGCCTTAAAGTTATTTTGTAATTTTGTTTACATTGGGTGAGATTTATTATTATAATCTACATGTGCGCCGTCTACACCTTGCAATTTTTCGTTGCGTTTATCGAAGAATTTAGGTGCAACTTGTGGGAACATAGCATATGTTAGCACGTCTTCTTCTTGTTGTGTATATTTTGCAGCTTCTTCTTTCATTTTTTCAACTTCATCTTTTAATAAATCTGCAGGGCGGCATGTAATTGGCTCTTCATCGCCCAAAATTTTCTTTGAAAACTCTTCGTTTATAGGCGCAGGTGTTTTACCGTATTCGCCTTTAACCATCGCTTTAAACTCTTTTGTTACCATTTTATAACGCTCGCCCATAATTACATTGAAAACAGCTTGTGTTCCAACAATTTGGCTTGTAGGTGTAACCAATGGCGGATATCCCGAATCTTCACGCACGCGTGGAATTTCTTTTAAAACATCCTCTAATTGGTTTTCTTTGCCTGCGTCTTTTAATTGGTTTAACAAGTTTGAAAGCATTCCGCCCGGAACTTGGTAAAGCAATGTATTTGCATCAACACCAAGCATTTTTGGGCTTAATTGGCCGCTTGCAAGATATTTTTCACGCAATTTTGCAAAGTGTGCACGAACCACGTCTAATTTTTTCAAATCCAGGCCTGTGTCGTATTGTGTGCCTTGAAGTGCGGCTACTAATGTTTCGGTTGGCATATGGCTTGTGCCAAGCGCCAACGGGCTAATTGAAGTATCAATTATATCTGCGCCAGCTTCTATGCCTTTTAAAATAGACATTGATGCAAGGCCGGATGTGTAATGGCTGTGGATATCAATAGGAATTTTAATGCTTTCTTTCAAGCTTTTTACAAGCTCATATGTTGAATACGGTGTTAAAAGGCCTGCCATATCTTTAATGCAAATGCTATGTGCG
>CAYJGM010000111.1:0-7095 GCA_964369495.1 uncultured Bacteroides sp. | reverse complement strand
CTGCTTTTGTTTTCATGTTAAAACCTCTTTTATAATATTTAATATATTTTTTTTAGTTCAACTCGTTTTTTTAATTCGTTTACAAGCTCTAAGCTTGGTGGTGTTGTGCCTTTTGTTGTAACTGCACCGTTGCTACAAGCCATTGCTAAAATTGCAGCATCGCTGAACGATAAATTGTTTAGCTTTGCGTATGCAAAAGCACCAACCATGCTATCTCCGGCTCCCACGGTAGATTCAACTTTTAAATCAATTACATTTGATTTAAAGCCCTCTTTTTTTGTAATAAATAAAGCACCGTCTTTTCCCATCGAAAGTACAACTGTTTGTATACCTTCATCAACTAAACTTTTACACATTTCAATAAGTTCATCGATGCTGGCTGTTTCTTTATTAAAATAGCGTAAAAGTTCATCTTTGTTGGGTTTAATAAAATTTGGCTTTGCCTTTATTGCATGTACAAAAGCCTCGTTATCAGCGTCTAAAATTATATAAACATCTTTTGCTTTTATTTTTTTTATTATTACTTCATACATATTTATGTTTGCGTTTTTATGCATGCTTCCTGCTAGAACAAAAATATTATCTTTACTTGCATATTGTAGCAGATTATTCATTAATTGTTGTTCTTGTTGTTCATTGGCGATAATTCCTGGTTCGTTAATTTCTGTTATACCGTTTTTGTTATCATAAAGTTTTAAATTCACTCGTGTGTTTCCATCCACTTTAATAAATTCGTTTTTGCAATTAATATTATTTAGTTCGCTTTCAATAATTGTAGAGTTTTTTTCTCCTATAAAGCCTGTTGCAACGCTATTTGCACCAAGCATAGCTACAACTTTTGAAACATTTATGCCCTTTCCGCCTACATCTTCGCTGAAGCTTTTAACTCTGTTTAACCCTCCGATAACAAGTGGGTTTATTTCTGCTGTTTTATCTATAGCAGGGTTCAATGTTAAAGTTACAATCATTTTATATTATCCTTTCCACTAATAAGCAAAACAATGTTTTATACAATGCTGTTCTAAATAAATAAAATTTATTTTTTTATATAAAATGCCATTTAAACATGACATATTTTTGTCGAATTTGATGCCATTAATGATTAAATTTGACAATAAAGCACCCTTGTGCAGACACTGCACAGTTAGGTGCTTTATTGTATTAATTGATGATAGAATTTCTATGGTTTTATTGGTTGCCCGGGAACAAGAATGTTGCTTCTTCAGCCATTTGTTCAATTGCTTGTTCTGGGGTAAGTGAATTATCTTGAACCAATGATGATATAATTGTATTCATCATAGAGTTATATTCCCAGAAATATTGGCTGTAGCAAGTGTCGTTTGCAAATTGTAATTGATTATATGCAACTTCATATTGTGGATGTTCTTGCCATAAAGTTTGAATAACGTCTGTTTCTACTGCGCTAACGCGTGTAGGAACATAGCCTGTTGCAACGCTCCATTGAGCCGCTTGTTCTGTGCTTGTTGCAAATTCAATAAATTCCCATGCAGCTGCTTTTTGCTCGTCGCTAACGTTATCTAACATAACAAGGTTAGCACCACCGGTAGGGCAAGACTGTGTATCAAATTGCATCATATAACCAATGCCAAGGTCAAATACGCCTGCGTTTTCAGTGTTTTCAAGTGTTGCTGCAAGGCTGCCTGTAGAAGCATACATCATAGCTACTCTGCCTTGATAAAAATCTTCTAAAAGTGCTGTGTAAGCGTCTGTTGTATCAGGAATTGCATAATAGCCTGAATCAACTAGGTCTTTCCAATATTGTAAAGCCACTAAGCCTGAATCGTTATCTGTGAATAATACTGTATCGCCATCTTCACTTAACATGCGTTCACCTTGTTGTTGAATCATGCCCATGAAGTACCAACCTGCATCAATTGTCATTCCAAAACCATATTGAGATGTTTTATCACCTTCAACTACTGTAAGTTTTTCTGCATATTCCATTAATTCAGCGTAAGTTGTTGGTGGTGTTTCCGGGTCTAGGCCTGCTGCCTCAAATAAAGCTTTGTTCCAATAGAAAACAGGTGTTGAGCGGTTAAATGGTAGTGAAAGAAGTTGGTCGTCAACGCTTGAAAAAACCATTAATCCATCAACAAAATCATCAACATCTACGCTAGAGGCTTCAACATAAGATGTCATATCGCTTAAAACGCCCATTGGAGCATATTGTGGAATTAATGCACGGTCTAACATGCTAACTTCCGGATTATTGCCGGCAGCAATTGCTTGTTGAAGTTTAGCTGAACACTCATTATAATCACCTTGTGGTGTTTCAACAACTGTAATGTTTGATGTGTTTGTTTCATTAAATTCGGCAACCATCGTTTTAATAGCTTCATAGTTTGCGCCGGATGTCATTGAATGCCAGAAGTTAATTGTAATGCCATCTGCTGTTTGCGTAGTTTCTTCGTTTGCAGTGGTTGTTTGCTCGCTTGCTTGCTCTTCAGAGGCACAAGCACTGAAAGCGAATGCGAAAACCAATAATAGCGCTAAGATTTTTGATAGTGTTTTTTTCATTTTCTTTCTCCTAATTTTTTATTTATTTTCACACACATAAAGTGCATTAAAACCAAGACTATTTTATTCCGCTATAAACAAAAGCACGAACTATTTTTTTGCCTGCAAACAAATACAATAACATTATAGGAAGAACCATTATCATACTGCCTGCCATCATAATTGGCCAGTTCATTATATCGTCAATACCCTTTATCATAGAAACCGCAACAGGCAATGTGCGTAATGCGTCGGTATTTGTCATAACCAAAGGCCAGAAATAAGCGTTCCAGTTTTCAACAAAGCTTAAAAGAATAACTGTAAATATAGTTGGTTTTGCGATAGGTATCATTAATTTACATACTATTTTAAATTCGCTTGCATTATCCAGCCGCGCAGATTCGACAATTTCTTCAGGGATTTGCCTAAACGCTTGCCTTAGCAGAAAAATGCCAAATGCATTTGCACCATGTGGTATAATTTGTGGCAAAAGTGTATTTAACCAACCCCAGTCAGACATCATAATATAAACTGATACAAAAGTAATATTTGATGGTACCATAAAAGCAATTAAAACAATTGCAAAGAAAATATTTTCACCTTTAAATCTATATCTTGCAAAGGCGTACGCTGCAGGAATAATTATAATAAGCTGAAGTGAAATTATCCCAAGTGTCGTTATAATGCTGTTCATGCTATACTGCCCAAAGGGCGCTGCATTCCAAGTTGTAATATAGTTTTCCCAAATAATTTCATTAGGGAAAAAAGTTGGTGGCGATTGAATAGATTCATTATATGATTTAAAAGATGTTATTATCATCCAATAAAACGGAAACACGAAAACAATAATTAAAAACAATTTAAGAGCAATGCCCATACCTTTGCCGGCATATTTTTTTATA
The DNA here is from genome assembly GCA_964369495.1 of uncultured Bacteroides sp. Classification (GTDB taxonomy): domain Bacteria; phylum Bacillota; class Clostridia; order Oscillospirales; family Ruminococcaceae; genus Ruthenibacterium. The sequence continues at coordinate 3,676 of CAYJGM010000111.1, read as the reverse complement.
TTTTCCACGGTTATACATTCCTTTCATATGGCATCATTGATAGTGAATTTTACCAGACAATCCTTTAAAATAAATAGCTGTAATAATTATTAGTATTATCAACAACACGGAACCTGCTGCTGATGCATAGCCAATTTTCATGTATGAGAATGCATATTGGTAAATATAATAAGATATTACGTTTGTAGAATTTCCAGGGCCTCCTGATGTCATAATACTAACCGTGTCAAAAACTTTAAACGAGCTAAGTGTCATTGTGATAAGTAAAAAGAACAGCTGTGGGGATATCATTGGTAAAGTAATTTTCCAAAAAACACTCCACTTGCTAGCATTATCTAAAGATGCAGCTTCGTAAATTTCTGATGGTATTCGTTGAAGCCCTGACATTACAATAAGTGAGATATACCCTACAGAACGCCAAATATTTACGAATATAACAGACATCATAGCAGTATCAGAGCTTTGTAACCATTGCAATGTGGGCAAGCCTAAAAACTCAAGAATTAAATTAAATAAACCGATATCAGGGTCCATTAACCAACGAAATATCATTGAAACACATACTAAGGATACTACATGTGGCAAAAACATGGTAAGTTGAACGGCTGAATTTATTTTACATGGTTTTTTTATAAGTAATGATAATGAGATAGCTAAAATTAAAATGATTACAACAGAACATACTGTGAAAACAAATGTGTTTTGAAGTGTTTGAATAAAATCCGGGCGTTTAAACAGTTCATCATAATTATCAAAACCAACAAAAGTTTTAATAGGGCTAATAAGGTTCCAATCTGTAAAGCTTAAAACCACTAAGTTAATCATTGGATAAACCACAAACAGTCCTAAAAATGTCATTGCCGGTGCAATAAGTAAATATGGAAACAATTTTTTCTTAAGCATTTTATTTGGCATCATTCATCATCTCCACTGCTTTTATTTGCTTATTATATAATGTATCTTTTTCATAAACACGATTATCATTTTTATCAAATAGACAAATATCTTCCCTATTTATTGAAATATATACTTTTTCATTAACCGAAAAAGATTCATCTAAGCTTTTTACCATTATGTTTTGTTTTTCAAGCACAATTTTATATAATGTTTCAGAGCCAAGCATTTCACGTGTTTGGATTTCACCATAAAATGAAAGAAATGCATCTTGTTTTTCTTTGCTTATTTTTGCTCGTTCGGGGCGAAAACCAACGGATCCTTCGCTTTGTTCTATTGCGAGCAAATTCATAGAAGGGTTGCCTATAAATTGTGCTGTAAATACATTATGTGGGTCGTGGTATATGTTTTCCGGTGTATCATGTTGCTGTATTACGCCATCGTTTAAAAGAACAATATTATCAGCCATTGACATAGCTTCGATTTGGTCGTGTGTAACATAAACAAAAGTTGATTTTAATTTTTTGTGAAGTTCTATTAATTCAACGCGCATAGATGAGCGTAGCTTTGCATCTAAGTTCGACAATGGTTCATCCATTAAAAAAACTTTGGGTTGTTTTACCATTGCACGTGCTAGGGCTATTCTTTGGCGTTGTCCTCCGGAAAGCGTTCCCGGCATTCTATCCAGATATTTTTCAAGGCCAACAATTTCGCTTACTTCTTTAATGCGTAATTCACGCTCTTCTTTGGGCACTTTGTTGTTAACTAGCCCAAATTCAATATTTGCACGAACAGACATTGTAGGATAAATAGCATAATTTTGAAACACCATTGCTACTTCTCGTTGGCCGGGCTCTACATTGGTAACATCTTTGCCGCCAATTAACACTTGCCCCGATGTTGCCGAACCCAACCCAGCAATCATGCGTAACATTGTGGTTTTTCCACATCCGGATGGACCAACAAACACTGTAAATGAACCATCTTCGATTTTTAAATTTAAATCTGCAATAACTGTGTTTTTTTCAAACGATTTGCTAACATCTTGAAATTCAATAGTTGCCATTTTATACTTCCTTTCGTTTAACCGCTAATATTTTTAATTTTGCGTTGTTTTTAAAATATAATTTTTATATTAAAAAAAATTAAAGAAGAGTTACACCATGGAATTCGAAATATTTTTTTGTTTTCAAATCAATGTTGCTATCACTAATAACGATATCTACATCTTTAGGCTCCGCAAATGTGCAAGGTAAAATGTGCCCGATTTTTAGTGAATCCATTAATACTACTCTTTGTTTTGAGCGTTGAGAAGCTATTTGTTTTATACTTGCTTCATCGCTTATGCCTGTTGTAAAACCGGCTTTCTCATCAAACCCTGTAACACCTACAAAAGATAGGTTGAAATTTAAGCAGTTTAATCCTAAAGTTTCTATACTTCCATATGTGCTTAAACTGTTCTTATTTACCCATCCGCCAAGCATAACAGTTTTTACTTTTTTTAATTTTGATAATTCAATAGCACAGGTAAGCCCTGTTGTGTAAACCAAACATTCTATATCAGGGAAAAGATGTGCGAAAGCTGTGGTTGTTGAGCCCGAATCTAAAAAAATACACATACGAGGCTTAATTAACGATACAGCTTTAAGTGCTATTTCTTTTTTGAATTCCAAATTTTCTATGGAACGCAGTGCATATCTATCTTCTATAAAATCAACAACCGACTCTATAGATTTGACACCACCGGGCACACGTAAAACTTTTTTTTCATGTTCAAGCTGGTCAATATCTCTGCGTATTGTCATTTCAGAAACATCTGAAAATGCTTTTTTTAATTCAGCAAAACTCATTTGCTCGTTTAGTTTTATAAGTTTTAGCATATTTTCGTGACGGTTAAGCATATTCAATCCTCAATTCGTAATGTTGATATTTAACATTTTTTGTTGTAAATTAACTTATTTACTATCATAGCACAATAAAGTTTCGAAGTAAATAGTTTGAAAATTATTTTATATCACCATATTTTACAAAAAAATATGAATATTATTGTGCAATTCGCTCATAGCGTTAGTTTTTACATTGCTTGTGATGTTGTTTTTTAACATTGCTTATGTATATTGCTCTGTGCAATTGGTTTTATAAAGGATACCGCGAACACAATCACTGTAAATAATTATGTGATGACTTTTGACCAACAGGAAATGAAAACGTCAATAAAAGTTCAGTCGATTTAAATAAAAGGCAGCATAACAGCCGGCGGCACACTAAAAATAATTGCGGGCGCAGTGGCACCTAGCACAGCCATGACGGAAAGTGAATACTATCACCTAAACCCATATGTGCAAATCACGTTTACTTCATCGCCCACACCTGTGCCATATAACCCTACAATTTCAGCGCTTACAGGTGTATAACAAATAATATTGGTTTTACTTGTTAATTTATAAATTTCAACAAAAATACTCAAACTTCCAAATTGTAACTAAGACACATATGAACAGGAGTTCTAATTTGTACAGTTTTTTGAGACTGTGTAAATTAGAACTCCTGTTTTGTATCCAAAAACCTTTATATATCAAAGTTTTATATATATTTACTATTTAAAAAACAAAACGAATCTTATTTGAACTCTTTTGCTTGCCTTAAAATTACATCTAATTCCCGAACCATAACACGGTCGAGCTCTTGCATATCAATTTTTTTGCCGGACTTTTCTAAAAGCCATTTATTAACCTGTAAAAGCTTTTGCCAAGGCACAAGGCATACCGTTTGTTTGGAAGTG
>CAYJGM010000110.1:0-7153 GCA_964369495.1 uncultured Bacteroides sp. | reverse complement strand
CTCCATTCTGTGCACAGCATTATTTGGAATGTGAATATCCCCTTACATTAAAACCTATTTTGGAATATAATTTCGTGCTATTTAAAACAGGGCTGTTTTCAAATAAAGCCAATGGGCCTAAAGGCTGCTGTGGCCTTATTATTTGCTTTAACATAGCACGGCTTTCGTTTATGCTTAATAATTGCGGCATATTAAGCCTTAACCCTGCAAGTTGAAATGCAAATAAATCTTGCGCAATAGGGCTTTTGTCTTTATGAACGCCCCATGAATATGGGTTTTTAACAAATGGATATATATATTCAATTAGCCCTTTAACATTGCTTTCTTGCCATAAATTAATATTGTTATTATGTGCAATTTCGCACACCATAGCGGCAGAATTTAAAATACTTATGCATTTAGAAAAAGGGTTTATTATATTTTGTTTAATATCATCAAAATCAGTTTTATCCAATATGCAAGTTTTATAATTTTCAAATGCTTTAAAAAGCATTTGTTCATTGCCACAAAATGCAAAAAACGCAGCATTATATGCGTAATACCACTCGTTTTCGCAAGGTGGTAATTCATTCACTTTATTAAGCAATTTGCCAAGCTGTATGTTTAAATTATCATCATTAACTAAATTAACCCCATGAATAATTGAACATAAATGCATATAATTCTCACATGATAGAATTGCTTTGTTTTCACATATGGCAATAAGGCAATTTATATTTTCGGCGATATTGGCTTTGTGTTCGTTTTTATCAATATAAAAAACAGCATTGCAAAAAGCGATAATATTATCCGCAATGCTTGAAATTTCACCCATGTAATTATTAGAATTTGCACATTTTTTTGCAAGGCTGCCTATTTCACGTTTAATATTAGTGTAAATTAAAGTTTTGCCGGCGCTTATATTAGCTTTAAGTTGTTTGCAGTAATTTTCTGATGTAAAAATCATTTTCATTTTAAACTCCGTTAGCAGTAATAGATAGGCTGTGACATAATAAAAAGCCACCAATAAAATTTACAATGTTTGCAAACAATTGTAGGTGGCAAAGAGCACTACAATTTTTATTATGCCACAGCATGGGTGTGTTAATTATTATAATATTTTTCAAAGCCAAGCAGTTCAAAGGTTGTTGCGCCGTTTCTTAGTTTTTCCATTAAATCTCTTTCTTTGTTTTCACGCTCTATGGATTTTTCAATAGCCTCTTCAAGCCTTTCTATTGGAATAATAACAAGGCCGTCGTCATCGCCAAGCACAATATCACCGGGGTTAACCAAAACACCGCCAAATTCAATTGGCACATTAATTTTACCGGGGGTTGCTTTTATTGTGCCTTGTATGCACACACTTCTTGAAAAAATAGGAAACCCAAGCGCTGTAATTTCGGCGCTATCTCTAACGCCGCTATCTATAACAAGGCCGTTAATTCCTTTTGCCATAGCGCCAACTGTCATAACTTCGCCCCAAAAGCCGGCTTGCCTGTGTGAGCCGCAATTTGCCAATAAAACATCACCGGGTTTTGCCTTTAGCATAGCCTCGTGCAGTGTTAAATTATCGTTAGGCTCGCTGTGCACAGTAAGCGCAGGGCCGCAAACTTTCATGCCTTTTGCTATGGGTTTAATCTCGTAACTAACCGCACCTATGCGCCCTAAAGCCTCGTGTGCTGTTGCCGAGGATATTTTCGAAAGTTTTGCTATTAATTCTTTTAATTGTTCATCGCTGTATAATTTAGCCATTATTATTCTCCGTTCATTTTGTAGATTTAAAAGATACATCTGCTTGTTTTTGATAAAATAGGCTTACGGCACCGCTATCTTTATCACCATGTTCTTCTTTGCACATATTATAAACTTGCTCAACTAAGCTTGCGGCTAAAGTTGGCGTGCCCAGTTTTTTTGCAACCGATGTAATAATGCCAAGATCTTTACACATTAATTTTAATTGGAAACCGGGGGCATAATTATCGTTTAAATATGCGGGAACTTTACTGTTTAATATTGCGCCGTTTGCTGTTGCGCCTTTTAAAACTTCAAAAAGTGTATCGGGGCTAATGCCAGCCTTAATTGCCAAAGTAAATGCCTCTGATATAGCAACTATGGTTGAAGAAGCAATTAAATTATTTGCCATTTTTGCGGCAAGGCCAACACCGTTATCGCCGCAGTGAACAATGTTTTTGCCCAAAATATCAAACAAATCGTATACTGCATCAAAAGTTTCTTTTTTAGCGCCAACCATAATTGCAAGCGTGCCGTTTTGTGCGCCCTCGGGCCTGCCTGAAATTGGTGCATCAATAAATTCACAGCCAATTTCATTAAGCCTTGCGGCAAATTCGCGGCTTTTAAATAAATCTATCGTGCTCATGTCGATAATAATTTTTCCTGCGCTTAAGCCCTCTGCAACACCGTCTTTTCCAAATATTGAGCTTTCAACTTGTGCATCATTTGGCACAACAAGAAAAATTACATCTGCTTTTTCGCCTATTTCGCTGAATTTTTCGCAAATTGTGCCGCCTAAAGCTTCAATTTCTTCTGCGGGTTTTCGGTTGCTGTTATAACCAACATATAATTCATGGCCGGCATTTAATAAATTTTTGGCAATTGGCAAACCCATTGCACCAAGGCCAATAAAACCTATTTTTCTCATAATACTCTCCGTTTCATTAGATTTATTGTCGCTATTTATATATCATTTTTTGTAATAGCTTTAATATAATTTAAACAAATTTTAGCATAAAAATTATTTTGAGTTTTTAATTTTGCAATTCATTAATTGCGTTTATAATATCATTATAAGTTGCCGTATCAGGGTTGATTTTTTCTTTAAGGCCAAGTTCGCTAAGCCATTTAAAGGTATCTCGCGAGGCGGTTGTCATTATTGGTTTTACATTTACATCGTTTAAAACCTCTATAACAAAATCCATCTCGCCTTTTTTGCGCGCGCTGTGGTACGCTTGTGATACAACTAAAGTGTTCATAACATCGCGTATTTTTTTACCCTCTAAAGATTTTGATACAGAATTTATAACATATTCGCTAACGCCATATTCTTTTGCGGCTAAAAGCATTTCAACAAACAGGCCCTCAAGCCCTTTTGCAAAAACACTGCGAACCATTTTAATTGCGGCGGCATCGCCGGCGTTATCGCCAACAACCGAAGTATTAAATCCGAATTGTTTTAAGTATTCATCTGCATTTTGTGCATGGCTGCCCGCTAAAAGTATGGGCACTTGCAATTTTAACTCAGGAACAGAGCCCATAACAGCTGCATCAACACAAATTTTATTTGCGCTGTTAATTACTTTTGCAATCTCTTGTTTGGTTTTTGGCGATACCGAGTTAAAATCTATATATAATTGCCCCTCTTTAAGCAAATCTACCACGCTTTTTGCAACCGATACCGCAACGCTTCCCGTTACCATTGAAATTATCACCGGGCAAGTATCAACAAGTTCCTCTATAGAGTTTAAAAGTGTTGTGTCTGTGCTTTTTGCAAGCTGTAAAGTGCGCTCGTTTACAAATTTATCATAGGCAACAATTTTTGTGCCCTGTATCTTTTTTGCTATTTCCCCTGCAAAGGTTGAAGATGCTTCTCCAAAACCGATAAAACCTATTATTTTTTGCATTTTTTACTCCATTCGTGTATTAACTTTATATGCTACCCTTTAATTCCGCCCGCGGTTAAGCCCTCTACCATGTATTTTTGGAAGAAAATAAACATCGTAAAAATTGGGATTAGTGAAACAATAGACATTGCAAAAAGCGGCCCGTATGTTGAAGCGCTAAGAGCGTCTAAGTAAAGCCTTAAGCCAAGTGATACTGTGTAATTATCAATTGTATTTAAATATAAAAGTTGTGAGAAAAAATCGTTCCACGAACCTATAAAAGTAAAAATAACAGTTGTTATAACTGCCGGAAGCGAAAGCGGCATTATAATATGTGTGTATAATTTCCAAGTGCTGCAACCGTCAATTTTTGCGGATTGGTCAAGCTCTGAGGGGATACTGCGCATAAATTGTATCATTAAAAAAATATAAAATGCGTTTCCTGCAAAGAAATCCGGAACGGTTACAGGCAAGAAAGTGTCTATCCAATCTAAACTTGAAAAAACAACATATTGCGGTATTAATGTAACTTGTGATGGAAGCATCATTGTAATTAACATTACCGAAAACCAGAATTTTTTAAATTTAAACGATAGCCTTGAAAATGCAAATGCAGTTAGTGAACATGATAGAACGGTTGCAATTATGTTTAATGCAACAATTATAAAAGTATTTGCATAAAAAGTTGTAAATGTAACGCCCGAAACGCCTGCCCAGCCGTTTATGTAGTTAGCAATAGTGTATGTTTGTGCCCAAAATTCTCCTTTAAATATATCTGTTTCGTTTTTAAAGGAGCTTACAAGCATCCAAGCCAGCGGGTATAGCATAGCCACAGCACCAAGCAAAATTATAAAATGTTTTGCAAGTGCACTTAATAACTTATTGTTTTTGTGCTTATTAATTCCCATATTTCTGCTCCTTAATCCGAATAGTAAACCCATTTATCGGAGAATTTAAATGTTAATAGTGTGAACACGGCAATAATTATTAAAAGCACCCATGCAAGCGCCGAGGCATAGCCCATTTGGTAATAATTAAAGCCTTTATTATATAAGTATAATGTGTAAAACAGCAATGAATCTGCCGGGGCGCCGTTGCCACCGCTTATGATAAACGCCGGCGTAAAACTTTTAAAGCTGTTTATCATTTGCATAATAGTGTTAAACAAAATTATGGGCGTTAGCAGTGGAAGCGTTATAGAGAAAAACTGCCTTACTTTGCTTGCGCCGTCTACCATGGCAGCTTCGTAGTAATCTACCGGAATTTGCTGTAAGCCGGCAAGGAAAATTAACATGGGCGAACCGAATTGCCATATTTTTAATAAAACTACTGTAAAAAGCGCATAGTCGGGGCTTCCAAGCCAGCTTATTGTTTCAAAGCCTAAAAAAGCTAAAAAAGTATTTACAATGCCATCAAACCCGAAAACTTCGCGCCATAAAATAGATATTGCAACGCTACTTCCCAATAAAGAGGGAATATAGTATACAGCGCGGTAAATTCTAAGGCCTCTTATACCTTTTTTAAGAAGTACCGCAATGAAAAGAGCAAATGCCAATTCAAGCGGAACAGACATAAATACATATCCAAGCGTTACTTGTAGCGAGGTTACAAATTGGGAATCGTTTGTAAACATATGAATGTAATTATCAAGCCCCACCCATTCAGGGGTTGTAAACATATCATAATTTGTAAACGAAAAATACATTGATGCAATTATTGGTATAAGTTTAAACAACAATAGCCCTAAAAGCCATGGCAGTAAGAATAAATAACCCGATAAATTTTCAGATTTTTTCAAATTGCTTTTTTGTATTGTTTTTGTCATATTCATGCTCCGTTCCGCTTAAAGAATAACTTTTCGTGTGTTTAACACGAAAAGTTATTCTTTAGTAATTTTTAATTATTGCTGTAAAATTTGTTCAGCGTTTGCATAGTATTCAGCAACAGCTTCTTCAATTGTCATTTGTCCATATCTTGCTTGTTCAATATAAGAAGTAACAGATGAAAGTGCTTCAGAGCCGTTTTCAGGCAAGCCTGCAATTGGTTTTAACAAAGGTATCATATCTGTGCAGAATTCAACAACTCTTTGGTCTGATTCAGAAAGTTGTGGGTTGATATAAGCTGCCATTTCATTGCTGGGAAGCGGGCCAAGCTCGATTTTCCAAATGTCAACAGCCTCTTCATTGTTAGAGAAATAAGAGATAAATTGCGCTGCAACTTCGGGAACTTCTGTATATGCGGGAACAACCCAGTTTGTGCTACCGATAAAGCTGCCGCTACCTGTGTAATCGCCCATATCTATGCCTTCATATCCGGGAAGTAATAATACGTCTAAAGCATCTTCCATATGCACTTGGTATAGTGGCAATTGGTTAGATGGTTTAATTTGGAAAATAACTTGCTTTGCAGCAAGCATTGATTCAGCTTGTGATTTGCCGCCAAGCTCTGCATTAATTTCAGGCGAGGGAATTGCGCCGATATCACGAAGCCTTTGGCCCATTTCCATGAAATCGCTTAAAACTTCTTCGGGGAAACCAATTTCGCCATCAACAAAATAATCGTAACCACGGCTTCTTACATAGGCTTGAAGCGCATCTGTAGAACCTGTGAAATCTTCAATAACATAAACGCCGGGGTCTGTATAATAAGCTTTTAGATCTGCGCAAATTTGCTCAAAATCATCCCATGTCCATTCCAAATCGTTTGGAACTTCAACGCCGGCCTCTGCCATCATTGTTTCGTTGTAAATTAGAAGGCGGATAGAACCACCAAGGCTTACGCCGTAAAAATCGCCATCTACGGTGCCATTATCAATATGTGCTTGTTGGAAATTAGAAACATCCAAATCACCGGAGGCAACTAAATCATCAAGTTGTAATAATTGGCCTTTGTCGATAAAGTTTTCAAACCTATCGTATTGGCAAACAAATACATCAGGGGCATTTTTGCCGGCCATTTGTGTTGTAACTTTTTGCCAGTAATCGCTGGTTGTTGCAAATTCACGTGTGATGCTTACGTGTGGGTTTAATGCCTCAAAGCCGTCGCATATTGCGTTAAGCAATTCGTGCCTTGATTCATTGCCAAACCATGCAACACGAAGTTCAACTTCTTCAAGCTCGGTGTCTTGTTCTTGCGTTGCTCCGGAGGTTTCGTTTGCGGTTGATTGTTCTTCGGGTGCAGGGCTGGAACAAGCCACCGCTGTTAGTGCTAAGCTAAGTACCAGTAATAATGCCAATATTTTTTTAATCATCATTAATTCCTCTCCTTATCGGTTAAAATTTGGTATGCATTTATTATATGTTTTTTAAGATAAAAATAAAATGCATTTTTGTAATATAAAATTGTAGTATTGTAATGTTTTTTTGCGTAACTGCGTAAAATTGCACAAATTTTGTAAAAAGAAATTGTGTAGATTGACGCAATAATTTCATTTTTAATTATAATAATGTATATTATAAGTTTATAACTGTTATTGTTCTATTATGCTATTCGTCTGTCATATAGGCTTTAGAACTACAAGAAAAAGGATTATCATTGGCAGGAGCAAAAGATTTTGC
>CAYJGM010000109.1:0-7235 GCA_964369495.1 uncultured Bacteroides sp. | reverse complement strand
ACATTCAAGGTGTTGAAGATTTCCACGGCGACATGGACTTTAAAGTGGGCGGCACATTAAAAGGTATCACTTCTATTCAAATGGATATGAAAGTTGATGGCTTAACATACGATATCATTTGGGACGCATTTGAAAAATGCAAAAAAGGCAGAGATTTCATCATCGAAGAGATAATGATGCCTGTTATAAGCGAGCCTCGCACAGAAGTTAGCAAATGGGCGCCTAAAATGGAAACATTGAAAATTGATGTTGAAAAAATTCGTGACGTTATCGGCAAAGGCGGCAAAGTTATTCAAGAAATTTGCGCTAAATTTAATGTTAAAATCGACATTGAAGAAGACGGCACAGTATATGTTGCTTCTGCTAGCAAAGATGACATTAATGCAGCAATGGCGATTATTAAAACAATAGTGGACGACCCTGAAGTTGGCGCAATTTACAAAGGTAAAGTTACAAGATTAATGGCATTTGGCGCATTTGTTGAAATTGCACCGGGCAAAGAGGGGCTTGTTCATGTTTCTAAGCTTGACACAAAACGTGTTGAAAAAGTTGAAGACGTTGTTGCTGTGGGCGATGAACTTCTTGTTAAAGTTGTTGAAATCGACGGCCAAGGCAGAATTAACCTTTCACGCAAAGACGCCCTTGCAGATTTAGCGGAAAAACAAAGCAAATTGTAAAACGGCATATAAAAAATCAAAATTAAAACGGGCAGGTGCAAACGCCACTAAAAGTTTGGCTTTTAGTGGCGTTTGCACCTGCCCTTATTGTTATACTATATATATTATTTGCCGGCAGTTTGTAGCATTTCAATTTGCTCTTTAATACGTGCTAACGTTTCTGCTTTGCCTAAAACACACATAAGCTCGCTTGCGCCGCCCGGTGTTACGGCAACCCTTGCAATTGCAACACGCACCGCAAACATTAATGCGCCGGCTTTAATTTCGTTTTGCTCGGCATAAGTTTTCAATAAAGCGAACAATTCGCCATTTTGCCATATTTGTGCACCTTCAAGCACTTCATATGCACCTTGTAGCATTTGCAGGCAAATTTGCGGCGTGGTTTTGTTCTTTTTGTTTACATAATCTTCGGCTGTGGTTGGTAACCGCTTTGCTAAAAATTCAATTTTTTGCGGTATTTCGCCAAAAAATGCTGTGCGTGTGCGCAATAGCTCTGCTATCATTTTATACTGCTCGTTTGTGAAATCGGCAAGCGTGCTTTTAAAATATGGCATTGCATATTGCAAAAATTCGTCTTCGCTTAGCTTTTTAATATACTCGCCGTTAAACCATAAAAGTTTATCGTAATCGAAAACAGAGGGCGATTTGCTCACGCCCTCGAGAGAAAATACATTTACAAGCTCGCTTAAAGTGAAAAATTCTTCTGTTGAATCTTTAGGGCACCAACCCAAAAGCGCAATGTAATTTAAAATTGCGTTTGGCAAATAGCCTTGGCTAAGCAAATCTTCAAAACTTACCGCACCATGCCTTTTTGAAAGCTTTGAAACAGCGCCGTCTTCCCCACGGCCCATCAATAGCGGCAAGTGAACATATTTTGGGCGCGGCCAATTAAAGGCATCGTATAAAAGCACATATTTTGGGGTAGATGTTATATATTCGCTTCCGCGAACAACATGGGTAATTTGCATAAGATAATCGTCTACTACATGTGCAAAATTATATGTTGGTAGGCCATCGGCTTTCATTAATACCTGGTCTTGCAATTCTTTGTTTTCAGTGCTTATTTGCCCAAAAACTTCATCGAAATATACCGTTGTGCCCTCTAAGGGCATTTTTTGCCTAATAACATATGGCGTATTATCATTTAATTTTTGTTGTATTTCGCTTTCATTTAAGCTTCTGCAATGTCTGTCGTATCCGCCAATTTCTCCCTCTTCATGCAAAGTTTCAAGGCGCTCTTTTGTGCAAAAACAGTAATAGGCATTGCCGCTATCAATAAGCTTTTTTGCATATTCTTTGTAAATTTCTTTGCGCTCGCTTTGAATATAAGGGCCAAAATCACCGCCAAGCAAAGGCCCTTCGTCGTAATTTAAACCTGTTGTTTTAAGCGTCGATAAAATAACATCGGTTGCGCCTTCAACCAAACGCACTTGGTCGGTATCTTCAATGCGCAAAATGAATTTTCCACCGCTGTTTTTCGAAAGCAAATAAGCATATAATGCTGTGCGCAAATTGCCTATATGCATATAGCCTGTGGGGCTTGGCGCAAAGCGTGTTTTAATTTGTTCAGTCATTGTTATTCTCCCTTTAAATTAAACTATAATAAATTAATTAAAGCCTTAACATCTTCTTTTTTTGTTGCCCAGCTAGTTGCTATTCTAACAATAGTTTTGCCGTTTTCGGGCGGCAGCCAAATTTGCAACATAACATGTTCTTTTAAGCTCTCATACTTTTCATTGTCGAAAACAACAAAAATTTGATTTGTTGGATTTTCGCAAAATAATTCGTAATTTTTAGCCTTTAAAGCCGCCTTAATTTCGTTTGCGCAATCAATGGCATTTTCGCTTATTTTTAGGTATAAATTATCTTTAAAAAGTTCATCGAATTGCAAACCCAGCAAAAAGCCCTTTGCAAGTAATGCCCCACGTTTTTTCATCAAAGTAAAAAAGCCGTTTGCCAATTGCGGTTTTGTAAAAATTAGCGCTTCACCAAAAAGCGCGCCAACTTTTGTACCGCCTATGTAAAAGGCATCGCAGTATTTTGCAAGCAGTGGCAAGGTTATATCCGCACCGTTTGCCATAAGCGCATAACCTAAGCGTGCACCGTCTGCAAAAAGGCGCAAATTGTAGGCATCGCAAACTTTTCTAATCTCTAAAAGCTCCTTTAATTTATAAATAGCTCCGTGTTCGGTAGATTGTGAAATGTAAACAACTTCGGGTTGCACCATATGCGGCGAGCTTTCATCCGCTATAAAACTTTGCATATACGCCCTTATATCACTTGCGTTTAAACGGCCGTCATCGCTTGCGTTAAGTTCTATTACTTTGTGGCCAAGAGCTTCTATTGCGCCGGCTTCATGCACGGCAATATGCCCTGTTTTTGCCGCAATTACTGCGCCGCATTTACCCAAAAGCGCATCTAATGCAAGGGCGTTTGTTTGCGTTCCGCCAACTAAAAAATGCACAACTATTTCGCTGTTTTCACAGGCTGTTTTTATTCGGTTTATTGCGCTTTGGCAAATTTCGTCTTGCGAATAACCATCGTACATGTTTTCGCTTTCAAGTGCAAGGCGTTTTAAAATATTTTCGTGCCCACATTGCATATAATCGCTTGAAAATTTAAGCATTTAAAATTCCTTTCGTGCATAAAAAATTTATATTTTTTATATTAGCCGTAGGCTAATATAAATTGGCATGTGGCTATGCCACGCCTTTTAAATAAAAAAATATTAATAACCAAAATGAAGTATAGGTTATTAATATTATATCATATTTTCATCTGTTAGCCAAGCGAAAAAATAGGGGCGAAACTGTGTTTCGTCCCTATTTCTGTATATATTTTACTTATTCATCGCTTTCAATAACGGGTGTGCCGCCTTCGGTTTCGCCCATGTTTTCATCGCCCGGTAGTGGAGCAACCGGCTCTTGTGTTGTCATGTCGGGGGCAATTGCGCCATCGTTTGCAACTTCGGGTGTGTTTGCCTCGTCGTTTACACATGCTGCAAGGCTAAACGCCATAAGCGCAATTAATAAAATGCTTGTTAATTTTTTCATTGTAATCTCCTCGTAAATTTGTTTATTTTTGGGTTAATTTTATTGATGCAAGTGCTTTCTCAAACGAATTTTGCAATTTTTATCTTGCATCAATCTAAATAGTATACGCATTATCCCCCAAAATAATTGCAATAAAATTATTAATAAATTGTAAAACATGGTTTTTTATGATATACTATTTTTGATAATTAATTACAAAGGAGAAAACTATGGTTATAATAAAGTTAGAAAATGGAAAAGAAATTCAAATACAATTAATGCCCGAGCATGCGCCTATATCTGTTGAAAATTTCACAAAATTGATTAACGAGGGCTTTTACAACGGGCTAATATTTCACCGTGTGATACAAGGTTTTATGATACAAGGCGGTTGCCCCGATGGCACAGGCATGGGCGGCCCCGGTTATGGCATTAAGGGCGAATTTGCCCAAAACGGTGTTGAAAACAACCTTAAACACACACGTGGAGTTTTAAGCATGGCAAGAAGCGGTATGCCGAATTCAGCCGGCAGCCAATTTTTCATTATGCATGAAGATGCACCGCATTTAGACGGCAGCTATGCGGCATTTGGCAAAGTTGTTAGCGGCATTGAAGTGATAGATGAAATTGCAAACTGCGAAGTTGACGGCCGCGATAAGCCACTGCAAGATGTGATAATTAAAGAAATGATTATCACACAAGATGCATAATGAAAAAGGTATTTTCGTTTTTTTGGGATAAAAGCCTACTTATATTTTTAATTATAGGTGGGCTTAATACCATTATCAGCACAGTTGGCAGCCAGCTTTTGCTTGTGCCTTTTACAAACCTTGCCGGCGCACAATTTGCCTATTGGGCAAGCACTGCATTAATGTTTACGCTTTGCAGTGTTGCAAGTTTTTATTTTAACAGAAAATTTAGCTTTCAAAGCAAGGCACCTTTGCTTAAAAGCATTGTAAAATTTAGCACTGTAATATTTGTATGCTATATAATTGGCTTTGGTTTTTCAAATTATTTAACGCCTTTAATTGTAAACGTGGTTGATGTGCCAATTTCAGATGAATGGTTAATACGAATAGCAATGCTTTTTGGGCAAGTTGTTTTTACTGGCTTAAATTATATAGGCCAGCGTATGTGGGCTTTTAAAGAGTAATAATTTCAAGACATACACAATATAATTTAACAATAACTATATTTCTATTTAAAGCGCGCTATTATGCCTTGCTTTGGCATGGTGCGCTTTTTATAAAGCGCCTATTGTGGCGCAATTGCAAATTACATTTTTTTCACAAGGAGAATATCATGCAAAAACTTGCTTTTTCAATAAAAACTGCCGCTAAAATTTATGAACAGCCGTTTAATGGCACGCTTGTTGACGAACTTTTATATGGTATGCCGTGTGTAATTTTAACCCAGGTGAAAAATTATTATTATATTAAAACTTTTTATGGTTACAGCGGATATATTAATACAAATAGTTTAAAAATTATAAACGATAACTTTTTGTATAATAACTTGCAAGCCATAAACAGCGATAGCGATGACAATTTTTCATTAGATTTCGCAAATTCATGCCTTTCGCACACAAAGGGTTTTTTTACGGTAACAGCGCCTTGTTTAGATGTGCTTTCAAGGCCCGATGTAAAGGGCAAAATATTGTTAAGTTTGCCACGCGGTGCAATTGTAAAGCTAAAAGGCAAGTGCGATGAAAACGGCTGGCAATGTATATGTTTACACACAAAAAAACACGGGTTTGTAAAAAGCGAACACATAAAAAAAACCGCCGAATTAATCGGCGATGTAAGCGAGTTAAAAAAAGAAAGCCAAAACAATTTACGCAATAAAATTTGTGATAATGCGCTTTTATATTTAGGCACACAGTATAGGTGGGGCGGCAAAACGCCATTTGGAATAGATTGTAGCGGCCTAAGTTTTATGGCATATTTGCAATGTGGCATAATTATTTATCGTGATGCAAAAATTAAAGAAAATTATCCTTTAAAAGAAATTAAATATAGTGAAATAAATCGTGGTGATTTACTGTATTTTCCCGGCCATGTTGCCCTATATTTAGGCGGCGGTGAATTTGTACACGCAACAGCGCAAAACGGCAATAGCGGAGTGATTATCGAAAGCTTTAACAAAGGTGCTAAAAATTATAGGCAAGATTTACACAAAAGCCTTTATGCTTGCACAAGTTTATTTTAAAGCAATGTATTACTCATCTGTTTCAAACAAATATCTGTAATAATCGTTCATAATAATGCCCTCGTTAATGTTTGCAATCTCTTGTGTTTGTGCAAATATTTGCAGGGCATAATTTTCGTCTTGCACGCTGTTTTCATTTGCTTGCCATGTATCTGTAAGCGAGTTGTATTGCCCTTCGTCTGTTAAAAAGCTTTTGTTTGAAAAAACAACCAACGCCGGTTCTTCACTTAAAATGTCGTTGCCCATTAAAAGGCGCGAGTCATACTCAAGGCCGAAAAGATTTAAAAGCGTAGGCAAAATATCAACCGAAGCGCAAGCCTTATCAACAATTACAGGTTCTTGCATATCGGCACTGTATAAAATTAAAGTGCTTTTATACATTTCAAAGTTTTCGTCTATATCACCGCCGTAAAATTCGTCCATTGTTTCTTTGCTAAGGCCGTAGGGGTGATGATCTGATGAAAGGCAAATAACGGTATTTTCAAGCTCGCCCGCTTTTTCAAGCTCCTCTAAAAGATATTCAAGCGCTTTATCAAGTTCTATTTGGCAAGCTAAATAGGCTTTTGCCTCTTCGCTCATTTGCAAATCTTCAACTTCTTGTTTGTTTTTTGTGCTCATGGCATTGCCTTCAAAAGTGTAGTACAAATGGCCGCTTATCGTCATGTAATAATTGTGAAAAGGCGTTGTGCCCTCGAGCGTTTGCGGTATCGTAAGCTCCATCATCTCTAAATCAGATTCGGGCCATGTGGGGGTAACATCAAGGCCGTTGCCAAGGCCGTAAAACTCGTAACCCATATTTGGATGTGTTATATCACGGGCATAATACGTATAGGTGTGGTTATGGTAGGCTGTGCTTTCGTAATTTTGCGCATTTAGCATATGCCCCATTGTGAACGGAGTTAAATTATTGCTAATTTCTTGAAAAGCCTGTGTGTAATTTAAAGGGTAAAGGCCGTGTGTTGCAACAAATTCGCCATCAGAGGTGCTTGTCCACCAAAGGGGATTATAGAAATTTTCAAACACAAAACCCTCGTTTGCAAGTTTGTATAAAGTGGGTGTATATTCCTCGTTTACGGCATATTTCCAAAATGCCTCGGCGGTTATGAAAATTAAGTTTTTACCCTCGAACATACCCGTGTATTCGTTTTGTAAAGTGGGCTGTTTATCGTTAAAATATGTGTGTAATTCAATAATATTTTCATCGGTTTCATTTGCAATTAACTGATTAAAATCAATATCCATGATATTGGCATTATATGTAATTTCTTGTTGTTCGTTTTCTTGTGTGTTTTGATGTTGTGCATCTTCTTGTTGTTCG
>CAYJGM010000108.1:0-7305 GCA_964369495.1 uncultured Bacteroides sp. | reverse complement strand
AATAATAAAGATAAATTATATTAATTTTGTCTAGTTTTATAATGACACAATATTATTTGATATTTTCCTTGTAACTTCACACAAAAAATATATTTTTTATAAAGTTAATTTTTATAATAATTAACTTTTATATAAGTGTAACTTGCTTGTAATTTTTTTATTCATTTGTTATACTGTATATACTGTGAAAAATATATCAAATACACTTGGGAGGCTTATATGCAAAAAAGGCCGAAAATGGCTATATTGCAAGGTCTTGCATACTTAACGCAGGTGGGGCTTTCATTTGTTACCCCAATAATTTTAATATTATTACTTGCTAATTGGCTTGTACAAAGTAAAGGTTTACCCGTATGGGTATATATTCCCGCAATTTTAGTTGGGCTTTGCGTTGGCGTTATGACTTTTATAGGTTTTGCAAAAGAATTTAATAACCAAACAAAGAAAAATGCAAAGCTAGCGCAGCAAACAATACCCAATGAATTGAAAGGAAAAATTAAATAAATGAAATTGCAAAAAGCAGTTATTAAAGAAACCTTACACATTGCCTTTGGCGTTTTAGCTTTAGCGGCAATAATGAATATTATATTTTTAATTTTCGGTTATTGGCAACTCCCTGTTTTATTCGGCTCACTTTTAGGTTCGTTTTTGGCAATTGTAAATTTTTTTGCATTGGCTGTTACTGTTCAACAAATTGCTAATTCACCGCAAGATGAAAAACGCGGAAAATTAAAATTACAATTTTCTTACAGCGTTAGAATGTTTTTAATAATAGTTATTTTAATAATTGCAATTCAATTCGATGTATTCAACTGGCTTGCAACTGCAATTCCCTTATTATTCCCAAGAATAACAATACTAGTAATGCAATTATCCGGCATGTATAAACCCGATAAACAACAACAGCAAAGGGGCGATGATATAAATGGAAATAACAATTAATGGCGCGCAAATTCTCTACACAATACCTATTTTTGGCGGTATTCCTATAACAGAAACAATGGTAAACATCACAGGTGTAACAATTGTGCTTTTATTGGTTTCTTATTTTTTAGGTCGCAATTTAGAGGTTCATGCAAAATCAAAACGCCAACAAATTGCAGAGTTATTAGTGCAAACTGGCAAAAATTTTGTAAGTACAAATATGGGTGAAAAATTTGCACATTATACGCCCTTTGTAGCGGCACTTTTTGCAACATCGGCTTTAAGCAGTTTAATAAGCTTAACCGGCTTATACCCACCAACAAGCGATTTATCAACAACAATGGCTTGGGCAATTTTAGTTTTCATTTTAATAACAGCAACTAAAATTCGCACAAATGGTGTAGGCGGTTATGCGCTAAGTTTCACAAAGCCAATTGTGGTTTTAACTCCATTTAACTTGTTGTCAGAGCTTTCAACCCCAATTTCAATGGCGTTTCGTCACTATGGCAACATAGTTTCAGGTAGCGTTATAACAACATTAATATATGCAGCGCTTGCCGTTGCAACAACCGCATTATTCGGCATAATTCCCGGCGCAGTAGGCGAACTGCTCGGTAGCATACCATTCCTTCAAGTAGGTGTTCCTGCGGTTCTCTCGGTTTATTTCGATGTTTTTGCAAGTTTTATGCAAGCATTTATTTTCTGTATGCTAACTACGCTGTATATAGCAAACGCCGCCGCAACAGACTAAAATTAGTACGCTATAACATACCTTTTTAGTTGTCAAATGCGAAATTTTATTTCGGCTACGTATAAAAATACGTGTTCTCATAAAATTTCTTTTATCCTAGAAAAACGCATATTCTAACGGCTAATTTGTTTAGACATGCACGCTATAACATACCTTTTTCGTTGTCAAATGCGAAAGTATATATTTATAATTAATATTATAATAGCAATAAAATGTTACCCAATCGGAAAATCCGATAAACAATATATAAAAATAATTTTTATAGGAGGCAATTTTTATGTTAGAAAGAGCAATTGTACTTGCCGGTTGCGCTATAGGCGCAGGCTTAGCACTTATGGCAGGTATCGGCCCCGGTATCGGTGAAGGATATGCTGTAGGTAAAGCATGTGAGGCTATAGGCCGTCAACCTGAAGCACGCAGTGAAGTAACTTCTACAATGTTATTAGGCTGTGCTATTGCAGAAACAACCGGTATTTATGGCTTTGTTACAGGTTTATTATTAATCTTCATGGCACCCGGTATGTTCTTAGGCATGTTATAAAAAATACCCGAATAAGGGAGGGTTAAAATGGAACAATTTCAATCAATTGTTGCACTTATGCCTTGGACATCCATAACTGTTTTGATAAATCTATTTCTTTTAACGTTAGGCATAAAGAAATTTCTTTTTAAACCTGTCAACCAAATGTTTGAAAAGCGTCAAGCGCAGCTTGATGCGCATTACGATGCGGCTAAACTTGCGGAAGACAGCGCAAACGAAATGAAACAAACTTATGAAAAGCAATTAGAGCAAGCAAAACAAGAGGCAAGCGATATTGTTAAATCTGCCACTGCAAGGGCAAACAAACGCAGTGAAGAAATGCTTAACACGGCTAAAAATGAAGTTGCAGCGCTTAAAACAAAGGCCGCGGCCGATATTGAAAGCGAACAACGTAAAGCCGCACATGCATTAAAACGCGATATTGCAGGCATGGCTGTTGAATTGGCAGGAAAAGTGGTTCAAAAAGAAGTAAACGAAGAAACGCATCAAAAACTGATAGATGATTTTATCAGCGATGTTGGTGATGCATCATGACGGCGGGCGCTAAAGAATATGGCACGGCGCTTTATGAACTTGCGCTTGAAGAAAAAGCAAGTAAAGATATTTTAGACAGTTTAAGTGCTCTTTGCGATGTATTAAAGCAAAATCCAACTTATGTTAAAATTTTGCAAAACCCGGCTGTGGATAAAAGCGAAAGGCTTAAATTGTTAGACGAATCTCTTCGTGGCAAAATTCATATTCACGTGCTTAATTTTGCCAAAATATTGTGTGAAAAAAAAGCGCTTAATATTATTTTCGAGTGTATGGAAATTTACCGCGATATTATGTATGAACAAGAGGGCATTTTGCCGGTTAAAGCAGTTAGTGCGGTTGAATTATCAAGCACACAAAAAGAAAAATTAATTAGCAAATTAGAAAAAACATCCGGAAAATCTATTTTACTTGAAACACAAATAGATGAAAGCGTTATAGGTGGCGTTAAATTAGTTTATTCCGGTAAAGAATTGAACGGAACATCTGTTGCACACCTTGAAGCTATGCGAAATAGTTTAACATTATAAAATGCAAATAAAACAAACGCACTGAAAGTTGGTGAGAGAATGCAATTAAAACCGGAAGATATAAGCAAAATCATCAAATCACAAATTCAAAATTACGAAACAAAAATTGAAACAGCCGAAACAGGCACTGTAATTATGGTTGGTGATGGTATTGCCAGAGCATACGGTTTAGATAAATGTATGGCAAACGAACTTGTCGAATTCTCGAACGGAGAGTTTGGCATGGCACAAAACTTAGAGGAAAACAGCGTTGCTTTGGTTATACTTGGCGATGATTCTGGCATAAAAGAAGGCGATGTTGTTAAACGCACAGGCAAAGTTGTTTCAGTACCTGTGGGCGAGGCTATGATTGGCCGCGTTGTAAACGCACTTGGCCAACCTATTGATGGCAAAGCAGAAATTGAAACAAGTGAAACTAGGCCTATTGAATACCCGGCAACCGGCATTATCGAGCGTAAAAGCGTTACTGTACCCTTGCAAACCGGCATTAAAGCTATAGATAGCATGATACCAATTGGCCGTGGCCAGCGCGAACTTATTATAGGCGACCGTCAAACAGGTAAAACAACAATTGCAACAGATGCCATAATAAACCAAAAAGGCCAAGATGTTATTTGTATCTATGTTGCCATTGGGCAAAAACAATCAACAGTTGCAGGCTTAGTTGAAATGCTTACATTAAACGGCGCTATGGATTACACCATTGTTGTAAGTGCATGTGCGTCAGAGCTTTCACCGCTACAATATATAGCCCCATACACAGGTTGCACTATGGGCGAATATTTTATGCAACAAGGCAAAGATGTTCTTGTAATTTATGATGATTTATCAAAACATGCTGTTGCATACCGCGCATTATCGCTGCTAATTCGCCGCCCGCCCGGCCGCGAAGCATATCCCGGCGATGTTTTCTATTTGCACAGCCGTTTATTAGAACGTGCTGCAAGAATTGCACCTGAATTTGGCGGCGGTAGTTTAACTGCTCTGCCTATAATCGAAACACAAGCAGGCGACGTTTCTGCATATATTCCAACAAATGTTATCTCTATAACAGATGGCCAAATATTCCTTGAAACAGAGCTTTTTTATAGCGGCATTCGCCCTGCGGTAAACCCGGGCATATCGGTTTCTCGTGTTGGTGGTAATGCGCAAATTAAAGCTATGAAAAAAGTTTCAGGCACTTTAAAATTGCTTTATTCGCAATATAGGGAACTTCAAAGCTTTGCCCAATTCGGCTCAGACCTTGATGCAGACACAAAACGCCGTTTAGCGCAAGGCAGCCGTGTTGTGGAAGTGCTAAAACAAGATAGAAATTCGCCCGTTGCGGTTGAAAAGCAAGTTTGTATTTTATATGCCGTAACGAATGATTATTTAATGGAAGTGCCTTTGGAATTAATAAGCGAATACGAGGCGCAGCTATATGAAACTCTTGATAATTTGCACAAGGAAGATATTTTAGAGCCAATTAAAACTACAGGCGAATTAAAAGATGAAACTATAGCAAAATTGCAAGAAGTTTTAAAAGATTTCACAGCACGCTTTTTGCAAAGTAATCAATAAGGGGGTAGCTTAAAATGGCCGCCTCTATGAAAGACATTAAACTGCGAATTAAAAGCGTTGAGAGCACCATGCAAATAACAAAAGCTATGGAACTTGTTGCCTCATCAAAACTTCGCAAAGCAAAGGCAAAAGCAGAACGTTCGCGCCCTTATTTCACCGCACTTCACGATGCGCTTATTGATATTTCTTATAGCAATACTGATTTTTCCTCACCGTTTGTAACACAAAGAGAAATAATTAAAACTTGTTATATTATCATAGCGGGTGACCGTGGCCTTGCCGGCGGTTACAACACAAATATGTTTAAAACTGTTTTATCACACGCGGGTGAAAAAAATATTTGCGCACTACCAATTGGTAAACGTGCCTTAGATTTTTGCGTTAGAAATGATATTGAAGTTGTAACAGATATTTATTCAATTGCCGAAAATGTAAGTATTGGTGATTGCTTTGATATTGGAAAGTTACTGTGCAATATGTATTTAAAGCGCGAAATAGATGCACTTAATATAGGCTATACAAATTTTGTTTCAATGCTTGTTCAACAACCTGCGGTTATAACAGCATTGCCGCTTAAATACGAGCGCAAAGAAGCAAAAAATGAAGCCGAAGCACTAATTATATACGAGCCATCTTGTGAGGGCGTTTACAATGCGATTGTTCCGCAATATATAGGTGGTTTATTATATGGTTCGCTTGCAGAAAGCTCTGCCAGTGAATTTGGCGCAAGGCGCACAGCAATGGACGCCGCAAGCAAAAATGCAGGCGAAATGATAGATAATTTATCGCTACTTTATAACCGCGCAAGGCAAAGCAGCATAACACAAGAAATTACAGAAATTGTGGCAGGTGCGGAAGCTTAGTGCCCACACAGTTTGTGAAAAGGAGAATATAAGCTATGAACCAGCAAAACACCGGAATAGTTACACAAATTATCGGCCCTGTACTGGACGTTCAATTCGATAACGGGCAGTTGCCGCAATTAAACCATGCGCTAACAGTGCAAAAAGGCGAAGAAGTAATTACACTGGAAGTTGCACAACATATCGGAGATAATGTTGTGCGTTGCATAGCCATGAGCGGCACAGACGGCCTTGTTAGGGGAGCAAGCGTAACAGATACAGGCGGCCCTATATCGGTACCCGTTGGCGAAGCCACATTAGGGCGTATATTCAATTTATTGGGTGATCCCGTTGATAACCAACCGGCCCCTGAAAATGCAGAGCGTTGGCCAATTCACAGGCCTGCACCAAAATATGATGAACAATCTTCAACAACAGAGATTTTGGAAACAGGCATAAAAGTTGTAGACCTTATTGCGCCATATGCAAAAGGCGGTAAAATTGGCCTTTTTGGCGGCGCTGGCGTTGGCAAAACAGTTCTTATTCAAGAACTTATAAATAACGTTGCAAAACAACATGGCGGTTTATCTGTTTTTACAGGCGTTGGCGAGCGCACCCGTGAAGGTAATGACCTTTACAACGAAATGACAGAGAGCGGAGTTATTAAAAAGACAGCGCTTGTTTTTGGCCAAATGAACGAGCCACCGGGCGCACGCATGCGTGTTGCACTTTCGGGCCTTACAATGGCTGAATATTTCCGAGATACTGAACATCAAGACGTTTTATTATTTATAGATAATATATTTAGGTTCACACAGGCAGGCTCTGAGGTTTCGGCGCTACTTGGCCGTATGCCTTCAGCTGTTGGTTACCAACCAACGCTTGCAACCGAAATGGGCGCATTGCAAGAACGCATTACATCAACACACAATGGCTCAATAACCTCTGTTCAAGCCGTTTATGTGCCCGCCGATGACTTAACCGACCCTGCGCCGGCAACAACATTCGCTCACCTTGATGCAAGAACGGTTTTATCACGTGAAATTGCCTCTTTGGGCATTTATCCGGCGGTAGACCCACTCGATTCAAGTTCGCGTATTCTTACACCCGATGTAGTTGGTAACGACCATTATGAAGTTGCACGCCGTGTGCAGCAAGTGTTGCAACGCTATAAAGAATTGCAAGATATTATTGCGATTATGGGTATGGACGAGTTAAGCGAAGAGGATAAACTAACTGTTGCAAGGGCACGTAAAATTCAACGTTTCTTGTCGCAACCGTTTAGTGTTGCCGAACAATTTACAGGCATGATAGGCAAATATGTACCACTTAAAGAAACTGTAAGAGGCTTTAAAGAAATACTTGATGGTATGCACGATAACTTGCCTGAATCTGCATTTTTATTTGCAGGCACAATTGAAGATGTTATTGAAAAAGCTAAAAACACATAAAGGCGGTGCTTTTATTGAACACATTTAAACTTCAAATAGCAACGCCGGACGGCGAATTTTTCAACGGTGAGGCCGAACGTATTATAGCGCGTGCAATTGATGGTGATGTTTGCATAATGGCAAAGCACTCAAAATATGTAACCGCTATTACTGCAGGCGTTGTGCGTGTTCGCAT
>CAYJGM010000107.1:0-7314 GCA_964369495.1 uncultured Bacteroides sp. | reverse complement strand
AGCGGAGCAAAGGTTATTTATATTAGCCATAGGCTAATATAAACCCACATGTGCAAGCCGCGCCAGTTGAATAGAAAAATATAAATAAACGAAACGACAATTTTTATTGTTGTTTTGTACCTATCGAAGAAAGGAATGGTCTTAAAGTTGAAAGCACAAATTATTGCGGTTGGAACAGAATTGCTTTTGGGCGATATTTTAAACACAAACGCACAATATTTAAGCAAACAACTTGCTTTGCTTGGTATAGATGTGCATTTTCAAAGCGTTGTTGGTGATAATGCATACAGGCTGAAAAATGTGGTTGAAAATGCGCTTAAAAATTGCGATTTACTTGTGTTTTCGGGTGGCCTTGGCCCTACAGAAGACGATTTAACAAAGCAAACTGTATGCGATGCTTTTGGCGATACACTAAGCCTTGACAAAGAAGAATTAGATAAAATCGAAAAATTTTTTGCCAAATGGGGGCGTACAATGCCCGATAATAATATTAAACAGGCGATGCTACCAACAAAAGGCCGAAAAATTATAAACAACAACGGAACAGCACCCGGCGCAATTTTTGAAAACAATGGAAAATATGCCGTGTTGCTACCCGGGCCTCCAAGGGAATTACAGCTTATGTTCGAAAACGAGGTTAAACCTTGGCTATTAAAACTAAGCGATAATGTAATGCATTCAACGGTTTTAAGGGTTTCGGGAATAGGTGAAAGCCATTTAGAGCCTATTATTAAGCATTTGCTTTTAGAAAGTAACCCAACGGCGGCACTTTATGCAAAACCGGGTGAAGTTGTTATAAGAATTACGGCAAAAGCAAAAACAAAGCAAAAAGCAGTTGAAATGTGCGACGTGACAGCGCAAAAATTTTATGATATAATAGGTGAGCACATATACGCAAGAGATGTTTTATGCATGGAAGAGCTTATTGTTAAAGAGCTTTCAAAGCGAAAAAAAACGCTTGCAATTGCCGAAAGTTGTACCGGCGGTTTACTATCACAAAGAATAACTGAAATAGCAGGCGCAAGCGAAGTTTTTGGTTATGGTGTTGTTACATACAGCAATGAAGCAAAAATGAACTTGCTTAGTGTTAAAAATGAAACATTGCAAGAATATGGTGCTGTATCGGCACAAACCGCTGCGCAAATGGCGCAAGGTGTAAGGCGGCTTGCAAATGCCGATATTGGCATTGCAATTACAGGGATAGCTGGCCCCGGCGGTGGAACACCCGAAAAGCCTGTGGGAACTGTTTTTGTGGCAGCTTGTGATGAAAATTATATATATATTCAAAAAATTGCTGTAACAAACCGAACAAGAGAAAGCGTAAGGCTTTTTACGGTGCAGTATGCGCTTGATATTATTCGACGAATGGCAATAGAAACACAGCAACCACTTTGCCAAAAATTTAAAATAAACAGCGAAATTATTTTTGTTGAAGAAAATAAAAAAGATTTATAATTAGTCTAAAATATATTTGGAGGCATGTAAAATGGAAAGAGAAAACTCAGGAGTTGCACAAAACTTGCAACCTAATACAAAAGACGCACAACAAACACAAACACCGGTGCAAGGCGGAGCAATACCACGCCCGCAAGGCGCACCGATGGGAACACAAGGCGGAGCAATGCCACGCCCACAAGGCGCACCGATGGGACCACAAGGCCAAGTAGCACAACGCCCACAAGGCGCACCGATGGGAGCACAAGGCGGAGCAATGCCACGCCCACAAGGCGCACCGATGCAACAACAAGGCGGAGTAGCACAACGCCCACAGGGCACACCGATGGGAACACAAGGCGGAGCAATGCCACGCCCACAAGGCGCACCGATGCAACAACAAGGCGGAGTAGCACAACGCCCACAAGGCGCACCGATGGGGGCACAAGGCCAAAGGCAAGCACCTTCACAACAGCGCCCCAATGCTGAACAAGCAAAAAGGCAGGCAGTTGTGCGTATGTTTGAGCCGGACATGCACGATTTAAAACAAACAATAAGAACTTTAAGTGAAAAACCAAACACAAAAACTTCGCTTTATGGGCAAAGTGGCGAGGTGCTTTTGGCAATACAAACACCTGGTTTACAAGGGCAAGAGGCGGCAAAACATGCCGCAAATATAGCTGCGGATATTGAAAAAGCAATGGGCATATCCGCATATGGCAGAGATAGGCAAACATTAACAATGTATGCGGTTAAAGCGCTTAGCGATAATGGATATAAAATTGCCGCGCCTGATGAAGAAACAGGCAGAATTTTAGAACAAGAATTTGGGCCGATTGAGATTTCTCACGATGTGTTTGATTTTGGAGAAAAAAGCTATTATAATACAAAAATGGCCGATAAAATATTAGATGCAGCACTTTTAGACGATGAAGAGAGCACAGATGCCGCACAATTAGCATCAGATAGAAGCTATGCCGCTAAAAAATGCATGAAAACAACATTTGGTGTTGCAATTGCAAGTTCTGCAAACGGTGAAGAGATAGGCGTTGCGGTTACATATGGTAAAACTGTTTACGTTAGGCGAATAGAAAATTCACAAAACGCTGCAAAAGCCGCTTCGCTTACACTAATGGATATGCTTCGCCTTTTATGCGGTGGCCAAATAATACCTTATGCAAAGGTGTTCCACGCAGGCGATGAGCTTGATTGGGACGACCCACTGCCGCAAAAGGGCGATTTAAACAGCACAAAAGGAAAAGGCAAACCCCAAAAAGAAAGCAAAGGAAATTTAGTTTTACCTGTAATTGTGCTAAGCCTTGTTGCAATTGCGTTGGTACTTGCAATTTTGTATATTTATAATACATTTATTATTGATGATAATTCTGCAATTGCGGTTGCAAATGGAAATTCGGTAGAGCAAAGCATTGATGCTGAAACACAAAGCACTCTTTCGCAGGCGAATTCACAAGTATCGCAAGGGCAGGCAACAGGCGATAATGATGAAGGTGTAGTGCATCCGTTTTCACCTTAATAGTTACTGCCGCATTTTCGGCAAAATTAAACCTATTTTCGATGTTTGAAGTAGAAATATAAAAGCATATATAAATATAAAATAAACCGACACGATAAAGTTAGGCTTTAAACTCTAACTTCATAGTGTCGGTTTGTTTTGATATTAACCTATAAACTCCCGTAGCATGGAATGTTTAGGTATTTCTTTTTCGTTTATAGCGCTGCAAAGCGCAAGCCTTGCACAAAGGTTATTCATTGTGTTTTTATATACGCTTTTGCTGTCCATTTTCTTTTGCAACTCTAGCATAAAAGGTGCAAGGCAACAAACTTCATATGTAAAACTTGTGTCTAAAAGTAAATCGGCTTCGGGTTTGAAAACTTTAATATATTTATCTTCACCCTCGCAAACTTTCGCCCACATTCCTAAAGTTTTATCAAGGCTGTGCCCGCGAAACTGGATATCTCGAACCATGCGCCTTGCAAGCCTAACATCTCTTGTGGGTAAAATTCGTTGGCCATCGTGCGAGTATTCCTCTCGCAAACCGGCATATATTTTAAAGGTGCTGTTTTGCGGCAATGTTTTTGTAAGCCTTGGGTTTAAGGCATGAATGCCCTCAACAATAATAATTCCATCGCCTATTTCAACTAAAATTTCATCGTTTTTTCGCTTTTCACGGTGAAAATCAAAATCGGGTATATAGGTTTTTTTATTTGTAATAAGTTCAAGCAAACATGCGTTTACTTTATCAACATCAAGTGCGTCAACACTCTCGTAATCGGGTGTGCCATCGGCAAGGCGTGGGTAATCCTCTAAGTTTTTGAAAAAATTATCAAGTGATATAACATGTGCGCCACACCCTGTGCGTTTTAAAGCATCGGCCAATTTATGCGCCGAGGTAGTTTTTCCCGAAGCAGAAGGCCCTGTTAGCATAACAATTTGTGTGCCGCTTTCAAGAACTTGCTTTGCGGCATTTGCAATTCGTGAATCGTATACTTGCTCGCAATAACGCACAAATTTTGCACTTTGTGTAGCGGTTATGTTGATTAACCCAAGTTCTACAAGGCGTTTAGGTATCCAAATTAAATTGTTTGCCATAAAATTCACTCACTTTCTGTTTTCTAAAAAGCACTTCATCAAAACGCTGTAAATATTCTGTGTGGTATTTAAAATTAAAAATACGCTTAATTTCGCCTGTTTTTTTGTTGATTAATTTTGTGCTTGCGCCTGCGCCAAGCGCTAAAATACTGTGAATTTCTTCCATAATATAAATATTGTAAAGGCCCGTAAACCCTTGTTTTGTATAACCTGTGTTTTCTAAATTGCCAAGCGTGCCTTTTTGCCTGTATAAATAATATGGAATATAATCATTTGCGTTAAGTAAACTTTCGCTTATTTCAAGCATTTTTTCAACATCATTGTTTTGCTGCATATTTCCATCAATAACAATATTACTTGCCCTTTTTTGGGTTAATGTGTGAATTGTAATATTTTCGGGGTTAAGCTTTATTATGCTGTTAAGCGTAGAATTAAAACTTTCGCAATTATCTTTATTTAAGCCGGCAATTAAATCCATATTAATATTTTTATGGCCAATTGCCCTTGCACTTTCATAGCATTTAATAATGTCGTCGGCTGTGTGTTTTCTGCCAATTTCTTTTAAAACTTCGTTGTTCATGCTTTGTGGGTTAATTGAAATGCGCGTTGCACCATAATTTTTAATGATAGCAAGCTTTTCATAATTTGTGCAATCAGGCCTACCTGCCTCAACGGTATACTCTTGAATATTTTTTGTGTTAAAATTATTATTTATAGTTTGCATAAGCTTTAAAAGCTGCGTTTCGCTAAGTGCTGTTGGGGTGCCGCCACCAATATAAATTGTGCACAATGTTAAATTTTGTTCGTTTGCAATTTTGGCGGTGTATTCAATTTCTGTGCATAATTTTTCAACGTATTCATCGATGATTTTTTCAGAATGGCCAACTGTGCGTGAAACAAAACTGCAATAATTACAACGAGAAGGGCAAAAAGGTATAGAAATATAAAGGCTATAAGGGCGAAAAAAATTGTTTGCCTTTGTAATTATAGGTTTTTGTAAATTTGCAATTTTAAGCGCTGTTTCAAATTTTTCTTCTTTCGCAAAATATAAATTGCAAAAACGTTTTTTTATTTTTTCTTCGGTTTTTTTTGCATTTCGCATATCGTGTATAATTCGCACGGGCCTAACGCCTGTCAACATTCCCCAAGGTGGGCGTTTTTTTTGCGTTTGGCAAAGCATATCATAAATTAAACTTGAAAGTACATATTCAAGTTGTTTTTGCTTATCTGTAAAAACTGTGTTAAATTCATGGCTAATATTTTTAATTTTAACTTTACGCATAGAAGTTTCGCCGTTATTTCTAATGGCGCAAAATAAATGATTATTTGTTTTGCGAACTATAATACAGCTTTTGTGTTTTTTAGCGCAGGGGTAAGTATTAATCAAATTGGCGCGTAAAAAAAATATGCGCACAACATGTTCAGGTTCATAAATCGAGCTAAGCCCATTAATATATAAATCTATCATTGTTTAAAATATTCGTTGTTGTTTTTTTCAAAGCCAAAATTTGAAAATTCGCCATGCCCCGGCATAACTTTAACATCATCTTTAACCATTTTATTTAGTTTTTTAAGGCTTTGAAGCATAACGGCAAAGCTAGAACCCTCTAAATCGCACCTGCCAATGTCATTTGCAAACAAAGTATCACCCGAAAACATAATGCTATCTTCTTCACAAACAAGG
The DNA here is from genome assembly GCA_964369495.1 of uncultured Bacteroides sp. Classification (GTDB taxonomy): domain Bacteria; phylum Bacillota; class Clostridia; order Oscillospirales; family Ruminococcaceae; genus Ruthenibacterium. Next base: position 1,585 of record CAYJGM010000107.1, on the reverse strand, counting down.
CAAACGCCCCCGCGCGAATGGCCGGGCGTAGCAATTACTTTAAGTTTGAAATCTTCGTCTATTTCGATAATTTCACCGTCGGTATACGGAATGCCATCTTTTGCGCTTAAAGGAAAAAGCCTGTTTTCGCTGCAATCGCCCTCGCCCAAATAAATTGGCGCAGAGTATTTCTCGCTAAGCTCTTTTGCGCTTGTAACATGGTCGTAGTGACCATGTGTTAATAAAATATGTGTTAATTTTGCGTTTTTTGCATTCATTAAAGTTTCGTATTCTTGAATATTTGCCGCGGGGTCTATAATAGCGGCTTTATTATTTTTAGTAATAATTAAAAAAGTGTTTGTGTAAAGTGGCGCACTTGCCGTAATGTGATAATAAAGCATAATTACTCCTTTTATCTATTTTGTTTTAAAGCCAAATTTCTTTAATATTCGAATGAAAATATTAGGGTTTTTGTTGTTTTCATTTGTTGAAGGCTTGTCGTTATTAGTAAAAGTGCTTTCAAATTCATCTGGTATTTGTGTTTTAAAATTATCTTTAAGAATATCATACATTATATTTTGGGAATCAATGCAATTATCTTTATTTTCGCAAATAATTTTAGTGTAAGTTCCATCTGAATTCATCTCGTAAGCATTTACATTATCTTGCAATTGTAAATTTAATATCTCGCGTAAATTTTTTGCGATTTTATCATCAGTAATTCGAACGCCGGATTCAACACGGCGCTGGGTATTTCTTGTTAAAAAATCACCGGAGGCAATGTAAATGCGCAAATTATCGTCGTCTCCAAAGCTGTAAATACGGCTGTGCTCTAAGTATCTGCCAACAATGCTGCGCACTTTAACATTTTCGGTTATGCCTGTAACGCCCGCTTTTAAACAGCAAATTCCGCGCACTATTAAATTAACTTCAACGCCCGCAATTGAAGCTTCGCTTATCTTTTCAATAATATCTTTATCGCTTATTGAATTACATTTTAAAATTATTTTTGCGGTTTTTCCGGCTTTTACCGCATCAATTTCGTTTTGCATCTCTTGCATAAGTTTGCTTTTAAAGCCTAAAGGCGCAATTAAAAGCTTGTTTGTTTTAGCCGTAAGGCGCTCCATTGCCAAATCGTTAAAAACGCCCGCAAGTTCTATTCCTGTTTCTTTATCACAGGTTATATAAGATAAATCGGTGTATTGTTCGCTGGTTTTTTCATTGTAGTTTCCGGTGCCAATTTGCGAAATATATGAAAGTTCATTGCCGCTTTTCTTCGTTATAAGGCAAAGTTTTGAATGTACTTTATAATCGCCAAAGCCGTAAATTACAGTACACCCGGCCTCTTCTAAAATTTTTGAGAATTCAATATTATTTTGCTCATCAAATCTTGCCCTAAGTTCAACAACTGTAACAATTTCTTTGCCGTTTTCCGCAGCGGTGCAAAGTGCCTCGATGATTTTAGAGTTATTCGCAACGCGATAAAGCGTCATTTTTATTGAAACCACCTCGGGGTCGTATGCGGCTTTTATTAACAGCGATAGAAATGGCCGTATGCTTTGAAAAGGGTAGTGCAAAAGAACGTCGTTTTTGGCAATTTCTTTAG
>CAYJGM010000106.1:0-7560 GCA_964369495.1 uncultured Bacteroides sp. | reverse complement strand
AGCCCAAATTGCCCTGCATATTGCACAACATCCATGTCAATTATCTCTTTTGCATCTACCTTTAATATAAACGTATTTTCAAGGCCGTTTAATCTATACATCTCGCTTAATTTTTCATCTTCAAGTATTACCTGCATAAGTTGAATATCAGCCCAACCATATTCTTCCGGATAATATCTATCCATTTCCTCCACAATTAAACCCGGGTAATATTGTTTGGCTTCACGCAACCTTCTATAATTTTCAACTATATCCTCATTCGCCGCATAAGGCTGCATAGAAGCAAAATCTTGATATGTGATAGCGTCCATCAGATATTTAAAGGCAATTTCCTCTGCATTGGTGTAACTGCGTTCATATATCACAAAATTGCCGTTTAAATATGTAAATGCATCGCCATGTGTGTCTTTTAATTCGAAATTACTTAAAAAATCTATAGTATTTTGTGTAACTTCATCTGTGTTTGTCTGATATCCTTGAGCGATAAATGTGTGCTGTGTTAAATTTTTATTCCAGTTGCTGTAAAACTGCGCTTCAAAATCTCCCTCAGAAACAATATTCATGTTTTGCCTGTATTCGGTAGGCACATAACCACTATTTACATAGTCAAATTCTATTGAGAACATCTCTGCCATTTCAAAATTATTGCCGTTAAATTTCATAAAAGATTTTGCAAACACATAATCTGCCGATGTTATGCCAAAATCTAACATATCGCCGCCAAAAGCAAGATAATTTACTCCGTCTACTTCGGTGTATTCAATATTAAACTGCATTCCCTCTTCACCGTAATAAGATAACGAAAATTCGCCCGCATGGTTTACTGCGCCGTTTTCATCTAAATAATAAACATGTACTATGTTCATATCCTGCGAGCCAATAAAATACTCACTTTTAATGTTAAGCATCTCATCAACATTGCCATCAGCGTCGCTGTTGTGAACGCGTGCAATAACAAGCTCATAAACATCGTCGGCGTTAAGATCTATAAGGTTTGCGTAAAAATATCCCATATAGTCGGTAGTTAATTCCCCGTATGACGACGATAGCGATTTTCGATAAGAGCGCACAAGTGCATTATATGCGCTGTAATCTATGTTATGCGGGTTTTCAAAACCGTAATTGTTTTGCTGTGTTGTATTTTCAGGCGCACTATTATTGTTTTGCTGTGTATTTTGCCCGTATTGTTCTGCCGCAGCATCGACTAGTGCATCGTTAAAGGCTGCACTTAAATTATTTTCTTCATCGTTATTGCATGAAACAAACATGATTAAACAAATTGATAAAGCTAATATAAATTTTATAGCGTTAAATATGTTTTTCATTATATATCAATTCCTCAATTAAAAATTGTTTTTAACCCACGGCATCTTGCTTATATATTTCTACAACAATTCCGTTTTCATCATTTAATGAATATATATTTACTGTTAAAGTATAATTGTCATCATATTTTTCAACCATATAATAACCCTCATATCCGTCCATTATTGTAGTAAAACCCATCAACGTAAATAAATTTAAGTAATCGGGTATATACTCATAATATTCACCTAAATATTTAACACTGTAAATATCTTTATAAAATTCAAATTCACTTGAATCTGTTGGAATATAATTTCCGCTTAAAAAAGAAGAGAAATCCGGCACTTGAATATCTGCTAAATAAGAATTAACATTTATTAAATCATACATATGTAAATAATAAGAACTATCTATTTTTAAATAGCCGTTTTCCTCGGCAAATGTCACTCTGTTTTGTCCTTCGGGCTCGCCAAAATACAATGTGTTTACTAACATCGTATTGTCTATCATATTATCATAATTTGTTGTATCAAAATCCACGCTGTAAGTTCCATATCCCATTCCGCCTCTTACAAGGTACAATTCGCCGTCAAATTCAAAAAAATTATATTCGATGCTATAATCTAAATTCGCAATAAAATTTTGTGTAAAATAAAGGCTAAAATGTTCGCGTATTTCATTTTTGCTGTTAAAATTATATACCTGCATATATATAAGGTCTAACGGGTCTGCAAAATATCCGTTTGGAATTTCATCGTTTACGCCTATTAAAAGAACAGGTGGCTCAAAATTATTAAATGCTTGCTCACTCTCATAAACGGCCTTTTTGTCTGTTTCTTCGCTGTAGTAATATTCTGCTGAAAATTCATCTTTAAAAACCTCGTTTAAAGCATAAATGCAATCTTGTATTGAAACATAGCTAACATCGGTTACGCTTTGAGAATTTGTGGTGAACTCAAGCCATTCATCAAGCGCTACATCGTATTTATACACCTGTAAACTTTGTGAAACCGCAAGCCATTCCTCTGTAGTAAAACGCTCGCTTGTGCTTGTTCCCACTTGAAAAACAGCGCAAATTTCGCCTTTAATTTCTTCATCGTCGGCACGCATTAATGCCCTGCCCTCAAAATAACTTGCACCTATTTCATCAATTAAAATGTTTTCATAATTTATTTGGGCGCTTTCATTATTACTGCTTTCATTATTATTTTCAGTGTTGTTTTCTGTTATATCTTGTGCAAATTGCGTAAGCGTGGAATTAATATTCTGTGTGCTTTCTTCATTTGCACATGCACTTAATATTAAACAAATAGATAATAGCACAGGTATTATTTTTCTCATAATTTCTCCTTTATTTATACTTTAAAAATTACCCGAACGCCCACCGCGCGAGCCGCCGTATCCGCTTCGTGTCCCTCCACCTCCACCACCGGAGGAAGATTGTATCTTTGTGCGAGTTGTGCTTTTGTGGGTAAATGTATCGGTTTTATTCGTAAGTATCAAGCTGTTATCTACCACAAAACGCTCTGCATCTGTTTTAATAACCGCTGTTTTCATCTGAGGAACTAAATAAAATTTCATTATAATTGCTGATACAACAAGTGCTATTATAAGCGGTGCCAATACAGTAACTATAATTAAATCTGTTGAATTTTGATATGGATTGTTGTTCTTATAACCATCTACAAACATAATTGTGTGATCTAAAAACAAATCATATGCTTCATAATATTTTTCTGCGGTGAGAAGCGGGGCGATATCGTCATCAATTAAATCGAGCGCATCCTCAGTAAAAGCATTTATGCCTAAATTTCTGGTGGAAGTTGCATAATCTCTTGTATCGGGGTTTAAATCTATGCCGAATACCACACCATCTCTTGTGTAATCAAGCCCGGTGTACCAATCAAAGTATTCAATTAAAGGTATATTGTCGGGCACTTCGTTCATCGTCATTAAGGTTACATCAAAATCATAAGTTTTGTGTATATACTCTATTTTTTCAAAAAGCAGTAGTTCTTGCGTTTGTGTCATTATCTGCGCAGCATCAATCATGGGATCAAAACCGTTTATCATTCCACCGATGCCAATATAATCTTCTATTGTAAAAACGGGCATATTACTCTGTTCTTCTAAAAAATCCACAAGAATATTTAAAACGCCATCAAAAAACTCAAAATATCGCTCTTTTGTTTGTACAGATTCATTTACTTGATTATTTAGCTCGATAAGTTTACTATCCACAGAGTTTATAACATCAAAATATTTTCCATATCCTGCATAAGCATAATCGAATTTTAATCCATCGTCTTTATCTGAGGGAGATAGAAAAAACATCGCACCGTCTTTCGCAATAACATACCTCATGAAATCAATGTAATAATCTTTAAAGGTTATATCATTTTCTAATTGCATCGTATTAAATATTATATGATAATCATAAGTTTTTGCTATTTCATCTATTCTCGATTTTAGATGTTCTTCTTGCTCGTCGGTGAGCAAATCTATATCGTCTAAAATAGGCGGGTAATCTTCAGCAAAAACCGCTATTTGCAACATAAACAGCAAAAAACATAATAAAACTATAAAATTAATTAATTTTTTCATATAAGCACCCTCTTAGCCGTATAGGAAGTAATCATATATCAAAGAAAATATTAAAGCAAAGCAAAAATTGTAAATATAATTACAATTAAAGCAAAATGCAACAACCTTTTTTTTAATTTATCAATAGGTAAATCTCCCGAAACTTTGCCTGTTTGGCCGTTTACCGCAAAGTGATACATTTTTCCTTTGTATTTTGTGTTAAGCACCCACACAGGAAGTAATGCGTATTTAATATCATCATCTACAAACTCAATGGCGGTTTGCTCGTCTTGTTCAATTGCATAATCGTATCCCATAATTGTAGTTCTAAGTGCTTGTTTTGTAGAGCTCGCAACTCTATTAATAGCTCTTTGCTTACACTCTTTTACATCCATATCATATTTGTCTGCAAAAAAGCCTGCCATATATGGCGGCGAAAATTCGGTTAATGCAGTGTAATCATATGGCTCTAATCCGTCCATATAATTATCTTCCATTTTTTTTGAAGCATCAACAGGTATGCGGCTAAACGAAAGGTTGCCGCTTCTGTATACATCATAGTGCGATGTTTCGGTTACTCTGTATCCGCCCGAGGTATGTGTTTTTTCTTTTCCCGCCTTGAATAACATGTTAGCTTCGCTTTTACCCGAAAATAACCAAAACGGTACATACATTCCCGTTATTTTTTTAATTCTGTTTTCTTTTTTAAATGCGCTTGGAAGTAAAATTTTATTTTTATAAAAGCCCCTTAGCTTTTCTTGTGCCTGCTGTTTATCAATGCTAAATGGTAAAATTAAATCGGGCTTTAGCATACCGCTAACATTGTTTGCAAGAACAATGGGGTTGCCGCAATACATACATTCGGTTGCGGCGGTGTTGCCATCACAAACAACCTGTGCCCCACATGAAGTGCAGTTAAATCCCGATTGCATTTCTATAACTTCATGTTCTTTTACGGCACTTTTTGTTTTCCAATCAATAGGCTGTGAATTTTGAACGGTTTCATTTTCAGCGTTGTTTTCAAAATCGCTTTGTTTATATTCGCTTCCACAATGTTCACAAAGCAACATTTGAGTGCTTGTATTAAAGTGAACAGGGCCGCCGCAAGAAGGGCACTGATATTTTAGAATATCTTTTGCCATAAAAACATCTCCATTTGTTATGTGATATATAACTTATATTCCTAAAGTCAACACCACACAGTTACTGTGCGGTGTTGTTTAAAAATTATTTTGTGTCTTGCTCATCAAATAAATCGCCACATTCAGGGCAAAATTTTGGTGGTTTTTGAGGATTGGGTGGGTTCCAACCGCATTTATCACAAGCGAACAGCGGTGCTCCGGCTGGTTTTTTGCCGCCACATTCCTGGCAGAACTTGCCTTTGTTTACAGCGCCACATTCGCAAGCCCAACCCTGTTCGGGCGCAGGCTTTGCAGTGCCACACTCTAAGCAGAATTTTCCTGTATTTGCACGGCTACCGCAAGAACAAACCCATGTATTTTGCGGTGCTTGTTGTGGCGGTGTGGGTGCCGCTTGCTGTTGTGCTGCTTGCTGTTGTTGTTGGCCCATTGCAAAAAGGTTGTTTGCATTCATACCGCCGGCGTTTCCTGCCATATTCATGCCCATAAATCCCATCATACCGCCCATACCGCTCTCATTTTTCGCGGCATCTTGCATGGCAGATGCTTGTGCACCCACAAGGTGTGCAGCTGCCATTGTTGGGTTTCTGAACGTTGCATTGCGTTGTAATTCTTTTATCATGGCCTCATCTTCTTCGTTTGCCTTAACCGAAGAAACGCCAAAGGAATGTATTTCATTTAGCGCATCTGCCATCTCTAATGTGTGCCCGGGAAGAGCGCTATAGCGAATACCCATTGATGATATTTTAGCAAAGGCGGGTTGTAACGCTGTTAAAAGCTCGGTTTTTAACATACCATCAATTTCTTCGCGGTTATAATCTGCCGAAATATTTCCGCAAACATTTGTATAAAACATCATTGGGTCTACAATTTTATACGAATATTCGCCAAAACAACGTATGGAAATATCAATATCAAGCCCAATGTTTTGATCAACTACTCTAAATGGAACAGGGCTTGGCGTGCCATATTTATTGCCGATAATCTCTTTGGTATTAAAGAAATAAATTCGTTGGTCTTTGGCGGGTTGCCCACCAAATGTAAAACGCGCGCCTATATTTTTAAAAGTTTCCATAATACTATCGCCAAGATCACCTGTGAAAACAGATGGCTCTGTTGAAGTATCATAAGTAAATTCGCCCGGAGTTGCACACACTTCAGCAACTTTTCCATTATCAACAATTATCATGCATTGGCCATCGGCAACTGCTATAACAGAGCCATTGCTTATAATATTTTCTTCACCGCTTGTATTAGAACTTCTTCCACCGGTTCTTTTTTGCCCTTTACTAACTAAGATATCAGCTTCTAAAGCTTCACAGTAAAAAAACTCTTTCCATTGGTCGGCAAGCACACCGCCAACAGAACCCATTGCCGCTTTTATTAAGCCCATAAAAATCTCCATTCTGCGAAAACGCATTTTTTTTGTAAAACCTCCAAAAAGAATGGAGATTTTGTTGTATAGCTTATAAATTATCACAATAGCATCAAAAACTAATTGCTATTATTATAATATTTCAAAAACACTTCTTTAATATCTTTAAAAACAATAATATAATTATCCGGGAACATAAAACCGCCGCTTGCTTTTATCTCGTCTTCATTTTCATACAAAACATTAAACGAAAAACCATTGCTTGCGTCCATAACTTGCAAATGTTCATCAAAGCCGTCCCATTCTTGCAAATTGTGTGTTTGTATTAAAGCTAAAAGTTCTGTTTCTAAATTTTTACGCTGTGTTTCATCTAATTTTATTTTTTTATAGCCATCTGTTTCGGGGCTATCTATATACATTGTTTCAAAACTAAAGTTAAACGATTGTGAATGCCCCTCATCTGTTGAAAGTGCATTTGCGCTACTCTCTCTAATTTCGAAAGAAAACAAAATGTAATCATCTCTGTTAGGCATTTCACTCTCTCCAGCGCTCATAATAACATCAATTTGATGAAATGTTATTGCAATGAATATCACTGCAATAACTATAATAATCAAAACTGCAATTAACACAATTTTTTTAACGCTCATTTTTAACAAGCTCCGCCGCAAAATTCGCAGCATCCACTTGAATCGGGGGTTGTTGTTGCGCCGCAATTTGGGCATGTAATGGCAACTTTTGGTGCATTTGCCTCGGCTACTTCTTCACGGAATTGCTGCCTTAAGCCCATTAATGTGCTTTTAATTTCCTCTGCATCGCGCTCTGCTTCTTTGTACTCTGCACAAAAACGGCTGTCGATATCATCGTCGTTCAACTTAAATTTAATGTCGTTAAACCACGGCGAATTCACATAAATAGTAATATCAAAATCGTAAGATTTTTTATATCGTGGTGGGTTATAACTTTCACGCTCGCCCGGTTTATCATTTTTATAAATTTCATACTGATGCTCATCAATATCAACATCACAGCCCGTTACTTGAGAGAATTCAATAATATCGGGGTTTCCATCTCTCCATTTTCTTGTGTGTGAAAAAAGCCATTTTTGGTTATCTTCATCAATGCAAATTAAGTTTCTGCCACCTATAACTTTTGTGG